>JBBECN010000255.1:0-11425 GCA_040881795.1 Akkermansiaceae bacterium
GCTGCCGCCTCCCCCGCCTCCCCCGCCTCCCCCGCCTCAACCGCCTCAACCGGAAAAACCTACCAAATCCGCAGCGGTGACACCTACTCCAGAATTGCCCACAAACAGAAGGTCAGCGTTGCCAGTTTGATCGCCGCCAATCCTTCGGTGAAACCGAACGCGCTGCTCGTCGGCCAAACAATCCATCTCGACGCCGCCACCTCCAGCCCGGCAATCGCCTCGCCCCCCGCTCCAAAACCTTTGGCCTCAGCCGCAAACACAACGATTTCCGCGCCCAAGGCACCCGCACCGGTCACCGAAACGGCAGCCGCCGCTGCGGTGGAAACCCCGTCCGCCACTTCGGATCAAAAGTTCCTGCCGATCACCATCGATGGTGAAATGACCTACGGCGACTTCGCATCCCAATACGGAACCGACACCGATCGACTCAATGCCCTCAACGGGCTGGATCTCAGAAACACGACCGTGCTGGCCAAAGGCTCGGAACTTTACGTACCCGCCCAGCCATAAGCGAATCCGCGCCTTTGGGCACAGCCAAGACAAAAGAAACCCGCTCCGGAGGCTGCCTCCGAGCGGGTTTTGTTTTGAGTCGATTGGCAGCCTCAATAGACCTCGAACGGATCCGACAAAGGCGTCCGAAGCGGCCGAGGCGACCTCCTGAAATCAGATTCGGTTGCCGGCCTGCTCTCGATCTCCCGATAGTCGCCGCCCGGCCTTTGCCTCGGGAGCTCGTGAGGCGACGGCATATACAAGCCCTCCGATTTTGGTCCTTGGGTGCTGGGTGCATGGGTGATCGTCACCGTGGTACCTACCATCACGGCATCGAAGAGGATGGGGACAAATTCCTTCGGCAGGCGAATACAACCGTGGGATGCCGGTTTCCCAGGGTCTGGAATGAGGCCGCCATGCATGCCAATTCCGTAGCTGGTGAGCCTCATCCAGTGAGGCATCGGGGCCGGGACGTAAGCCATGCCTTCCGGCACCTTGTCGTTGTAACGGGCATCTCCATCCACGACGTTGCCGAACTCATCCTCGATCCAACCGTAACGGTTCGAATACTTGTCTTCGATTTTTTCGGTGATCTTGTAGGTGCCGTCACTCGTGCCATGGCCTTCCTTGCCGGTGGCCACATAACACCAGCCAATCTCACGATCACCCCGCTTGAACTCAGCGATTTGATCCTTCAGACTGATTTGGATCGAAACTCTGTCTGGGCCGCCATCGTCATACCACTCGTGCATCACCCGAGGTGCCTTTTTCACCATCTGGGAAGTGTGATGGGGAGCCGCGCAGGATGCGGAAAGCAGAGCAAGCACCGCACTCGAAAAAACGCTGAGATTGGGTGATAAGTCGCGCATGGATACCGGGAATCAGCTTGTTGTCGGGCGAAAGACCTTGGAAAACCTCCAATCGCCATGCATTGGATAACTTCGGAAGTTGGCGAGGTCAAGAAACCGCAAACGATTGCACGCTCTGAAATTTTCTCCCGCTCTTGCCTTCCGTCCAATCCTCCCATAACCAAGGCGCGCATGATTCGTTTTTCGATCTTTAGAATCCCCGTTGAAGTCCAGCCTTTTTTCTGGGTGACCCTCGTCATTATCGGTGGTGCCTTGCGAGCGGATTCTTCTGCGGAAATTTTCAGAATCTTGCTTTTTGTGATCGCTGGTTTCGTTTCCATCCTGATTCACGAGCTCGGCCATGCGCTCAGTGCCCGTGCTTACGGGGCTCACAGCCGGATCACGCTTCAGGCCTTCGGTGGCTACGCGGCTTTCACAGGCGTGCGGCTGAATCGCCGGCAGAGCTTTCTGGTAACCGCCGCCGGCCCGGCGATCCAGATCGTGCTCGGCCTGCTGGTGATGGGTTTGTTTCGTATGCTGCCCGAACAAATGAATCAAAATGGAGCCTACTTTCTGGGAACCTTGATGCGCATCAGCTTTTTCTGGGCGATCCTTAATTTACTCCCGGTCATTCCCCTCGACGGCGGCCAAATGCTTAATGCCCTGCTCGGTCCGGAGCGGATTAAAATCACCCTTTGGATCAGCATCATCGTCGCCGTCACCGCCGGGCTTTTGATGTACTATTTGACCGGCTCGATCCTGTTTCCGATCTTCCTCGCCATGTTTGCGTGGCAGGCATTCAAAGCACTCAAGGACAACACCTGGGGCTGAGTGCGCTCACCAAAAGACCAACCGCAGCCCGGCGATCGTTGAAAAAATCACCACCATCCACTCGAATGCCGCCTGCGGCACCCGCTGGACCAGCCACCTGCCACCGAAGATCCCAACAATCACCCCCGGCAGCAAACGGGCGTTTTCCCACAGGCTCGCCTCGTTGATCAACGCCAAGCGCCCGTTCAACGGCACCTTGATCAAGTTGATCAACAGGAAAAACCGTGCGCCAATCCCGATGAGCTCCATCTTCGGGACTCTGCGTGCCATCAGATAAAGCTGCACCACCGGCCCCGCCGCGTTTGCCAACATGGTAGAAAACCCACCCATCACCCCGGCTCCCAGACCGAAACCCTGCGAATCCGCCAGTCGATCAAAAAAAACCGGCTGCCACCGCCGCACCGCCTGCAACCCGACCATCGCCAACACACAGCTGCCTATCACCCGCCGCGCATCGGCATTGGAAATCTCAGCCAGCATCCACCATCCGATCGCCAATCCCACCAGCGCCGGCCCGAGCAATCGCCAAACCGGTCGCCAGGAACCGTGTTTCAAGAACGCCGGATATGCCATCAAATCAGCCGCAATCAACAGCGGCAGCGCCAACCCGACCGACGCCTTGGCCCCATAAATCTCCGCCAACAAAATCACCGAAACCATCGAAATCCCGCTAAACCCGGCCTTCGACATGCCAATGCAAAACGCGGCCAACAACGCCAACCCATAGACCGAAGTATCCTCCAACATTTCCAGCCCGACCATCGGCATATCCCGACAAGCAACAAGGATAATAACCCGAGGTCCTTCTCCTTGGTTTAACTTACACAGGGTCGGTTGCTAGGATAAGCAAACAGCCTTCCCGGTTGAGGGGAAGGATGATTCTAATGAATATCGATGTGCGGATGACGCTGGGGAGGCTCAGTTGCCGACGAGCGTTTTGGTGACCTGCAAGTGCAGCGGCAGGGTGACAGTTTTGCTTTCGCCGGGTTTCCCGGTGCGGGTGACCACCGTGCCTTTGAGCTCCAGCGATTCCTCCAACATGGTTTTCAAATTGACCAAGACTTGGCCACTGAGCTCGACCTGACTGGAGACTTCGGTGCCATCGGCGCGGAATTCACCGCCACTGCTGCGGATGGAAATATCGATGACGGCGACGTCCCTGCCAGCTGTGTGGCGGATTTGCCGCAAGCTCATGGTGCCGATAGTTTGTGCGTTTTTGAGGTCGCGCTCGATGATCATGCGAATCCATGCAGGATCGAATTCCCATGACTCGCCGAGGCTGACTTTGCGTTGTGGATACCACTTGCGTTTCAGATAGATCGTGAGTTCGGCGATTTCATTTTCGATCCGCCGCAGCGGCACCGAGCCGTCGAGTTCGAATTTCCAGTCGCCGGTGACGGGTTTGCTCATTGCGAACATTTTGCCGTTGAGCGGACTGGCGTCGTCTTTTTCATCCTTCTTGCCATCGAGCGTCACGCTGGAGTGGCTGGCAATATTGGCGATGGTCACCATGCCGCGCAAGCTGCCGTCGGGACCTGGATTGCGGAAAGTCCAGGAAAGCTCGCGGTCGCGCGCGAGGACAATGGTGCCGTTGCTGGTGCGGCCGTCTTTTTCCACCTGGATGGTGCCACCCGTCGTGGTGCTGCGGCTGACGAGGCGGACACTCTGGCCGGGACCGGCCAGGACCGGACCGAAGGTGACCTGTGCGTTGGCGGGTGTGATGGCCCCGGCGAGCGCGAGGAGGGTGGCAACTGTGGTGAAGGACTTCATAATGTCGAAGGGCTAAGGAGGCGGGCAGGTTGGTTTTTGTCAAGCGGCCGGAACGCAGCGAACCCATGAGACCTTGGTCGTATTTCCGGTCATTGCCGCGAAATCCATCGAATTCCATGAGATCCCCGTTCCTCCAGTCTTCACAAAATCCCAGACAAATTATGAAATAAATGAGTTTTTCGCCGCTACACGGGAGCGATTTACAAAGAAGCGGAAAGATGGTGCGCGGCGGATGCGAGGGAGCGGGGCACCAGCGGCGGGTGTGCTCTGGAGCGTCAGAGATCTGCGGGCGCAGCAGTGGTTTCAAAGCCGTCTATGTGGCGGATGTCCCGCAGGCCGGGAAATATGCGCTGACCGCCCGGGTGAGCACGGTGCAGGATGGGCAGAAGATTTCATTCACCACCGAAGACTCCAAACTACCGATCGAAACCGATGTGCCCTACCCCGTTGGCATGTGGGAGGAAACCAAACCGGCCGAAGTCTCTCTGTCACGAGGACAAAACCAAATTCTCTTCGAACTCAAAGAAGGCAGCCGAGGAGTGACTATCAAGGACTTCATCCTTACGCCCGTGAAATAATCGACGCGGCGCACCTCGCAACGATCACCTCACCCAACTGCCGCGAACGACGGGCATTTTGCCTTGGCCGACAACCGTGTAGGTGGTGGGCCCGCGGGCACCTTCGAGAGCGACCCCGGTGGCCTTTTTCCAAGCGGCACTCATGCTCTCGCCGGTGTGGCAGCCCCAGCTTTTGCAGTAAGCGCTGCGATCGAAAATGCTGGCTTTGATGCGTGGGAGGTCGCGCTCGTGGAGCCATGCGGTGGATGCGGCCATGATGTCATTGCCGTAATCGAACATGAAGGCGTGTTTGTTGGAGTGGCCGAAGAAGTCAAAGGATTTGATGGAGCCGCGCGGGCGGGAATTGAGGTTTTGGAGAAACCCGCTGGAGCTGCTGAACCAGATGAGGGTGACGCGGCGTTTGGCAGCCTGCTCGGCGATCCAGGTGGTGTAGGGTTTGCCATCCTCGCGGCCGCGGGTCTGATAGCCTGGTTGAAAGACCAACCAGACGATGGGCGCATCGGACCCGTAAGCGAGCCGGATTTCCGCCATCCGGAGGGTGGCGGCGCGGACGAAATTGGCCCACCAGCGGTCGTGCTGATCGTCGGTGACACGCAAGTTTTCCCACTTTCTGAGAGCCGGGCCGCCGGTGACGATGACGTGATCGGCGAAGGACGAGGAGCTGAGCAGGAGAAGTGCGAGGGCGAGGACGCGGGCGGTGCCAAACATGGGCGCAACCTAATGCGCGTGTTTCGGGGTGAAAAGCCCAAACAAAAAAGCGGGGTGGGGAAAACCCGAAGGCCTCCCCCACCCCGCCGGGATGAGTGATTACTCGGCCGAGCCGTTGCGGATGATTTCGAAGAAGCTTTGGGGTTCCAAGGCGGCACCACCGATGAGGGCACCGTCGATGTCGGGGCAGGCCATGAGTTCGGCAGCGTTGCCGGGCTTCACGCTGCCGCCGTATTGGATGCGAATTTTAGCGGCTGCGTCGGCGCCGTAGAGCTCGGCGATGACGGAGCGGACGAAGGCGTGAGCGTCCTGCGCCTGCTGGGAGGTGGCGGTGACGCCGGTGCCGATCGCCCAGACGGGTTCATAGGCGATGACGGTTTCCGCGAGATCTTTTTCGGAAATGTCGAGTAGCCCACCGGTGATTTGGGTGCGGAGGACGGTTTCGAGGTGACCGGCTTCGCGCTCGGCGAGAGTTTCACCGATGCAGAAGATCGGCTTCAAATTGGCTTCGCGGGCCTTTTTGATCTTGGCGTTGATGGTGGCATCGGTCTCGCCGAAGATCGCGCGGCGCTCGCTGTGGCCGAGGATGACGTAGTGGACGAAAAACTCGCGCAGCATCAGCACGCTGACCTCGCCGGTGTATGCGCCGGAGTCGTATTCCGAGCAGTTTTGCGCGCCGATTTGGATGGCGTGGGCATTCTGGACGGCGGTGGCGGTGTGGAGCAGGTCGGCCAGTTTCGGAAGGGAAACGAATGGCGGAGCGATCACGATTTCGCAGGCGAGGTTCTGGCCTTGGATTTTCGAGAGGAAGCTCTTGATGAAGTCTTCCGTCTCGGAAGCTCCCTTGTTCATTTTCCAGTTGGCGGCGAAGATCGGCTTACGGTTCATGGGTGTGCGGGTGTTGATGTTGGGGGTGGGGATAGAATCAGATGTCGGTGAGAGCGGCCACGCCGGGAAGGACTTTGCCTTCGAGCAATTCGAGGGATGCACCGCCGCCGGTGGAGATGAAAGTCATTTGATCATCAAGGCCGAATTTATTCACGGCGGTGACGGAATCGCCGCCGCCGACGATGGTGACCCCATCGCTCTTGGCCATGGCCTCGGCGATGGCGCGGGTGCCTTTGGCGAAGCTTTCGAGTTCGAACACGCCCATCGGACCGTTCCAGATGATGGTTTTCGCTTTGGCGACTTCCTTGGAGAATTCTTCGATGGCGACATCGCCGATGTCGATGCCTTCCCAGCCAGCTGGGGTCTCGCCGCCTTGTTCGTAGGGGGCGGTGACCTGGGTTGCGGCGCCTTCTTTGAATTCCTGGGTGACGCGGGTGTCGGCGGGAAGCAGGAAGCGCACGCCCTTGGCTTCGGCTTTTGCCAGGATTTCGAGGGCGAGATCGAGTTTATCGGCTTCGACGCGGCTGTTGCCGACTTCGTAGCCTTGGGCCTTGCGGAAGGTGTTGGCCATCGCACCACCGATGAGGAAGGCGTCAGCCTTTTCCATGAGGGCGGAAATGACTTGGATTTTATCGGAAACCTTGGCGCCGCCCATGATGACAAGGAAGGGTTTTTCCGGGTTCTGGAGCTTGCCGTCGAGGTATTCCAACTCGCGTTCCATGAGAAGCCCCATCGCGCTCTGGGTGACAAAATGGGTGACGCCTTCGGTGGAGGCGTGGGCGCGGTGGGCCGTGCCGAACGCGTCGTTCACGTAGATCTCCGCGCTGCCTGCGAGCTTCTCGGCGAAGGCGGCATCATTCTTTTCCTCTTCCGGATAGAAGCGGGTGTTTTCGAGAATCAGGACTTCGCCCGGCTGGAGGGCGGCGCGCAGGACGACGACTTCCTCGCCGATGCAATCGGGAGCGAGCTTGACCGCTTGGCCGAGGATTTCACCCAGGCGGGCGGCGGCGGGAGCCAGCGAGAACTTCGCCTCCGGGCCGGCGGTTGGGCGTCCCAAATGCGAGCAGAGGACCAATTTGGCACCGCCGGAAATCAGTTGTTTGATGGAAGGAACCGCAGCCTGAATGCGGGTGTCATCGGTGATGGCACCGTCCTTGAGGGGCACGTTGAAATCCACACGCATGAGGACTTCTTTGGAGGATACATCGAGATCGCGAATCGAAAGTTTGGCCATGGGAAGGGAATCCCGCATTACCCGAGGCCCGGTGTCAAGCGATGCGTTGCCTACAGCGTTAGATGATGACGTATTTATCGCGGCAGGGGTGCGCTGCGGAAGCGTTCATGCTGCCGGCGAATCAGAGAATCCTGAGGGGCGAAGTTGACGGCACCTTGCGACCATTCGAGGGCCTTCTTGCGGTTGCCCTTGGCAAACTGGATTTCGGCCATGGTATCGAGGTAGGCGGGCTGCTCGGGGTTCATGGACAGGGCTTTATCCAAATAATCCTGCGCTAGGTCCAGCTTGAGCCGGGCCCGCGCGGCGAGCCAGCCAGCGGTGTTGAATGAATTATCCGATGCCGGGTAGCGTTCGACCACCTTCGCGATGAGATCCCACGAAATATTGAACCACTTGTCGAGTTCGCCCGTTAGACCGACTTTCCGCAGTGCAGGGAAAAAATGATCGGCCAACGAGCCATCACTCGGAAACAGCTGATGGCACTTTTCCAGAGTCGCAATGGATGTATCACGGTCGCTCTTGAGTCGATTGAGCGCTTGGGCCATGTCCGCCTGCAAGCGCTGGCGGAGAAGCGAAATGGCCGGCAGGCTGACATAGTCCGGCGACGAATACGTCTGGGCGAGCACTTCGGAAATGGCAGCGGCCGATTTCCAGTCGCCTTCGTCCAACAACAGGCTTTCGATGAGTTGGAGCGCGGTGGCAAACTCGACGCTCTCCGGATCCGAGGTGCGCGTCGCACGCGACCACCATTCAAGCGCCCGTTTGTAATCGCGACCGTAAGCGTAGGCATGACCGATCTGGATCGAATACTCGACGCTGCCCAAGGCAAGTTTGTCTGCTAGAGAATCATAGTTTGCGGCCTCCTCTTGCCGCCCGGATTGCCGCAGGCAGGCGGCAGCATAAGCGTAGAGGTCCGGCCGGGGCTCCTGCTCCAACTCGGCGAGTCTCTCGACCTGTTTGATGAAAATCCCGGCGGCCTCATCCCAGCGGTCGGCGGCGGATAGATTGAGAATGTGCCCACCCCAGAAGATGTCGTTGCGCTTCGTCTCGGGAAGTCGATCCCATGCCTTGAGGCATTGTTCGACGTTGCCGCCTCTGCTCGAGAGGCGGGTGGAAACGTAGGAAAGCCTGACGATGAGCGCCGGCTGTTTTTCCTCTGGGGCCTGGTCCACTGCGTCCCAAGCCAAGGCAAGCCACTTGGCCCGCAACCTTGATGGATCGGCACCGATGTCAAACAAAGCGAGCATCGCATCAAAACGCTCCTGACGGCTCGCCTTGGGGTCCAACTCCGCGAGCCAATCCCACCAGACCAGCGGTTCGTCCTCTTCACCAAGAGCGGCGTGGACGAGCTCGGTCCAGCGTCCGGGATCCTCCCCCGCCCACTCGATGCCCTTGCGCTTCGCCAGTTGGGGGGCTCCACTCAGACTTTCCTCATTGCCGAACAGCCTTGCTAGAAAGTCGGTGAAGATGGCCGAGTCCTCGTTTGCCAGACGTGCCAGCGGTTTGAAATAGGCATCGGCGGATGCGTCATCCAAGCCGCGGCGTTCGAGAAAATTGGCCATGCCCACCAGCTGCTCGGTTTCTTCGGAAATATCACCGTCCTCATCGGCATCCTCATTGAACAGATGATCGATGCGCTTGCCCACCCAAGTGGTAAAGTCAGGCGTTTCGGGGTCTAGGTTGAGCGCTTTGAGTGCATCGGGGATGCGTTCGAGCGCCTCAAAGTGTTTGAATGCGGAAAATGGCGAGTTTTTCGCAATGGCCAACTCCGCCAAGCGCGCTTCGCCGAGGAGAAACAAACAATTGATCGCGTGTTGTCGGTCGGTGGAATTGCGGTTGCCGACCGCTTTGAGCAGCGGGTCCAACTCCGACGGCCGGACGGCCCGGCCCTGCCACTTGTTGATCGAAATTGAGGTGTATGCCTTGCGAATTGGGTTTTCCCTGCTGGCAGCGAGATCCGCTCGCAGCCACGGGAGAGGATCGCCCAACAGCACGGACATCGCCGTGCTGATCCGGGATTCACCCGCCGCCGTCGCGAAATCACGCGCCACCTCCAAGTCGCCAGCTGCCCGATGAAGCGCGAGTTGCCAAGCATCCGAATTTCTCCCGGCGAGCGCCCCGGCTCGTTTCAATTCTTCCGCCAAGGTCCCTTGGCTGCGGTGAAATTCCGCCAGAGCCATCAGGCCCGTCGCATCCGCCGGGGCCATTTCCAAAAATTCCTTGGCGCTCGCGAGATCGTCCACCATCAGGCACTCGCGCGCCGCATGCACGGCGACTTCCTTGGCCGAACTTTGCAACCTTGCTTGCAGTTCCGGGTCTTTCTCCGTCGCATACAACTTGAGAATCTGCCTCCACGCCCGTTTTTTGGTCAGTTGGTTAAGCAGATTGAGCCGCTCGTTGGGCGAGGCCTTGGCGTAACGCTCGATCAATGCGACGATCACCGAATCGGTCTCGGGGGTGATTGAAAGCTCGATTTTGCGGATCAACTCACCCGCCCGGTAAGTCATTTCCGGATCGTCACCGACGGCCGCCGCAGCTTCCAACGCAGCCAAGGCCCCCTCGCCGACCCTCCAAATTTGGCAGGTCGCCTCCTCGCGGGTTTTAAAACTGGGATCCGCGAGATTGCGAATCAGGGCATCGAGCGAAGTGGCGGGCGCCACCGCCGCGGCATCGCCCGCAGACTGAGGCGTTGCTGCCGGGATCCATCCGAAAGCGGAGAGACCTGTGGCAATCACAACACACGAAAATTTCATTGCTCGGAAGATTCTGCGGTTCCTCGAATAAATCAACCCCGATCCTTGCCTTGCGTTGGACTCACCGGTCACCGCTCAAGCGGCGAAACTCTCGCCACACGAACAAGTGACCACCGCATTCGGGTTGCTCACCTTGAAACCACCCTGCTGCAAGTCATCGGAAAAATCCAGTTCGCTGCCACTGACAAAAAGTGCGCTTTTCGGGTCGATCACCACATTCACCCCGTTGCTCGGCACCAGAATGTCGCGGTCGCGCGGGCCATCGACGAGATCCATCTTGTATTGCAATCCCGAGCAACCCCCGCCGACCACCGCGATCCGAAGCGCGCCGTCAGACCGCCCTTGCCGGTCCAGCAATCCGCGCAAGTGCGATGACGCGCCTTCCAGCACCTTCACCAGCTTTTCATTGCCGATCTTGTAATTCACCGTGGCCTGCATGGGCGTAGCATGTGCGCAGCTGGCCTGCGCGTCAACTGCCCGCTCACCCAAAAAAAAGAGCCACTCTTTCCAGAGTGGCTCTTTAAAACTTCATTGGCGTGAGCCGGAAGATTTCAGGAATCCTCAGCTTCAGTCGCCTCAGGAGCGGCTTCCGATACCTCGGGAGCAGCAGCCTCAGTGGTCTCAGTGGTCTCAGTGGTCTCAGTGGTCTCAGTGGTCTCAGCCGCCTCAGTGGTCTCAACCGCCTCAGTGGTCTCAACCGCCTCGACGGGGGCCTCAACCGCAGCATCGACGACCGCCTCGTCGGCGACTTTCTTCGCCACCTTCTTGGCAGGTGCCTTTTTAGCGGCAGCCTTCTTGGCCGGGGCCTTTTTAGCAACTTCCGCCTTCTTGACGGCTGGTCTCTTTACGATACCGCCGAGCTTTGCCAGTTCTGCTTTGCGCTTCAAATAATCGGCGCGGCGACGGCGTTTGATGATCTTTTTAGATTGTTGTCCCATGGTTGGTAGCCATTGGCCTAGGGATTATGGCGGGTCGGATCAAGGGAAAATCTTGCCAGAGTTCACTCTTCTTTCGATTCGTATTCGACAATCCGACCATTCCCGGCAGAGATTCCCGCCCCATGGCAGGCATCATCATCGCACCCCGAGCACGCATTTTTCACGGTCACGAGTGGATTTACGCCACCGAGATCAAAAAATCCTTCGGCAATCCGCAACCTGGTGACGTCATCACCCTCAAGGACTTCCGCGATCGCCCGCTCGGCACCGCGATCTACAATCCGCTCTCGCAAATCGTCGCCCGCCGGTTCTCCCGCCGCAAACAAGACCTCGACCTCGATTTTTTCACCCGCCGCATCGGCCAATCCATCGAGCACCGCAAACAACG
>JBBECN010000256.1:0-11413 GCA_040881795.1 Akkermansiaceae bacterium
TCGGCACAGCGAATGGAAAGCCAACGAAAAAGCCGCAAACGACACCCCGTTGCCCCCTCATTCTCATGCCAACGAGGACGTTGGCGTTCCCGGGGTCCAAACATTCAACTCCCGCCACCGCGAAAGTGCTCCCACCCGCCGGTGAGGGAATCTCCCTCGTCCGCTTCCACCAACCGGCCGATCCGGGTGAGCGGGATGTCCGGAAACGGCCACGCAGCCAGCAGCGCGGGCACCTTCTCCGCATCGATCGCCAATAACATCTCAAAGTCCTCGCCATCGCCCAGCGCCTGCGCCACCGAGCAGCCGGACGTGATCGGCAGCGCCGCCCGGTCCACCACAAATCCGCAGCCCGCCGCCGCCGCCAAACGCGGCAGGTCCTTGGCCAAACCGTCGGAAAGATCCATCATCGCGGTGGGTTTGTAATGAGATACCAACCAATCGGTTTGTTTGATCCGTGGGGTGAAATTCAGATGTTTTCCGGCAATCGATCCGCCGAGATTTCCGGTCACCAACAGCGCTTGTCCTGGTCGGCCGGTCGAGCGGAGTGTTAGGTGTTCCCGCAGGACGCTGCCGGTGGCGGCGATCGAGATCACGGCGGCGGATCCGGCGGGCACGCTGGAGGTTTCACCGCCAGCGAGCAGCCCGCCGAATTTTTCCAAACAATCGCCAATGCCGCGGTAAAGCTGTTCCACCCAGTCGACCGCGGTTTCTCCGGGCAGTGCGAGAGTGATGAGGAATTGTTCGGGGTGCCCGCCCATCGCGGCGAAGTCTGAAACCACGCGGGCCGCCGCTTTCCAGCCGACCGAGCGCGGTGGGGCATCGGGAAGGTAGTGAATTCCAGCGACGAGCGCATCGGTTTTCAACAGCAGCAGGGTGGGGGAGTCCGCCCCGGGATCGATCACCGCGCAGTCGTCGCCGGGACCTGCGGCGACGTCAGCGCTGCGGGGGACGAGGGTGATGAGTCTCTCAATCAAGGCGTCCTCGCCAATGTCGCGGAGGGATTTCACGGCATCGGTTCGATCGGAACATCGAGAAAGCGCACGGCCATTTGCACGACCACCGTCGCGCCGTTGAAGCAGAAATGCACGGCGATGGGGGCCCACAGCGAACCGGTTTTTTCGTAAATGAAGACCAACACCAGGCCGAAAACAAAAAGTGGAAGCAGCGCGCTCAAACTGCCATGGGCAGAGGCAAAAATCAGGGCGGAGAAGATCCCGGCCGCCCACGGTCCCGCAAATTTTTTCGCAGCGGGGTAGAGGTAGCCGCGGAAGACGATTTCCTCGCAAAGCGGGGCGGCGATGACGGCGGCAAAGGCCATCAGTCCGAGAATGACGGGATCGGTGGCGGTTTGCAGCAGTTTCACGGTTTCCTGAACCGATTCCACACCGAGCGACTCGATCCACCGCATGTAGCCGCCGTATTGCAGCGCGCCGAAGAGGATCCACATCGAAAAAACCGTGGCGGGCGCGATCAGGAACACCCACGGCCACGATTTCCAGCGCAGGCCGAGCCACTCGACCGGACGGACGCGCTTGAGCACCAGCATGGTCACGATCCCCGCGATCATGAATTGGAAGCCGATGGAAGTGAGCAGGTTGGCGGGATTGAGCACCAGTTCCTTGGTTTCGGACGCCCGCACCGAGCCGATCACCAGCGCGAAAAAGATCAGGTAAATCAGGCCAATTCCGAGCAAATCCGATGGCCGGTAAAATCCCGTGGGGACTTGGCCCACAGGCAGTGGCGGTGGGGCGGTGGCGTAAACGGGTGATTGGTAGGGCGATTCCTCGTTTCCGGGAACGGGAGGATAAGGCGACTCCTCGTTTCCGGGAACGGCAGGAACTGGTAGGACAGGTATCGTATTTTTCCCAAGAAATTGGCGGACCAGCGCGGTTCCTCCGAAGATGCCCAAGGCCGCCAGAAAACAGGTGGTGAGGACAAATTCGGTGGGATCGGGCATGGCGGAGTGGCTTCGCGCTCAAACTGCGGCGGCTTGGCCTTGCCGCCAATGGAAAAGTTGAATCGCACTGGAGGAATTTATTCAGTTTGGAAGATGATCAAGAGACGCTTGCTTTTTTGTAAATTTCACAAAAAGTCGGGGGGTTATTAAAAAAACGTCAGTCACTCCAATTTCGTCGGGAAATCCCTACCGGGCCATTCTGAGACGGGAATACCCCGAGCCGTTGATTGCGCTGTTGGCATTCATTCTCGGGATTTGGCTGTGGGATCACTATTTTGGCGAGTCCCAGGGCTATCAACCGGGCACCGAGGACGTAGCACTGGTGAAAATCGACCGCGATTTGCGATTGGCCGACACCATGTCCGGGGATCTGCCTTGGTTGCGGTGGTTGGCGGCAGTGGACGAGCCGGCTGCGGTGCGCCGCGACGCCTTGGTGGTTTTTAAAAAACTCGCGGCGGATGAGTCGATCAGCCTGCGTGGACTGGAGGCGTTCGCAATCATCAAGGCGGTGCAGGAAGGGCTGCCAATTTCACAAACACTCGGCGAAGTGCTGCAAGGGCAGGCAATTTCAAATTTTTCGGAAGGATCGCATCAGCTGGCCAATCACCGCGGCACATGGTGGCAGGCGAAATTGATCGAAGACTGGGAGAATGACGCCCAACCCGTGGTGAATTGGAGGAGGGCGTATGGCGAGGATGGGCTTCAGTTGAGGGGGCGTGCGATCTTCGCGAGGTTGGCGGTCTGGTTGCTGGGTTTGGTGGGGCTGTTCCTATTGCCGGGGGTGCTGATGCGCATGAAAAACGTGCTGTTTGTGAAGTCGAATGGCTACGGCGGTGCTTGGCCGTTCTCGCTCGGGCTGCTGGTATTCATGGTGGCGACGCTGGCGTGGATTGGTTTCAGCATGACCCTGGAGTTGGGCATCGCGGCGCTGCCGGGCTTGTCGCCGCTGATGGGGATTTTGCTGGATTCCGCCGCGCGGATCCTGCCGGCGCTGATTGCGCTGGGCCTGCTTTTCAGGAAGCTATCCCACGCCGGCCGAGTGCTCGGGCTGGGCCGGGAAGTGCATTGGCGGGCGATCTTCGGGATTTTTGCATGGCTGATCATCGTGGACCAGATCCTGCGAATCACTCTCGGGGCTAATGCCGCCACCGACCCGGGAGGAGGACTCCGTTTGAGCGACGCCGGCGCGTGGGGCTTGGCATTCAGCGTCGTTTCTGCCTGTCTGCTGGCCCCGTTGGCCGAGGAAATCCTCTATCGTGGGGTGCTTTTCCGCTCGTTCTGGAATCGCCTGGGCGTGATCCCCGCGGCGGCTTTGTCAGCGCTCATTTTTGCGGTGCTGCATTTTTACGACGGCTATGGCCTCGCGAGTGTGTCGGTTTTCGGTCTCACCTGCGCTCTGCTTTACGCCTCCACCGGATCACTCACCACGGTGATCGCTCTCCACATGCTCTATAACACGGCGATTAAAATCCCGGAATGGATCGTGTATCACGCGCCACTCGGCTGAACGGGTGGTTCCGGGTGGTTTCTCATGAAATCGGCAACTTGGGCGAAAAACGGATCGAGAAAACCGCGGGCGATTTCCGGGATCTCCGTCTCCTCCATCGCTGAAGTCATCAGAGCCAGCCAGCGGTCGCGCTCGGCCATCCCGATGTGGAACGTGATGTGTCGCATCCGCAGCCGGGGGTGTCCGCGCATTTCCAAATAGCGGGTCGAGCCGCCCAGCCGGAACAAAAGGAACTCCGCCAGCCTCTCTTCCGAACCTTCCCAGTCCTGTTCCGGATACATCGGGCCGATCAGTTCGTCGGTCCGGACCCGTCGGTAGAATGCGGCGACCATCCGCCGAATCCCCGCTTCACCGCAAATTTTCATCACTTCCGCTTCGTTCATGCTTCAGAGTGATCCCTGATTTAAGGCAGGATGGGCAAGCACCGTTTCGCCGGCGAAATTCGCAACAATCGGTGTGGGAACGCGTCGTATTGCGAGGAAGATCATTAAACTTGATATTTTGTATCTATCAAGTTTAACCTCCGCGCGACGAGATTCATACTCCCCCGTTTTCTTTGTTCCTATGAGCGATTCCCCAGCACATGCCGGCTTCCAAGCCCCGGACCCTGCCGAGCTCAACAAGCTATTTCCGGGATATGAAATTGAAAGCCTCATCGCCACCGGCGGGATGGGCGCGGTCTATTGCGCGGTCCAAAAGTCCTTGGATCGCATCGTCGCCTTGAAAATCCTGCCGCAAGAGTTTAGCAAAGATGCCGCTTTCTGTGAAGGCTTCGAAGCCGAGGCGAAGGCCATGGCCCGTCTCAATCACCCGAATCTCATCGGCGTTTACGATTTCGGCGAGGCCGGCGGGATGCTCTACATCATCATGGAGTTCGTGAAGGGGAAATCCATTTACCATTCGGCTCACGGCCGGGCGATTGATTCCCGCGAGGTCATCCGCTTGGTCTCCGCCGTTTGCGACGGGCTGGCGCATGCCCATGAAAACGGCATCATTCACCGCGATATCAAGCCGTCTAACATCCTGTTGGATCTCAATGCCCAACCCAAGATCGGGGATTTCGGGCTCGCCCGCCCGATCGAACGGAAAATCCAAGAGGGCGAGGAAATTTTCGGAACCCCCCACTACACTGCGCCGGAAGTCGTCAATGCGCCGCATTCCGTAGATTATCGTGCGGATATCTTTTCCGTCGGCGTGATGCTGCATGAACTTCTCACCGGCAAACTGCCTGCAGACGATCCGCGCCCGCCGTCGGCCATCGTGCATTGTGACCGCCGCTTTGATGTGATTGTGCGCCGGGCCACCCACAACAACCCCGCCGGGCGCTATTCCAGCGCTGCGGAAATGGCGAAGGATCTCGCCGTCATCGCCAACTCCGCCGCCAAGAGTGTCGTCAGGGCACCGGCACCGGGAGGCCGTGGCCACGCCGGCCCACGGGTGGCAGCCCCACTCCAGCCGCGGCGGGTGGTGAAAGCAAAAAATTCCTCAGGATTCCCCGCGTTCATATTGCTGTTGGCTGTGGTCACCATCGGTGCGGGCGTCTATTTCTACCGCAGCAGCCTGGTCCCCCCCGAAAAGCCGATGCCCGCCGGACCATCGAACTCGGGACCGGTATCCGCAATCATTCCGGAAGTTTCTTCATCTACGGGGGATCTCTCCGAGGAGCCGGACCCGGATCTGGATCGGCCGTCCGACCTCAAGGTGGCACCGAAGCCTAGGCCTATTGTGGTTGAGGAACCGGAAGAGCCCGCCCCAGAGCCCATTGCAAAGCAGCCAAAATTTGACGTTCCCGGGTTTTTCGAGCGGGCACGGAATATCATGCGGGGAAAGGCGAAGCCTGCGATCACGAGTCGCGATTCGAACTTGAGAGAGAATTTTAGCGAATTCGGTGTGAAGCTCGAGCGTCAGGTTCGCAAGCTCGAATCGGGCCGGATCCAGGTGATGGGAGCCCTTGAGGAAAACCTGAAATCCTGGGCTGAGGATGGCAGCCAGATCCCTGTCGAAGTGGACTACGACCTTTCGGACATTCCCGATGTCGATGAAATCTTCGAGGAGTTTCTAGGTTTTCAAAACAAAATTGAGGATTCGTTCCAGCAGGCTTTATCCGTCCACTCTGCAACCTACATACTCGGCTTGGAGAAACAAATCGAGCGGCTTCAAACCGAGAACGACCCCGCAGCCATCGCACTCATCAAGCAGGAGATCGAACTCACCAAAAAACAGAAAGGCTACTTTGTCGCCCTGATGCTCGGCCTTGATCCCGACGTAATGGATTCTTCGGATGACGACGAGTGATCGGTAAACTTTTCGCCTCCGCGCGCACACTTCGGTTGGCGTGCGGATGATTCCCACTTAGGCTGCGCCGTGCCCCGCGCAGATCAGAAAAATAACTCCAGTTCCATCTCTCCTTCCATCGTTTTACGCGGTTGCAGGCAGCACAACCTTCAAGGCCTCGACCTCGATATTCCCCTCGGGAAATTGACAGTCGTCACCGGCCCGTCCGGGTCCGGGAAATCCTCACTCGCCTTCCACACCCTCTACGCCGAGGGCCAGCGCCGCTACGTCGAGACCTTCTCGCCCTATGTCCGGCAGTTCTTCGACCGCATGGACAAGCCCGCCGTCGATCACATCGAAGGCATCCCGCCCGCCATCGCCATCGAGCAGAAAAACCACGTCCGCACCACCCGCTCCACGGTCGGCACACTCACCGAGATCAACGACTACCTCAAGCTGCTCTTCGCCCGTCTCGCCATCGGCTACGACCCGCATACCGGCGAAACCATCCAACCCGACTCCCCGGAATCTGCTGCCGCCTGGGCCACGGAAAACCTAGCGGGAAAGCCCGTGTTAATCACTTTCCCCATCCCCCTCCCACCGGACTCAAAATCCGAAGACATCCTCCCCTTCCTCAATGCCCAAGGCTACCTCCGCATCCTCCTCGACGGCCAAATCATCCGCACCGACGAAAACTGGAGCGCGGGATTCATCCCGCCCGTGATCCACATCGTCCAGGACCGCCTCACCGTAACGCCTGAAAACAATTCCCGCCTGCTCGAAGCCCTCGAAGCCGCCTTCACACTCGGCAAAGGCCACGCCACCGTTCAGGCCACAACCCATCTCAAATCTCAAATCCCAAATCTCAGATCCTTCAGCACCACCTGGACCAATCCCAAAACCGGCTTCACTCTCCGCAAACCCACCGCCGCCCTCTTCTCCTTCAATTCGCCGTTAGGTGCCTGCCCGAAATGCCGCGGCTTCGGCCGCATCATCGGCATCGACCTCGAAAAAGCCGTCCCCGACCCATCCCTCTCCATCGCCCAGGGAGCCATCAAACCATTCCTAGGGGAGCGCGGTGATGAATGCCAGCGCGACCTTGTTAGGAACTGCAAGGAGCGCGACGTCGATATCAAGTGCGCCTTCGAAGATCTATCCCAAGACGAACAGGAATGGATCTACTACGGCGACCGCAAAACCGACAACCTCACCCTAGACGAACTCGAAGCCCTCTGGCAATCCGGCGATTGGTATGGCGTCAAAGGCTTCTTCGACTGGATGGAAACCAAGGCTTACAAGATGCACGTCCGCGTCTTCCTCAGCCGCTACCGCTCCTACACCACCTGTGACGCCTGCCGCGGAAAGCGCCTCCAGCCCGAGTCCCTCTGCTTCAAGGTAAATCACAAAACCCTCCCCGAACTCTGGTCACTCTCCATCGGCGATCTCCACCCTTGGTTCTCAAATCTGAAATCTGACATCTCAAATCGCCCGTCCGATCCCACACTCGATCTTGTTCTAACTGAAATCAACTCCCGCCTCGGCTACCTCGACCAAGTCGGCCTCGGCTACCTGACCCTCGACCGCACCACCCGCACGCTATCCGGTGGCGAGGTTGAGCGTGTCAATTTAACCACCTGCCTCGGAGCCGCCCTCACCGGCACCCTCTTCGTCCTCGACGAACCCACTGTCGGCCTCCACCCGCGCGACATCGACCGCCTCGTCGGCGTCATGCACGGCCTCCGCGACAAGGGCAACACCCTCGTCGTCGTCGAGCACGAACAGACCGTCATGCAAGCCGCCGACCACCTCGTCGATCTCGGTCCCGGCGCAGGCTCCTTCGGTGGCACCCTCATCTATCAAGGCCCACCCACGCCCTCTAAAAAATTAAAAATCAAAAATCAAAAATCATCAATCGGCACTCTCCCCTGGCTCGATGGCACCAAATCCATCCCCATCCCGGCAAAACGCCGCAAGCCCACCAAACAACTCCTCTCCATCCGCGGAGCCACCCGCCACAACCTCAAAAAACTCGACGTCGATCTCCCGCTCGGTCTCTTCGCCGTGCTCACCGGTGTCTCCGGATCCGGGAAATCCACCTTTGCCCATGATGTCCTCTACCTCAACCTTGCCCGCAAGTTAGGTCAGGAAGCCGAAGGCGATGCGGCGCCCATCAAAGAACTCAAGGGCTCCCATCACCTCAGCGGTGTCGAGCTCGTCGATCAAACCGCCGTCGCGCGCACCCCGCGCTCCACTCCCGCCGTTTTCCTCGGTGCCTTCGATCCCTTCCGCCAGCTTTTCTGCGAAACCGACGCTGGGAAATCCGCCGCACTCAAGCCCGGCTTCTTCTCTTTCAACTCCGGCGAAGGCCGCTGCGACCGCTGCGCTGGCAATGGCTTTGAGAAAGTCGAAATGCAGTTCCTCTCCGACCTCTACGTCACCTGCCCCGACTGCAACGGCAAGCGCTACAAATCCTCCACGCTCGACTACACCTACAACGGCCTCTCCATCGCCGATGTGCTCGATCTAACCGTTGCCGACGTTGCGGCGGTTTTCAAGCGCCAGGCCCATCACTCCAAAAAGGAACTCCGGCTCATCGAGCAAATCCTCACCGCCCTTGACCCGCTCCTCCAGGTCGGCCTCGGTTACCTCAAGCTCGGCCAACCCCTCAACACCCTATCCGGCGGTGAGGCCCAGCGCCTCAAACTCTGCCAGCTCCTCTCCTCATCTGGAACGCCGACTTCAGTCGGCAAACTCCTCATCCTCGACGAGCCCACCACCGGCCTCCACTTCTCCGACATCGAAAACCTCCTAACCGTCTTCCAAAAGTTAGTCGATTCCGGCCACTCGCTTCTCGTCATTGAGCACAACCTCGACGTCATCAAATCCGCCGACTGGATCCTCGACCTAGGTCCCGAAGCCGGCAAACATGGCGGCCAGCTCGTCGCCCAGGGCCCCCCCGAATCCGTCGCGAAACTCGACACCCCCACCGCCCATTTCCTCAAACAAGCCCTAAGAAGTGACGACACTCCTGTCGTCACAAAATCCAAGTCCCCCAAATCCCAAATCCCCAATCTCCAATCCACGATCTCGCTAAAAGGCGCCCGCCACCACAACCTCAAAAACATCTCGCTCGACATCCCCCGCGACCAACTCGTCGTCATCTCCGGTCTATCAGGATCCGGCAAGTCCACCCTCGCCTTCGACATCCTCTTCGCCGAAGGCCAGCGCCGTTTCCTCGATTCCATGTCCGCCTACGCACGGCAGTTTGCCGAGCAGTTGGAAAAACCCGAGATCGACCAACTCCAAGGCCTGCCACCCACCGTCGCCATCGAGCAACGCGTTTCCCAAGGTGGTGGCAAATCCACCGTCGCCACCGTCACCGAGCTGTGGAATTTCATCCGCCTGCTCTATTCGAAACTCGGCACGCTCTACTGCCCGGACTGCCAAATACCGGTGGAAAAACAATCTCTATCCGCCATCGAGAACACCATCCGCAACCATCTGAAAAAAGGCCCTGTAACCTTGTTAGCCCCAATCATCCGCGGCAAAAAAGGCTATCACAACGAGATCGCCGAGTGGGCTCTTAAACAAGGCTTCACCCGGCTGCTCGTTGACAAACAATTCAAGGATGCCGAGGGCTTCACCCGTCTCGAACGTTTTAAAGAGCACGATATCGACGTCGTCGTTGCCGCGGTTTCCAACCGCCAAGCTCAACTCTCCGACCTCAGCTCCTCGATTGCCCGTGCCCTAACCATCGGCAAGGGCCTCATCAAACTCTTCACCGCCGATAAAAAATTCATCCTGCTCTCCACTCATTCCAGTTGCCCAAGCTGCAACCAATCCTTCGAAGAACTCGACCCCCGCCTTTTTTCCTTCAACTCTCCCCACGGCTGGTGCCCTGAATGCCGTGGTCACGGCCGCGTGCCGAAACGCCGCCAGTATCTCGACACCGCACGCTTCGATTCCGTGCTCGAAGCCGAAATGGATGCCGACCGCGCCATCGACCGCATGGACGATGTCGAACTCACCGAGTGCCTCGCCTGCCACGGCTCCCGCCTCAACTCCACCGCCTCCGCCGTAAGGCTGGGTGGCTGGGGCGTCTCGCCCCAGAACGTTGCGGGGGTGTCTCGCCCCCAGCCATCCACCGCCATCGCCGATCTCGGCCACCTCTCCATCGACGCCGCATCCGCCCATTTCTCCAAGCTCAACTTCACCACCTCCCGCGACACCCTCATCGCCCGCGACATCCTCCCCGAGATCAAGCAGCGCCTTTCCTTCCTCCAGGAAGTCGGTCTCGGATACCTCCAGCTCGACCGCTCCGGCAACACTCTATCAGGCGGCGAATCCCAGCGCATCCGCCTCGCCGCCCAGCTCGGCTCCAACCTCCGTGGCGTTCTCTACGTGCTCGACGAGCCCACCATCGGCCTCCATCCGCGCGACAACGCAGCCCTCCTCAAAACCCTCATCGCTCTCCGCGATCAAGGAAACTCCCTCATCATCGTCGAGCACGACGAAGACACCATCGCCGCCGCGGATCACCTCATCGACCTCGGCCCCGGCGCCGGCCGCCTTGGCGGCGAAATCGTCTATCAGGGGAAACCGCCGGAAGTGCCGCCGCAAGTGCCGTGTGAGCAGTCATCAGTGATCAGTGGAAGAGGTAAGAAAGGGCAGCTCAAAGACTCCTCACTGCTCACTGATCACCCGGCGCTACTCACTTCCTCCCCAACTTACCGCGCTCTCTCTGCTGTTATCAACCACCCGATCCGCGGTTCGCGGCGTGAGGTGAAAAAGGATCATCCCTTCATCACTCTAGCAGACTGCAGGGCGAATAATCTCAAGCACGTTGATGCCGCCATCCCGCTCGGTCGGCTCACCGTGCTCACCGGCATTTCCGGCTCCGGAAAATCCTCGCTGATGCACTCCTGCATCGCCGCGCTTTTCAAAAACGAAGCCAAGACCACGCGCGTGAAAAAATCCAATCTCCCGTTCGGCAAGACCAGCGGCGAGAAACAAATCAAAGCCTGCTTCGAAGTCGATCAATCGCCTATTGGCAAAACCTCGCGCTCCTGCCCGGCCACCTACGTCAAAGTTTTCGACCACATCCGCGCGCTCTTCGCCCAGCTCCCCGAAGCCCGCATGCGCGGCTTCGACGCCTCCCGCTTTTCCTTCAACACCGAAGGCGGACGCTGTCCCGAATGCAAAGGCAACGGCCGCGTGAAACTCGAAATGGATTTCCTCCCCAGCACTTGGGTCCATTGCGAATCCTGCAACGGCGAGCGTTACAATCCCGCCACGTTGGAGGTCACCTTCCGCCAGAAAAACATCGGCCAGGTGCTCGCCATGACCATCGACGAAGCCTCCGCATTCTTCGAATCCCAGCCGCGCATCTCACACCCGCTCAAACTCATGGCCGACACCGGCCTCGGCTATCTCCAGCTCGGCCAACCCTCGCCCACGCTATCCGGCGGCGAGGCCCAGCGCATCAAACTCGTCTCCGAACTCACCAAAGGGCGCGGCACCAAGGCCACCCTCAACAATGCCGCACTCACCCAGCGCAATCTCTATCTAATCGAAGAACCCACCGTCGGCCTCCACCTCGAAGATGTCCAGCGCCTCATCGACGTGCTCCACCGCCTCGTCGATGAAGGCCACACCGTCGTCGTCATCGAGCACCA
>JBBECN010000257.1:0-11347 GCA_040881795.1 Akkermansiaceae bacterium
TCACCACCAACGCCGCCAGCCCGGTCCGCAAAACACTGGCCTTCACCGAAGATGGGAGCAGCGAGGTTTCCCTAAGCAGCATCACCGCCGCACCCGCCAAGCCCGTCGTCGCGTGGGGAGATAACAACAGCGGCCAAACTACCCTTCCCGCCCTTGCCAACGTCACCGCAGTGGCCGCGGGTGACGCCCACAGCGTGGCCTTGCTCGCCGATGGCACGGTGGTGGCCTGGGGACTGAATAATTTTGGGCAATCGACAGTTTCAGCCGAGCTTGCCGGAGTCACCCAAATTTCCGCCGGGGCCAATTTCAATCTGGTACGTAAAAATGACGGGACCGTCGCCGCGTGGGGCGCGAATGGCTACGGCCAGACGGCTTTGCCATCCGGCATCACCACCGCCACCCAGGTCGCCGCGGGTGAGAAGCATGGCCTTGCACTGTTAGCGGATGGCAGCGTGCTGGCATGGGGCGACGACACCTTCGGCCAGACCACGGTGCCGACGCTTGCCAACGTCACCGCCATCGCCGCGGGTTACGATCACAGCCTCGCGCTCAAGAGCGATGGCACGGTGGTCGCGTGGGGCCGCGACGACGCCGGGCAAGTCACGCTGCCCGACGGTCTGTCCGGTGTCACCGCGATCGCCGCGGGAGCCTATCACAGTCTCGCCTTAAAAGGTGACGGCAGCCTCGTCGCCTGGGGCTGGGACGGTGGTGGCCAAGTCACTCTGCCTGCCGGTCTGGCCGACGTGGTGAAAATCGCCGGCGGCTACGCCTTCAGCATGGCCTTGAAGGCCGATGGCAGCGTGACGGTGTGGGGGGACAACTCCGCCAGCCAAACCACCGTTCCCGCCAGCGCCAGCCTGGTCACCCACATTGCGGCCGGCGCCTCGCACGCGCTTGCCCTGCGGGCGAGTTCCATCCCGGCCCAGGTCGCCCGGCTCGATCAGGACAACATCTTCACGGAGAAACTCGGCATCGGCCGCTCGCCCTTGGTCAACGCCTTGGAAGTCGCTGGAAATGCCAGTAAAACCACCGCCGGCAATTGGCTCGCCAACTCCGACCGCCGCATCAAGTCCGAGATCCGGCCGATTCTCGGGGCTTTGGAAAAAATCGACCAGGTGCGTCTCGTCGATTTCCGCTACACCGATGCCTACCTCGCCAAGCACCCGGTGATCGAAGACCGGCGTTACCCCAACGTGATCGCCCAAGAATTCGCCGAGGTCTTTCCCGACGATGTGAAAAGCAGTGGCGAGCGGCTGCCGGACGGTTCGGAGGTGCTGCAGGTGGATACCTATCCACTGACGATTTACACCGCCGCCGCCGTGCAGGAACTGCATCGGGAAAACCAAGCGTTGAAGCAACAAATCGCAGCCCACGAGCTCCGACTCCGGA
The DNA here is from genome assembly GCA_040881795.1 of Akkermansiaceae bacterium. Lineage (GTDB taxonomy): Bacteria > Verrucomicrobiota > Verrucomicrobiia > Verrucomicrobiales > Akkermansiaceae > Luteolibacter. The sequence goes on from JBBECN010000257.1 coordinate 1,390, forward strand.
AACTGGAAGCCGCTTTGAAGCAATGAGGATGCACGGATCACACACGTTTGTCCTGTTGGGATTTCTGTCGCTGCCCGCGATGGCCGGAGCAAGTGCGGACTATCAGCTCGCCCCGGTCTCGTCAGATGGCGGCGGCCTGACTGGAAGCAGCGAGGACTATCAGATCAACTTCTCGACCGCGCCCGGTGAAGCGGGGTCCTCGCCCGCTTACGGCCTCCGCACCGGCTTCTCCGGCCAGTTGCTGGATGCCGTGGAGTTGCGGCTCGACGCTGCCGATTCCGCGCTCACTCTGGGTGAACGCGCCAGCCGCCAGCTCGGGGCGAGTCTGGGATATGATGACGGGACGAGCGCACCACTCGCCGCGGAAGCGATCGCATGGAGCGTGCAAAGCGGCCCCCTGGCGGAGATCGACAGCGGGGGAATCGTCACCGCTGGAACGGTCTATCAGGATTCTCCCGCCGTGGCCCGGGCCATCTATCAGACCTTCGCGGGGACTCTTGAGATTCAGGTCATCAACACCGGCAATGACGACTTCGGCAGCTACGCCGGAGACGGTCTATCCGACAGCTGGCAGGTCGGCTATTTTGGTGAGGAGGATGAAGATGCCGCTCCATCAAGCGACCCGGATGCGGATGGACTCAACAATCTGCAGGAGTATGCATTCGGCATGAATCCCCTGCAATCCTTCGCAGGGATGCTGCGGTGGAGCGGGACGGACCTGCTGGAGCCGGGCGTCCCCATGCCGTTCGCGAGCGGCACGGCGGGCAGTTTCACCTTCCGCGCGGTCTTCGCCCGGCGCAAGGACTACGCCGCCGCCGGCCTTTCCTACACCGTCGAGTTCAGCGGCGATTTATCCACCTGGAGGGCCTCCACCTCCACTCCGGTGGTGGTGGCTGAGGATGACGAGGTGCAAGCGGTCTCCGTGCCCTATCCGTTTTTTGTGAATGCCAAAAAGGCGACCTTTTTCCGCGTGAAGGTGCAATCCAACTGAGCCCATGAAACCGTCTTATAATAACGTTAGATCGTGGGTGAGCTCGCCACGGTGGCGGGTCGCGCTTGTCTGCTGTGGCGCGGCCAGTCTCGCCTTCCTCGGAAACGCGAGTGCGACCATCATTTACAGCGGGGAGCAAAACATCGCCATCCCCCAGGATTTCACTGGAGTGTTCATCAATGTCACCAACTTTCAAAATAGCACCTCCGCCAGTTCCACCTGGGATCTCAATCCATTCTTCGGCGGTTCCGGCATTGCCAATGCCCCCAGCTTCCAGCCGGTGCGGATCGGCACCGGCAATGAGGATTCCATCCTCGCGCTCGGCTTGGGCAGCTCCATCGGCAGCTCCTCGGCCTTCTCCGCTGACTGGGGCGGCTCGGGAGCAGAGGGTGACTCCGGCCACATCGGCCCGGGGCCATCGCAGTTCACCTCGGGCCAGATCGGCTACCTGGGCTTCAAACTGATCCGCGAAGCGACCGTGAACTACGGTTGGATGCGTGTGAACCTAACCCAAAATGGCGCCACCGGCTCGATTCTCGACTGGGCCTACGACAACTCGGGAAACTCGATTCTCACCGGGGCGGTCGCAGATCTCGGAGAGGCTCCGCTGATCCTGAATGCCGGAAGCGAGCAGACGCTCAGCGCCAGCGAGGCCGGAACTGGCATTCTGATGGAACCCGGGGCGCAACTCACCTTCAGCGAGGGCTCCGACGGAGGCACCTACACCGGCAGTATTCAAGGTGAGGGAGAGATCAGGGTCGATGGAGCCGGCGGCCTGCGCCTGACTGGCGCCAACCCCTTTTCCGGGACCGCCCTGGTGCTCGAGGGCAGCCGCCTCACCGTCGGCGAGGCGAAGAACCTGGGCCGGGCGCAGATTAGCATCGGCACCTCGGCCTCCTTGGTGTTCGACTCGCTTGCGGCTAACGATGGCAGCGCCAACACCTTTGCCAATGACATCCGTCTCGATGGCCAGACTGCGAACCTCAACAACAGTGGCAGCGGCATGGTGACCCTCTCCGGCACGCTCGATTCAAACGGCGGGCTACTCAGCTTTTCCGGTGGCTCCTTCGATGTTCTGGGAAGCATCAGCGGGAGCGGTTCGCTGCGCATGGAGGGTGCCGGGACACTCACCCTCTCCGGTAACAATACCCACACCGGTAAAACGACTGTCAGCACCGGCACGCTGGTTATCGCTTCCGGCGGCTCGAACGCCAGCTCTTCAGGGATCATCATGGGGGCGAATACGACTTTCGACGTCAGCGCCGTTTCATTCACACTCGGCGAGTTCAACCCGCAGACACTGAGCGGTGGCGGAACCATCGCAGGCCACTTCACAATCGGCGCAAGCGGCATCCTGGCGATCGGCGATTCGCCCGGAACGATGACCTTCGCCAACGACCTCGGTCTGGAGGCTGACAGCATTTCAAACTTCGAGATCAATGGCTTCACTCTCGGAAATTACGACCTGGCCATCGCTGCCAGTGAGGGAATTCAGACCGTCAGGTTCAACGGTGGGATCTTGAACCTCCTTTTCCAACCTGGTTTCAGCATGCTTGGTGCAGTGAAGATCTTTGACTTCGACATCTATGACGTGGGCAGCGGTTTCACCTCCGTGAACACAAGCGGCCTCGCCAGCGGCTATTCGGCTTTCTTCGATAATTCTAACGGAGTCGTAACCGTCATTCCCGAACCCTCCACCGCGCTGCTTGGGGGCTTTGGACTCTTCAGTCTGCTACTGCTGTGCCGCCGCCGTCATTCTACCGGAGATTAACAGGGTTGAGAGCAATTCCTAAATTGACTTTTTCTCAGCACAAGAGAAACGATTCCTAACAAGAAATTACGCCGATCGCAGACGGAAGACTCGCGATGAATGGCTCCACTTCCGCCGGTTCGGCAGGCGGCGTCTCAAGCGGCGGCACTTTAGCCGGCAGCGGCACCGTGGGCGGGAGCGCGACGATCTCCAATGGCGGCACGCTGCCCCAGGCAACAGTCCGGGCGTGCTGACGGTTGATGGCACCAGCGACTTCGGCAGCGGTTCAATCATCGCATGGGAACTCGATACCGCGCAAAGCAACCCGGAAACCAACCGCGGCATCGCCTACGACGGCGTCAACACCACCGACGTTACCGGCAGCGGCGCGATTTTCAAGATCATGCTCACCGGGACGCAGGACTTCACCGACACCTTCTGGAACCAGACACGGGTCTGGACGGACATCTTCAAATCCGCCAACGGCAGCACCACCCTCGCAGACTGGGCGGCGGTCTTCAGCAGCGGCTTCCAGTATTTTTACAACGGCCAAAGCATCGCGCCGACCAGCCAAGGTTCCTTCGCTGTGGAAGACAACTCGCTGACCTGGTCGGCCGTGCCGGAACCGAGCAACCTGCTCGCCGGCATGCTTGCGGCGAGCGCCCTGCTGCGCCGCCGGCGTCATGGATGAAAGGGCAGGCTTCGGCGGCGAAGTTCTCCGCTGCGTAAGCCTGGTCGAGGCGCAGGGCGAGGGACGACGTCATGGTGGCGAGTGAGCGGAATGATTCCATGGAAAAGGTATGCCGGGGCTTGTCTAGCGTCTCCGACTGCCTCCCCCACCCCCACGAGCGCCGCCGGACGGGGCGCTGCGTTGGAACGACTGGGAGCGCTGGGTCTGGGCGTTGCCGCGCTCGCGGAAGCGTGACATCGAATCGAACGAATCGCGGTTTCTCGTTTGGGATACCGGGCGCTGGGTCTGCGGAGTTGGGCGCTCGGTTGGGCGCTGGGCTTGGGGAGTCGGTTTGGGTTGGGGGCGTTCGGCGGGCTTCCAGCCGCTGCCGGTGTTGCCGCTCCAGTTGCCGTCGGAGTCCTTTTTATAAACGTTGCCGTTGCGTGCGGCATAGACGTTGTCGTTTTTTGTTTTGGCGACGGCACCTTGACCGGATCGGGTGTCCCATGCGGCGGCACCGGTTCCTTGGTTGGTGCGGATGCTTGCGGCGCTGCCACGGGCTCCGCTCGCGCCCCTTGCGATGGCGGCGTTTCCGGTGACCGGGTTATACGCTGCGGCGCGGCCTGCAGAGCCGTATGCGGTACTAACACGTCCACCGGCGGCGCTGGCACCTGTGTAAGGATTGTAGGCGCGGCCTGCGGTGGCGGTGCCATACGGGGTGGCGCGGTAACCTTTGGCGGCGTAGGTGCCGGTGTAGGGATTGTAGGCGGCGCGGTATCCGGCGCTGCCGTGCGGACCGTAGGCGTAGGCACCACGCGAATAGATCCCGGTGGCGGGATTGTAGGCCGCAACGTAACCGGCTCCGCCATAAGGCCCGTAGACCCGTCCAGCGGCACCGTGGTAGCCGCCGTAGCCGTAATGATAGACCGCGCCACGTCCGTAGGAATACCAGGCGGCAGGCGGGTAGCAGTAGTGGTTATGGGAATCGTTGATGATCGCGCCGACGATCAGCCCGGCTCCGAACATCAGCACTCCGTTCGCGGCGACGTATTCGCCGCTGTAGCCTGCGGTCTGGGTGTAAACGATGGTGTCCGGCGTGGACTCCTGGATGGTGACGTAGGTGACGTTGTGCGCGGGGCTGGTCACCGGAATCTGATAGATTTCCTGCGGCACGGTGGTGGCCCATGCCCATGATCCGGTCGCGGTTTTCGAGGTGAACCACACGCCTTGGTCGCAGCAGTAGTAATCGCTGCCCACGAGGAACACCGAGTAGGGGGAATTGACCGCGTATTTCACGCTGGTGGGTGAAATCGGTTGAAAGTCGGGATCGCCCTTGTAGGTGACTTGCAGAGTCGGGGACTTGGTGGAATCGACGTAGGTGGGTTGCGGGACGGAGGCGAGCAAAACGGCGTCCTGCGCCTCGTCCGTGCCGGGGACACTGGCCTTGATGAAGGCGAACGAGTGGTCGTCCGGGATGTTCCGAAAATCCTCAGGAAGGTCGGTGCTGGTGGCTTCCCATGTGCCGTCGAGCTTGGGTGCGCGGAACCAGCGGCCGGCGACCTGATAGTAGAACTTGCCACCGGCGGAATCGAGCAGCAGCACGCTCTCGGTGTTGGTGATTTCGAGCAACTTCGTGTCGGGGATGGGCTTGTAATCCGGGTCGCCTGCGGTGAGCAACAGTTCGGCGGGCTTGGTGCTGGCAAAGACGTGCTCGGCGACGGCGGATGGTTTGGCGGGGATGTGTTTGCGGATCTCCGCCCAGTTTTCGTCATCGGGCAGGTTGCTGAGGTTTTCGGGTAATGCGGTGGCAACCGTCCACGGGCCTTCGGCAGAGGTGGATGTGAGCCAGTGATCTTCGTTCAGAAGAAAGTAAGCTTTTGAAGAGGGCTGATAGAAAACATCCCAGTTGGTGTTGAGCGCGAACATTAGGCTGGGATCGGAGGCGACGACGGGCTTGAACTGCGGCTCACCCATGAAGATGACGAGGACGGCGGGTTTGTTGCTATAGAAAACCTGGGGAGGATCGAGATTCACATCGACGGATTTCTGCACGGAGGAGGTTTCGTGGTCGATGCAGGCGAGCACGCGGTCGAGCGAAACGGTGATGAGTTGCTCGGGTGGGCGGAGTTTGTCCACGGCATCGCGCAGGGATTGCTCTTCCGCCTCGGAGACGCCGGCGAAGCGGATTTCGCGCTTGGTGGAGAAGAGTTTCACGAGGCGGGTGGTGCTGTCCACGAGCGTCCGGGCCTCGATCTCGGCGACGCCGGATTTAGGTTCCTTGAGCACGCCCTCGATCTCAATGGCACAGCGGAAGCGCATGATGGAGTGATCCTTCCACTCGTCCACCTGAGGCTGATAGATGGTGATTTTTTTGGCTTCGGCAGTGAACTCGCGCGGCCAACCGGGGTCGGCAGCAGGTGGAGCTGGCTGGTCTTGCGCGTGTGCCAGAAAGCTAACGCAGAGCAATGCAACCAGTGATGCGTGGGCCACGATGCGTGGGATTGTTAGTTTCATGGGATGGGATCATTGTGAAGATGCTGGCGTAGGTAATGCTAGCTCTTCGGAAACAGAAAGGTCAGGCCGAGGCGCAACCCCCAATCGGGTCCGTTGGCGGGTTTTTCGGCGTAGTAGCGCGCGCCGACGAAAGCCTGCATGGGCTGGTCGCCGATTTTGAACATCTGGCTGATCTGGAAATTGATCGGAACGGTCCATTGCTCGTTCTGCCAGTCGTAGGTCGATTCCGTGTTGAGGCTGAAGGTGGTGTGGGTGTCGGTGACGAAGGCGACGAAGGGCTGGAGGTAGGTGGCGTTGACGGAGCTGCGGTCGCTGTCACCAGCGAAGTCCCAGATGTGGTTGGCGAGCGCGAGAGAGAGTACGGTGATGGTGGATCGTTTCATGATGATGATTTCGGTTTGGATGGAATCGGGGCGAATCAGTCAGCGAGCACAATACCCGGCGGTGACCAAGTGCCTTTTCCAACAGGAAGGACTGAAAGCGCTTCGGTGGCTGGTTTTGGCCAGTAGAGACGCATGACCAGGTAGGCGTTGCCATCCGGTGCTGGCAGCCAGTTGGCTTCCTTATCCGCGCCCGGCGAATCCTTCTGGATGTAGATGGTCACGGATCCGTCCTCGTTCTTCGTCATTGCGGAGGCCATCGCCGAGTTGACGAGATAGCGATTGATCGGGTTCTGGATCATCAACTGTGACTTGCCGTCATACATGGTCACCGACCAGAACGCGTTCACCGGTGGCATCTTGTCAGCGGCGAAGGTGAGTGTGTAGTTGTGCTGGCTGGTGTCGAGGGTATTGCCGTCCACATCGACACGGGCCAATGGGTAAACGGCCTCGGTGGCATCGTTGCCGTAAATACCCGCTTTGGCGGCGGTAGCACGCATGACCAAGTCGCCGTTATAGTGCGCCTCGTCACCCGGCAACGAGCCGAGCCGCCAGCCATTGACATCGGTCATGCCGGAAGCAAGGTAGGTGTCGATCTGCGCATCCCCGGCTGTCATTGCCTCGACCATTGCCCCCTGAAGCTCGGGCGACAGGGCTTTCATGTCGAAGGTCTTGCCGGGGCCGATACCGATCTGGGTCAGCCTGGCGCGGATCTCCTTATCCAAGTCTGTCTCCGGAATGTTTTCAAGTGCGGCGCCGAGGTAGGTCCAGAAGTTTTCCTTGATACCGGCGGAATTGGCGGCCAGGAAGTCGATCTTCGGTGCGGCCGCAGGAGTTGGCTGACCGAGGAATGCCGATAGCGGCTGGGCCTTGTACTGGGCCTGGATCTTCTCCACATTGGGCATGTCATCGGCATTGAGGAGCTGGGTGCGGAACCATACAACACTGAACGGCGTGAGCGAATGGAACACCTTGTCGATGCCGGCCGGCTTCTCACCCTCCCAGCCTGGACCGACGATCATGTAATTGCCGGCCTTGCCGCCGCTGGCACGGCTGCCAATATAGCCGTAGTTATACGTGTGGCTATCGGTCAGCATCACCGAGTAGTAGCGGTCCTCTACGGTCGGCACCGAGATCACCATGGGCTCGGCGCGCAGGTCTATCCAGAGGACCGAATAGGGGGTGTCGCTGTTGGCGGTGACGACCGCTGTGTCCTCCTAGGTGTAAACGCGAGGTTCGTTCTTAATCTGGTTGAACGGTGCCTTAAACTGACTACCGCCCGTGTCGACGGCATGTTCGTTCATGATCGCGTAGTTCATCACCAGCGGCAGGGCATAGATAAAGCCTTCTTCGGCGATTTCGCGGGCCTCGGCCGGGGTCACGGCTTCCGCAGGGGTATCGGCAGATTCCGTGGTGTTGGCGGTTTTCTCTCCACACGAAGTGAAAATAAGAGCGATGGCCGCGAGAGCTGCGCTGGTGATGACCTTTGATTTCATGATTCTGTATTTTGAAGATTATCTACTTCACTTTGATGACTTTGGGCATGTTGTAGGTGCCATTGGTAAGCGGAGCGTAGGGCCCGTAAAAGCGCGCTGTGAAACGGAACCCGTCGACCGGCGCCGGAAGCCAGTTCCTGGCTTGATCCGCACCGGTGGGTTTTTCATTTTGAATATAGATGACCAATTTTCCGTCTTTTGTCACCAGATCGCCTGCCTCCAGCATGAAGCTGTTCACCGTATATCGGTTGATCTCATTGGCGAAAAAATAGCCATTGGCGTCGTAGATCGGGATCGACCAGAACTGGGTGACCGGCGGCAAATCGTTCAAGTCGAAGGTCAGGGTGTACTTGTCCTTGCCGTTGAACAGCTCGCCATCGGCATCGGTGAACAGGAACGCGGCTCCATGCGAAATGTTCCTGTCCGGCGCGGCCCAGGCCGCGTCGGCGATCACGGCCCGATCCATCCACCGGGTCTCAAACCCGCCTTCGTTGCGTAGGATCCCCCAGCCGTTCATGTCGATGAGGTTGGTTTTGAGTGTCGTGCGCACGCTGTCGAAACCGGCCTTGAACCCGGCCTCCAGCGCGGTCTGCTTGTCGGGTGACAGCGCCGCCCAGTCAAAGGTCAGCCCGCTGCCGATGCCGATCGATTTGAGCTGTTCAAGCATTTCGGTTTCGAGCTGGGAGTCCTCCAGCACAGGCATCGTCGGGTCGTTCAGGATGACGTTGAGCAGGGTATAGAATTGCTCCGCAGTTTGCTTGTCGACCTGACCGACGGCATAATCGGGCAATCCATCAGGGATGAAAAAATCTCCCGGAACGATGTCCCGGGCGGCCTGGTCAATGCCCTTCTTGCCGTTCGACAGCCAATCGGCGAGAGGTGTGACGGTGACCTGGTCCTGATAGGCGTTGATCGTTGCGATCTCGGCGTCTGATCCAGTTTCAACCGCCATACGGACCCCGAAAAGTGCAGTTCTTGACGGCCATTGCATCACGTCTGTCGTCGGGAAGTCAGCGGGCACTTCGCCCGAGAATCCCGGCGGGATCAGGATGTATTTGCGGGCTGTGGTGCCATTGAAGGGCGAACCGACGATAAAACGAAAGAGACCATAGGGGTCCATGATCTGAACGCTGAAATACCGATCGGTGATTTCGGGCACTTCGACGACGACAGGCCCACCACGCAGGTCCAGAAACCCGCTGCCATAGAGCGTTGTGGCGTTCGGTGTCACGATGGGGAAATCCAGCGTGATCTGCTTGCGCACCCAGAAAATCCGGTTCACCCCTGAATACGTAGCAGATGCGGCATTCTGGGTGTAAATCCAGCGCTGGCCATAATAGATCGCCTGTTGCAAGCCATAGAGATAGGCGCGCTCGGCGATCGCCTCCAGCGTCGGTTCGGCTTGTTTGGGTGCGTCCTGGGCGGATGCATTCAGGCACGATCCTAGGAGGATTGCCGCGATAAATGTAGTGAGTGTATTGTTTCGTTTCATGATGACACAATGGTTTGTTGGTTGGTTATCCGGGGGTTCCGCGGCTTTGGGATCTTACGCTGCCTGAAGCGGAAAAACCGGTTCGCTAATGTTTTACTTTCACGAGATCTGGCTGGGTCCACGAGCCATCCACGGCCGCTTCTTTGGGCCAGTAGAGGCGCATGGAAAACCAGAATGGCCCATCGGGTGCCGGGAGCCAGTTGGATTCTTTGTCTTCGCCGGGCGAGTCCTTCTGGATGTAAATCGTGATGCCACCGTCAGCGTCCTTTTTGAGATCCGGGAGCATCGGTGAGTTGATCAGATAGCGGTTGATGGGATTCGCCACCATCACGCTCTCGGGCAGGTTATACATCGTGACCGACCAGAACGCATTGACCGGGGGATATTCACCCGGCTCGAGGCGCAAGGTGTAATCGTGCTTCGACGCGTCCATGGCGTCGCCGTCGGCATCCACGCGATACATCGGATACATTGCTTCCGCCTTGGAGTTGGCATAGATGCCGAGCACCGCACCGGCAAAGCGGTAGAGATAGTTGTTCTTGAGTGCCTCACGGGTTCCGAAAAGATCGCCGCTGGTGACTTTGCCTGAGGCGACGTCCGTATCCAGCAATTGATTCAACTCTTTCCACGCGTCGGCGATGCCGTCGGCAAATGCCTGCTTCATT
>JBBECN010000258.1:0-1820 GCA_040881795.1 Akkermansiaceae bacterium
GTGGCGCTGAAAGCTCAGTGAGCCGCCAGCCAGTTCGCGCCGGTGCCGGCTTCGATTTCGATGGGGACGCCGCCGGGGAGTGGGAGCGCGGTTTTCATGGCCTCGAGAATTTTCGGGACGAGTTCTTCTTTTTCGTCGAGTGCGAGGTCGAAGACGAGTTCGTCGTGGACTTGGAGCAGCATCTTGCTTTGGTACGGCGTTTCCCGTAGCAAGGCATCGATGCGGATCATGGCAAGTTTGATCATGTCCGCAGCGGTGCCTTGGATGGGCGTGTTGATGGCAGCGCGCTCGGCGTTGCCGCGGAGGTTCTGGTTGCCGGAATTGAGATCGGGGAAGTGGCGGCGGCGGCCGCTGATGGTCTCGACGTAGCCGTTTTCGCGGGCTTCGTGGATGGTGCGGTCCATGAAGTTTTTGATGGATGGATATTCGCGGAAGTAGGCTTCGATGATGTTGGCGGCCTCGGTGCGTGGGATGGCGAGGCGTTGGCTGAGGCCGAAGGCGGAGATGCCGTAAATGATGCCGAAGTTCACCATCTTTGCAGTGCGGCGCATGTCGGAGGTGACGTTTTCCGGTTCGACGACGAAGACCTTGGCGGCGGTGACGGTGTGGATGTCGATGCCATTTTGGAAGGCCTCGATCATGGTGGAGTCCTGTGAGAGCGCGGCCATGACTCGGAGTTCGATCTGCGAGTAGTCACAGGAAAGAATTTCAAATTTGGAGGAAGAGGTGGGCGAGACGCCCACGCTCCTCGGGACGAAGGCCTTGCGGATCTTGCGGCCGGCTTCGGATCTAACCGGGATGTTCTGCAGGTTTGGATCGGATGAGGCGAGGCGGCCGGTGGCGGCGACGAGCTGGTGGAAATGGGTGTGGATGCGGCCGGTTTCCTTGACGATGTGGGTGGGCAGGGAGTCGAGGTAGGTGGACTTGAGTTTGGTGGCTTCGCGCCAGGCGAGGATATCCGTGATGATCGGGTGTTTGCCTTCGAGGGTGGCCAGCGTTTGCTCGTCGGTTTTGTATTGGCCGGTCTTGGTCTTTTTCGCCTTTTCAGCGAGGCCTAACTGGTCGAAAAGGATTTCGCCCAACTGTTTGGGTGACGCGATGTTGAACGAGCGGTCGGCGTGGGCGTGGATGGATTTTGCGAGCTCGTCGATTTGGATCTGGAGCTCGTCGCCGATGACGAGCAGGGCTGCAGGATCAACGGAGATGCCTTCCATTTCCATTCGAACGAGCACCGGCAGCAGCGGGCCTTCGATTTCGGTTAGGATGCCCTGCTGGTGCGCTGCGGTGAGTAGCGGGCGGATCTTGGCGGCGAGTTGGAAGGTGACATCAGCGTCTTCCGCCGCATATTCGGCGAGGGCGGTTAGGGGGATGGAGGCGATGTCGAGATCCTTGGAGGCCTTCTTGGTTTCGGCGAAGTCGAAGAGGTCGCCGGGTGTGGCTGGCTGGGCTTCGCGGTTGGAAACCGCGGCCACGTCGGCGAGTTTGATCGGGGTGTAGCCGAGCAGGATTTCGGATAGATAATCCATCGAGTGCCGGCGGTCCGGGGCGACGAGCGTGTCGGCGAGCATGGTGTCGAAGAACGGCCCGCTGACATCGATACCGTGGTGGTGCAGGATGGAGAGGTCGTATTTGAGGTTGTGGCCAATTTTTTCCGCAGGGGAGGATAATAGGGATTTGAGATTTGAGATGAGGGATTCGGAGTAGGGGAGATACCAGCCTTCGTGGGCTTTCCAAGAGAAGGCGATGCCGAGAAGTTTTGCTTCAAAACGATCGAGGCCGGTGGTCTCGATGTCGAAGCAGAAGGATTTCTGTTGGGCGAG
>JBBECN010000259.1:0-11335 GCA_040881795.1 Akkermansiaceae bacterium
ACCGATGAAACATCCAAAGCGGTGTGGCGCTTCGCTTCCCACCGCAGTCCATGGACGAGCGAATGTATGGAGTGCGGTGGCAGAGTGCAACGGCGACACCGCTTTGGATTCTTCTGCGGTGGATCGGGCGGAAGAGCTGGGCTGATGAAGCCCCATACCGATGAAACATCCAAAGCGGTGTGGCGCTTCGCTTCCCACCGCAGTCCATGGGGCCCGCCTTTTTCAATTTGTAAGTTTTATTTGAATATCAGGAGATTAAAAGTAGTCTCAGGGTCTCGCAAATTATGGGCGAACGCCCGACGGCGCTACTGGAAATGTCTCCGTCCCCACTTCTAAAAAATCATGAAACTCCATCATCTCTTCATCACCGGCCTGTTCCTTAGCTCGGCCGTTTCCCTCCAAGCCCGCGTGGACTCGGTCCTGAAGCTGGAACTGAAGCGCTCCACGCAGAAAATCAGCAGCACCTCGAGCACCACGGTAAAGGGTAGAGTGATCAATTCGCGCGTCGATTCCAAACAACTGCTAAAACTCATCGCCAAAACACGCGACACCCAGTTTCCCTCCGGCTCCAAGCTGCAAGTTGCCGTCGATGGCACCGTCTATGTGGCGGATTCCAAGGGCAAGTGGATGACCGATGTGAGCGAATACCTGCGGGTGGAATTTGATGACCAAAACAGCCTCTTCGATGGACACCGCAACTTGGTGACCGGCACCGAAACCACCAAAACCTTTTTCCCCATCCGGCTTGTCATCAATCTGCCGAGCGTGAAGGGCTCGGTGTCCGGGATTGCCAATGAGGACTTCAAGGCCAGGGAGCCCGATAGCGACGGCGTGCGAATCCTCAGCGTCGGAAGCAAAAGCATGGTCAACGGCAGAGGTCCAGTCGAAGGGGGCACGGCACTTTATCAAGGCACCTTGCGTCTGGCCGGCAGGCGGGCGGAGATCATTCGATGACACGCACTCATGGCAGCCTGATCGCGGTCTTGGCCGCCGCCGTGGCGGTGTGGGTGGTCCTTTCCCGTCCGCCCGATCCGCCGCCGGTAGAGGGTGCTTCGCGGGGGAACGCACGGCCACGGGCAGCAGCAGATTTGTCGGATTCTCAATCCCGGAAAATGCTGCGGCCACCTGCTGGTGCGCCCCGCAGCCGCTTGGCTGATTTGCCACCGCCGGTGGAGTCGCCATTTTTGGCGGGGTCTCCGGAAAATGACGGCTGGGTCGAGGGAAGAGCGGCGGAATTGGATGATTTGGCGTGGTTTGACGACGCAGAATCGCTGGCAAAAATCCAGGCGGAGCTGCAAAATCCGCTTCCCGAAATTCGGGCCGCGGCGTTGGCGGCGATCGTCGCGTCTGGCAGTCGCGAATCGGTTCCCATCCTCGAAGCGGTTGCCGGACGGGCCCGCGATCCGCTTGAGCAAAAGGCGCTGGGCGAGGCGATCGATTATTTGCAACTGCCCACGGCGATCGAGCAGTTGGAGCCGGAAAATTGAGCGGGCGATCTTAAGGCGCGTCGAAAACCAGACGGAAGCCCAGATCCGGGCGGCGCAGGTCGCGCTCTGCGGTCCACTCCCGGGAAAGCGCGTTGCTACCGAGTTTCAAATAAGAGCCGCCGATGATCACCCACAGGCGCTCGCCCTGCGGGTTGGCGGGATTGGTGGCGGGGCGGCGGGTCCACTCACACACCGAGCCAGCCATCCCGATGAGTCCGGCGGGGGTGCGGTCTCCGGTTTCCGCAGTCACGGGCAGCCAGTCTCCCGCGACGATGGCGGCGGGGGTCGCGACGTCCTTTTTCATCGCCGCAAACCATTCTTCCTGGCTGGGAAGACGGGCTTGTTTCCACTCGGCGTAGGCGGCGGCGTCCCACCAATCGACGCCGACGACGGGCGAATCCAAGGTCACCGGTAGATCATCCCAGGTGCCGTTGGATTTGGCGGCGGCGAGCAGAATAGCCCAGCGGTCCGGGAGGTGGGTGACTTTTCCGGCAGGCTGGTTTTCGTGGTCGAAGGTGCGCTCGCGGTTGTCCTTGGCGAGCATTTGCAGGGTTTCCAAAAACTCGGCGTATTGGCCGATGGTCACTTCATGGGCGGAGATGCGGAAGGCCCGCAGGGGTTCTTCGATGCCGTCCGGCGTGGGGTGATCGCCCTCCGCGATGAGCACGGCATCCGGCAAGGTCGCCCGCGGCGCGGCGGCGGCCACCGGCGGACGCAAGCGGACGGCGAGCAAGAGAATTCCGAGCAAGGCGACGCCTGTGGCGATGACGATCAGCGCCGTCGGCACCTTGCTACGGGGACGTTCCACCTTTTGGGCGGGCGGGGCGGAGGAAACGGGGTCGCCGAGTTGCTGCTCGATTTGTTCGCAGTAATCGCGGATTTGATTCCAATGGATCGGCTGATCGACTCCCTCGCCGCGCATCCAGCTGAGCAGGGTGAGGAAACGGGTCGCGCCGGGTCGGCCGGGGGCGACGAGCCCAGTGAGGGCCATCCCGAGATGGGTGATGTCGCGGGTGGATTGATCGGGAGTCCGTGGCCCGGCGATGGCCAGGTTTTTCAATCGGACCACACCGTGTTCGTCCAAATAGATGGCACCGATTTCCAGCAACGAGGTGGCGTGGGCAAGGGCTTCGTGCTGGAGATGCGCATCGGCCACCCGTCTGAGCACGCGGGCGAAGTGGGCGGTATTAAGTGTAAAACCGGATTTTTCGCGTTCCTCGAGCGACGTGCCGGGCAGCAGTTCGTGAGCGTAGAAACAAAGCCCGGGCTCATCAACGGCCTCGTAAACCGAACTGACCAACGGGTGATCGACGGACGCTTTCACCCGCACGTTCGCCAAAAACGCATGGCGTTGCGAGGACTCGAGCAGCTCATCGATGAGCACCAGCCGCGAGACCGAAACTTGCTCGGCGAGCCAAACGCGGGTGAGGGAATTTTCATCCAGAAGCTGCTTGAGACGGTATTCGCCAAGCAGGCGTTCTTCGGAAGCGAAATTCATGGGTGTAAGTGGAGGGAGAGCGCTCAACGGCTGGGCAACGGTGGCAGAAGCGGAAGATTCGGGTCAAAATCGGGCGGCAGAGTGTCTTGGAATTCGGGCAGCAACTCGCCACCACCGGGAGCCATGTGCGGGGCTTGTGGAATTCTTGCGGCAAGGTCGCGCGGCCATGGCTGGATGTCGAGCACCTCGCCCTTGTAGAGCAGGGAAACGACTTGGCCGTAGTAAGTGCGCTCGCCGAAAAGGTGCGCTGTCTGGGTGTCTTGGGATGGAATGGTGTAGCTCATGCGCAGACTTTCCTCGCCACCTGTCCAATCGAAGGGTAGGGAAACCCACTGCTCGGTCACCCAGGATTTGTCCTCAAGCTGGACGATCTCGCCCTTGGAGGTGCGATTGAAAAACAAGACGGACACCGAAATTTCCCCCACGTCGATTTCCTCCGCCGGGGCCTTCTGCACCGGGATGGTGAGGATGACGCGTTGGCCCTCATCGCTTGGGGGTTGGCTGAAGATGCGGACGCGGCCGAGCGCGAGTTTGCCGAGCATGCCGCCGGGTTGCTCGAAGCCGTCGCGGAGTTTTGCGGCGGCGAGTTCGTAGAGGGTGCCCGCGCCCGAAACTCCCATTTGGAAGACTTTTTCGTAATGGGCGGCAGAGACATCAAAGACCCCCATCTGCTCATGCACGAGGCCCATTTCGTAGTGGACATTGGGTTCCTCCGGCGATTGCGAGATGGCCTCTTCGAGTTTCATGATCGCCAATCCCATGTCGCCGGCGACACGGGCTTGACGCGCCTCGCGGACGAGCCGCTCGGAACGCGGATCATCGATCTTCGGGGTGTTCATCGGCGTCGGTGGGACGGCAGGGATCAGAGGCTCTGCCGATACAGTTGCCGGCGGGCGCGAAACAATCGGACTTGTTGAAGGATCGACCTCGCTGGCGGCGGCCGGGACCCGGATGACCACGGTTTTAGGAACCTGTTTCTCGATGTATCGCACTTGGCGGGATTCATCGAATTTGGTGGCGAGCGCCATACCGGCCACCAGCAGTTGAATGAATGCAATCAGGCCTAACATCCAACAGGAAAGCGCAAACACGGGCAGTCTGGAGGGATCCGAGGACTTACGGTTTGCGAATATCATGGCCGCAAGATGGCCAGCACGCTCTGGTTTGTCAATCCACCGAGTGTCCGCCACCCGGCCGCAAACCTTTCGGATGTGTCCGTGAATTCTGAAATTTGGGCGTGATATCGTGGATCCGCCTGAAATACTCGCAGGGTCACTCCACGTTAGATAGGCATCACCGAGTATCCCGCGCCTCACCATCCCAGAACATGCAAAACCCATCCCGCCGCAGTTTCATCAAAACCACCGCCGCCCTTGCCGGCACCGCCTTTGCTCCAAATCTCCTGTTGGGGCAGGAAAAAGCCCTCAAGCAACTCAACGTCGCAGCCGTCGGTTGCGGCGGCAAGGGCTTGAGCGATATCTCGGAAATCTCCAGCGGCAACCGCATCGCCTTCCTCTGCGACGTCGATCAAAAAATGGCCAAGGGTGCCGTTGAGCGCTTCCCGGATGCGAAATTTTTCTCCGACTACCGCGAAATGTTCGCCACCGTGGCGGATCAGATCGACGTGGTGACCGTTTCCACGCCGGATCACATGCACTTCCCAATCGCCGTGGAGGCGATCCGCCATGGCAAGCCGGTGATGGTCCAGAAGCCGCTTTGCAACTCACTTTGGGAAACCCGCGCGCTCTCCAACTACGCTAAGGAAAAAGGCGTCTACACGGTCATGGGCAACCAAGGCGCAACGATGGCCGGCACCCGCATCCTGCGGGAATGGATCGAATCCGGGCTCATTGGTGACGTGACGGAAGTGCATTACTGGACGAATCGCCCGATCTGGCCGCAGGGCCCGGGACTCGAATTCCCCGCCCAACCGATGCCTGAACAGATCAATTGGGACGTCTGGCAAGGCACTTGTGCCACCGACCGCCCCTACAATCCAGCCATCCACCCCTTCAAATGGCGGGGTTTCTGGGACTACGGCTGCGGCGCCCTCGGCGATATCGGTTGCCACAGCTTCAACTCGGCGTTCTGGGCGCTCGACCTCAAGGGCGACTTCGTTGTCGAAGCGAGCAAGGTTTCCGAATTCGATGAAAACATGGCCCCCAAACGTTCGACCATCGTCTATGATTTCCCAGCCAAGGGCAAACGCGGACCGGTCAAAGTGGTCTGGCAGGACGGCGTCTCCGACCCCAACACCGACGAGGATTTCCTCCGTCCCCCCGGAATTCCAGACGATCTCCAGCTCAACCAAGGTTTCGGCCAGGTCTTTGTCGGCACCGAGGGCACGATCTTCATCAACGATGCCTATTGCGCCAGCGCCCCCGTCGTTTTCCCGGAAGCGCTTCGCGAGAAAACCCGCGGGATTCAAAAAGTTTACCCCCGGGTCGTCGGCGGACCTACCCAGGAACTCTGCCGTGCGGTCCGCGGAGATGGCCCGAAGCCGATCTCCAACTTCGAGGACCACGCCGGACCGCTCACCGAAATGGTGCTCGCCGGCAATCTCTCCGTCCGCCTCGGCAAGAAAATCGACTGGGACATGGAAAAAATGGAAGCCCGCGGCCTGCCCGAGGTGAAAGCCATGCTGAAACGCGTCTATCGCGCCGGCTGGGAGCCAAAACTCACCTGAAAATCGGCCCTCATGCGCTGGCCCCCGCATCGCTTCGCGACGCCTGCAAGCTGACAGCCCGTGAAAGAAAGCCATCCATCATCACCGTAATTGATCTCCAAATGCATCCGGCAAGCTCGCCATCGTCGCGCTCGATACGAAACCGCCGGTGAACTGGGATCCGCAGACTGAAAAAGTCATCGACAACGTCGCGCACCGGCGTCTCGGTGACCGTATTACAGTTTGATTCACATGCCGAAATGAGAAACCATCCCGCCACTTTCACCCCAAACCAACCAACCATGTCCACAGAAGATACCTGTTGCTCCACCCATAAACTGGCCCTCGTTTATGGCTCCCTCCTCCTCCGCCTCTGGCTCGCCGTGCGTGCGCTCCAGACCGGTCTCGAAAAGTTTTCCGGCACTCGATCCTCAGACCAGGTGATTGCGGTGGATGGCGCGCCCAATGAGGAAGGCCTCACTGCCGCCGCATCCCTGAAATACTACGCGCTGGAAAACTACAGCGGCGTGCCCACCGCCCTGATGAAAAAATTCCAGGACGAGCCCCTGATGATGAAGTTCGCCCTGCCGCTTTATGACAAGTTACTCGGCCCCGCGCTGCTGCTGCTTGGCATCACCATCCTGCTCGGCATCGGTTACCGCACCTCGTTGTTCCTGCTCGGCCTGCTCTACATTAGCCTCACCTGGGGACTCATCCTGATCAAACAGGACGACGGCGTTTCCTGGCTCGGCATCCACATGATCCTGATCGTCGGCGCTCTTGCCCTTGCGCAACACAATCGCCTCGCCATCCTCAAGAAATGGTAACTCCCATGAATACCGATCCTTCCAACCTAAACCGCCGCGACTTCCTCTCGAAGACGCTCGCTGGTGCCGGCGCGGGCCTTGTGCTCGGCGCACCCAATCTCCTCCGCGCCGCCAACCAAAGCGGAGGCTCGGACGTCATTCACCTCGCCATTGTCGGCTTCGGCAAACAGGCTGAGGTGCTTTTCGCCTGCTTGAAAAACATCCCCGGCCTTCACTTCCAAGCCATTTGTGATATTTCGAAGAACCGAATCAACGTCTATCGTTCCGCCAGCCGCGGCATGGCGAATGCCTCTTCCACCACCTTCTACACGGACGTTGACGAGATGCTCTCCAAGGAGAAGGGCCTCGATGCAGCGATCGTCGCCACCCCAGATTTCTGGCACTCGCCTCACACCGTGAAATGCCTCGAAGCCGGCCTGAACGTGTATTGCGAAAAAATGATGGCTCACACCATCGAGGACGCCCGCGCCATGGTCCACGCCATGGATAAGTCCGGCAAACTCTGCCAGATCGGCCACCAACGCCGCTCCAATCCGCGCTACCGCTACACGCTCAATCGCTTGATCAACGGCCAGAAAATTTGCGGTCAGATCGTCAATGCCAACGCCCAGTGGAACCGCTCACTCGGCGCATCCCAGGACATCGGCGGTGCCAAGCTCGCCAAGTCCATCATCGTCCCTGACGACATTTTGAAGCAATACGGTTTCAAGGATATGCACCAGTATCTCAACTGGCGCGTCTATCGCGATCTCTCCGGCGGCCCGATCTCCGACCTCGGTGCTCACCAGATTGATATCTTCAACTGGTTCCTCGGTGCCGTTCCCAAGCGCGTTTACGCATCCGGTGGCAGGTCTTATTTCAAACAACGCGAGCACTTCGACAACATGATGTGCATCTTCGATTACGACACCCCGCAAGGCGAGGTGCGCGCGTTCTATCAGGTGCTCACCACCACCAGCTACGGCGGTGGCTTCTACGAGGCCTTCACCGGCACCGAAGCCTCGATCAAAATCTCGGAAATCGCCTCGTCCTCCGCCATTTACCGCGAGGATGCCGCACCCTCATGGGACGGCCTCGTCGACAAGGGTTACCTCATCCGCAAGCCTGCGCCGCCCAAGCCGGAAGCATCCGCAGACGCGGTGGCCTCCTACGAATCCGCAGCGCCGGAAGTCTTCGACCTGCCCGGTGGATTCTCCAAACCCGCCCACCAGCCGCACCTCGAGAATTTCTTCGATGCGGTGCGTGGCAAGGGCACGCTCAACTGCGACGCCCGCCACGCCTTCGAAAGCGAAGCTCCCATCTTCTGGGTCAACCCTTCCGCTCTTACCAAACAACCGATCGACTTCACCTCCGAACACCTCTCCGTATGAAAAATAAACTGATCCTTCCCGCCTTGTGCGCCGCCTCCGCCCTTGCCTTCACCAGTTGTGGCAAGAAAACCGAAACCACCGCAGACGCAGACGCCGCCGCCCCGGCCGCCGCTCCCGTCGCCGCTGCTGCCTCCACTGGCACTCCCGGAGGTGTCCCACTCGCCATTGAGTTTCCACCCGAACTCATCGAAGGCACACCCAAGCCAATGAACGTGCCAAATCTCGTGCAGGCCCCCACCAAGGACCCCGTGTTCCTCGTCCCCGAAGGCACCACCCTCCTCTCCAAAGGCAAGGTCGCCACCTCCAGCGATGACAATCCGATCATCGGCGACCTCACCCTCATCACCGATGGCGACAAGGAAGCCGGCGAAGGTTACTTCGTCGAGCTCCTCGACGGAACCCAATGGGTGCAAATCGACCTCGAAAAATCCGCGGAAGTTTCCGCCATCTGGGTCTGGCACTTCCATTCCCAAAAGCGCGCCTACAACGATGTGGTCGTGCAAATCTCCGACGACGCAGAATTCAAAACCGGCGTCACCACCGTCTATAACAACGACTACGACGAATCCTCGAAAATGGGTAAAGGTGCCGATAGCCCCTACGTCGAATCCCGCTTCGGTCTCGTCGTCGATGGCAAAGGATCCAAAGGCCGCTATGTCCGTCTTTACAGCAATGGCAACACTTCCAACGAAATGAACCATTACATCGAAGTGGAAGTTTACGGCAAGCCGCTCTAAGTCGCCTCGCAACATTTCACTTACATCCCACCGCGGCCGCCTTCGGGCTGTCGCGGTTTTTTTTTGAGGGCAATGGAGAAGTTGGTGGGTAAGCGTCTCGAGGGCTTGTCTGGTAATAGTCCCCGCAGCGAGGCAAAATGACGGGTTGTGAATCGAAACGGAAAGGATGAATCCGGGATAGGGGGCTGCAAATGTGCTGGGGGCCTCAGCCAGCTTCGTGCCCTGAAAATCAGTCGAGCGGAGGGATGCCGGCGAGGGCGTCGTGGAGCCGGGGGAGGGTGGCGTGAAGAGCGCACCAGTGTTCAATGTAAGGCATGTCGAGGGTTTCCGGGCCTTGGACGGCGAGCACATCGCGGGCGTCGTCAAGGTCCTTGCTGCGGCCCCAGCGGAGTTTCTGGACGACGACGTCCTCGGGCGTGGGCAGCCAGGTTTCGCGGCCGATTTGGGCGGATAACATGCGACGTCTGCGGCTGAACTGGGATTGCACGAAGGGATCGTCGAACAGTTCGAAGAGTTCGACTTTGAATGGCGGTGTTCCGACGGACTCGCCGACCAGGCGTTTGCCCCAGGTGAGCGTGTCGAACTGCACCTGCGGCTCGAATTCAACCAGGCCCGCGAGTCTTCTGACGAGCTTCTGAATGGGATCTCCGGTGGCGAGGCTCAAGACCACGTCCACATCCTTCGTCGAGCGCGGAATGCCATAAAGCCCGTGTGCGAAAGCACCGGTGAGCATGTGCTCGACATCCTCTTTCTCGCAGGCATCGAGGACAGCGCAAGCGAGTTGTTCAATGGTCATTGTGGCAAGGGTTGGGATGATCTACGAACCGCCCAGCTTCATTCACTTTTCGCAGGCGGTCGAGACGTTGGCGAACGATTTCCCAGCCTTTTTGGTGGTCGGTGATTTCGGCCTGCCACATGGCACCTTCGTGCATTCGTGCGAAGACGGCATTGGTGAGCTCGAAGACGTCGGCCAGGCGCTCCTCTGGGGTTTGGCGGCGGGCGCGGAGGATTTTTTCGCGGTAGATGGAGTCCTGCATCGCCTTGAGTTCGGCGGCGGCTTGGTCTGGGTCGGACGGATTCATCTGGGGGGATGGTAGTCCAAATGTGGGGGCGACTCAATGGTGATGAAGAACGGACTGATGATGAAGAACGGACTGAAGTCCTGGACTACTTTGTTCAGGCTTCTTTGGCTTTTGCCGTTTTTTTGGCGGCGGCCTTTTTGGCGGGGCGCGGTGGGAAGTCGAAGCCGATTTTACCGTCTTTGACGTCGAAGGTGAGGTGGGCGTCGAACTTGCGCTTGGTGCGGTTGGAGACGAAGCCTTTGAGGACGTCGGTCTTGCCAGCGCCGATCAGTTTGAGGATCTGGTCGGCGGGGATTTCGCACTGGAGGATGGACTTGCCGATGCGGATGCCGTGCGGGTCTTTTTTGGTGACGATCTCGGGGACGTGGTAGGCCTTTTCGGTGGCGTAAACCTTGAAGGATTTGCCTTCTTCGGTTTTGGCTTCGCCGATGAGTTGTTCTTCGGTGAGTTCCGGCGGGCCGTCTTTTTCGTCGTTGTCGAAGACGAAGTTCACTTTGAACTTGGCGTCAAGTTCGAGGCCGGCGTCGAAGGGTTTGTTGAACTTCGATTTGAAGCCGGTGAGCGGGCCGACGTGTTTGGTGGTGAAGAGCTGGATGGCTTCTTCCTCGGTGAGCAGGCGGCCGGCGATGTGCTTTTTGACTTTGAATTTGCACTCGGGCTCACGGCATTCGTAGGTGGCCTCGGTTTGTTTAAGGCCTTGGGCACCGCAGATCGGGCAAGTGACTTTGAGGTCGGAGAACACTTCGCTTTTTGCGAGTTCGGCGGCTTTGCGGGCCTTGGTGCAGATCTCATCGGTGTAGGAGATGATCTCCTTCATGAAATCGCTGCGCTTGAGATTGCCTTGCTCCATTTGGCGGAGTTTGAATTCCCAGTCGCCGGTCAATTTTGGCGAGTAGAGACCCTCGATGTTCATTTCGCGGACGAGGTCGATGAGCCGCATTCCGGAGCCGGAGACATGGAGTTCGCGGCCGTCGCGGGCGAGGTATTTCTGGGCGATGAGGCCCTCGATGGTGGCAGCGCGGGTGGCGGGGGTGCCAAGGCCGCGGTCGGCCATGGCTTCGCGGAGCGCTTCGTCGTCGATGAGTTTTCCGGCACCTTCCATCGCGGAGAGCAGGGTGGACTCGGTCATCCGGGCGGGTGGCTTGGTCTCCTCGGCGAGCACTTCGATGGACTCGACGGCGGCGGGTTCACCGGCGCTGACCGGGCAAAGTTCGTCTTTGCCGGCGGCGACGCCGGGGCGGCGGCCGTAAACTTCGAGCCAGCCGGGTTTGACGAGGATGCGGCCTTCGGTTTTGAAGGTGTCGGCCTCGATGCGGGTGAGGCGGGTGGTTTGCTCGAACTCGGCGGAGGGGTAGAAGACGGCGATGAAGCGTTTGACGATCATGTCATAGAGCTTCTGCTCGGCCTCGCTGAGTTTGGCGATCTTGCCGGTGGGAATGATGGCAAAGTGATCCGAAACTTTTTTGGAATCGAAGACGCGGCGGGATTTGTGGAGGCGCGGGCCGTTTTCGGCGCTGCCGGAGAGCACGGCTTTGGCGTATTTGGAAACGTCGAGGTCGGCGTTGCCGATGTCTGCCATGGTTTCGCGGACGTTGCCGGTGTAGTCTTCCGGGAGGTAGCGCGAATCGGTCCGCGGGTAGGTGATCATTTTGTGCTTCTCATAGAGCGC
>JBBECN010000260.1:0-11108 GCA_040881795.1 Akkermansiaceae bacterium
TTTACTGGCCGTAGTAGGGCCTGAGCATCCAGTAGCAGATCGGGCCGGTGACGGCGACGTAGAGCCAGAGCGGGAAAACCCAGCGGGCAAGCTTGCGGTGGGCGGCGAAGCGGTTGGTCCAGCCGGCGATGAAGGTGAAGAGGATGAAGGGCAGGCTGACGGCCGCGAGGATGATGTGGCTGATGAGCAGGATCAGATAAAACGTGCGCTGCCCACCTACGAGTGCGCGCTCCGCAGGAGTGATAACGCCGTCGCGATTCGCATCGCCGAAGGGAACCTCGGCGCTGGTGAAATGATAGGCGACGTAGCTAAGGAGGAACAAAACGGAAAGCCCCATGGCAGCCACCATCAGTTTCCGGTGAAGGGTGATTCGGCCGCTGACCACTGCGATGAAAGCGGCGACGAGCACAAGGGCCGCTACCGCATTCACCGCGGCGTGGAAGGGTGGGAGAAAAGACAAGGATACGCCTGCGGGCAGCGGGATCTTGACTTCGCGCATCAGCACGACAAGGCCGAGCACTGCGGCCGTTAGAATCCACGCCACGATGCCAAGTTTTTTGGAAAGTGCTTCGTCAGGAGTGCGGGCGAGCCACTGCTTGCGTTCGACGTTCATCAGATGCCGGGGGTTTCGTTTTTATCGAGTTCGCTGCGGATGCGGTTAAAGAGCTCGTCCTTGAGCTTCTGATAGAGTTCGGGATCGCGTTTTTTCGCTTCTTCCGAGCGGGCGTCGGCGAGCGGCCATTTGCCGACGACGCGGAACTCGCGGTCCACCAACAGGAATCCGAGGTCATGGGCGTATTTGCCATTGGCTTCAATATCGAGTGGGTCCGTGCGCCCGCGGATGCCGAAGAATTTGAGTTCCTGTTCGAGGTAAGTGTGGGTGGCCTTGGTGTCGCCGGCGTTGAGGAACCACCAGTTTTTGGTTTCGGCACTGAGGGCCTTGGCGTAGTCGGCGAGTTTCTCCTGGTTGTCGTTTTCGGGATCGACGGTGATACAGACGATTTGGAAATCCGGGTGGTCTTTGAATTCGTCGTAAATTTTCCGGAGTTCCTCACCGTTGCGGACGGCGCAATGCGGGCAGATGGCGAAAAACTCGGCGACGATCCAGACTTTGCCGCGCAGGTCGGAGAGTTTGACGGCTTGGTTTTCCTGGTTGGTGGCGGCGAGGTCTTTGGAAATTTCAAACCACTCGGCGGGGGTGTCCTTGCCGGTGTTGACGACGGACGGCGGCTGATAGTTGCTGGTGAGTCCGGGGCGCAGCCACATGGCGATGCTGATGATGCCGATGCAGATGGCGGCCACGCCGGTGTAGAAGAGGGCGATGGTGGTTTTACGTGTCATGATGATTTGGCGGGCTCGGCGAGGAGCTTGTCGATGGTGGTGTTGAGCAGGGCTTCGAGTTGTTCGGCGTTGGTGAGGTCAGTGCCGGTTTTGACGTCTTTTGCGTCCCAGGCGGCGGCTTGATCGAAATCGAAGGTGGCGATGAACGGCGGGCCGCCTTGTTTTTGCGGGACGACGGCGCGGCGGATGTGGCCGTCTTTGTCGATCAGGACGATGGCGGTGTCATAGTCCCATTTGCCGGAGGTTTCGTTGGGGAAAGTGGTGGCTTTGAGTTCGTTTTTGATGAATTTGTGGAGCGTCTTCGGCTCGTTGCTGCCGAGCCACCACTGCGGCGCTTGGATGCCTTGGGTGGTGGCGGTTTGTGACAGGGTGGTGATCAGTTTGTCCGAAGGGATCGGATCGATGACGAGGGAAACAAGGGTGAAATTCGCGTCGCTGCTGCGTTTTTCGGCGAGGCGTTTCATCACGGCCATGCTGCGCTCGGCAGCTTGCGGGTCCCTGAGGCTGAAGACGTTGATGGCGATGACTTTGCCGCGGAGGTCGGCGAGGTTGACCATTTCACCGTCCTGGCGGAGCATCCGGAGGTCGCGCTCCTTGGTGATGCGGTAGATGACGGCGGGGCGATCATCGGCGGCCTTGCCGAGCGACCATTTTTCGTAGGCCTGGAGGATGAACCAACCGCCGAGCACCATAATGCCGACGAGGATGAGCGCGGTGTTGCGAAGTTTCTTGGGATCGCGCTCGGCGGGTTCGAGGAATGGGTCAGGCAGGCTCATGCGCGGCGGAACGTAAGCGGGAGCGGCTGCGAGGCAAGCGGAGTTTCAAGTGGTTACCATGTCCCTATCAATCAGCGCGTCAGGATTTGTGGAAATGTGGCTGGCGCGTCTCGCCCGGATCTGACAGGCGGGAGGCGGGACGCCTCCGCAACAGTCTGGCGCGAGACGCGCCAGCCACTTTCCCGTTATTTTTCCGTGATCTTGATTTCGAACATTTGCGGCCAGTATTTGCCGGTGACGAGCAGGTGGCCGGTGGCTGGGTCGAAGGCGATGCCGTTGAGGACTTCGGCACGATTGGGTCGGGTGAGTTGCTGGCGCAGGCCGGCGAGGTCGAGCCAGCCGGTGACGCGGCCGTCGTCGGGCGAAATGCGGGCGATTTTTTCGGACTGATAGATATTGGCGAAGATTTCGCCGTTGATCCATTCAAGTTCGTTGAGGTTTTTGACGGGGGCGTTGCCGTCGAGTACCGTGAGAGTTTTGAGGGTGGCGAAGTTTTTGGGGTCGATGAATTTCAATTCGCTGCTGCCGTCGCTCATGATGAGTTGCTTGCCGTTGTCGGTGAGGCCCCAGCCTTCGCCTTGGTAGTTGTGGGAGCGGAGTAGTTTGAAGGTTTCCGGATCGAAGACGTAGGCGGTGTTTTCTTTCCAGGTGAGCACGAAGAGTTCGCGGTTGAGGAGGGTGAGGCCTTCGCCGAAAACGTTTTTGGCGAGCGGGCGCTTGCGGAGGATTTTCCCGGTGGCGGGTTCGATTTCGCGGAGGGTGGATTCGCCGTATTGGCCGGTGCTTTCGAAAAGCCGGCCGCCTGCCAATTGCAGGCCCTGGGTGTAGGCCGCGGGATCGTGCGGGCGGGTGGAGACGACCTGATAGGTGAGCTTGGCGGGCGGGAATTTTCCGCAGGAGCTGAGGGCGAGCAGCGAAAGAACGAGCAGCAGCGGGGCTTTGAGGTGGTGCATGAGTGGGATGATGTGGGTTCAGCCGATTTCGCGGGTGGGGCCGTGGTAGCCGGCGGCTTCGAGCAGGGCGTCGATTTCCAATTTTTCGCGGTGGATGCGTTCCAGCAGTTCGGCGCGGTCTGCCGGGGCGTCGATTTCGTGGCTGGCACAGCGTGTTAGATGGGCGCGGAACACCTCTTCCTCGCTGCCCTTGACCCGCGCTGCATCCACGTGGGGGCGGGGGAGCTTGATGAGCGGCATGTGGGTGGTGTAGATTTTCCGGCCGGGCTTGATGAAGGTGTGGAACTCGAACATGCAGGTGCTGGTGGAGGATTTCTGCTCCAGCCAGGTGTGGATGAAATGGATGCTGTGTTCGAAGCCCGGGGAAACGAGGGTGGCAGATTCGACGGTTAGATCGCCGGCGGGGGACGGCAGGCGATCCGCCTGGATGAGCGGCCAGTCGGGGTGAGACGCGCGCCACGATTGGATTTTCTGCTGGAGGGGATCTGATAGATCGGCTTCCGGGATTTCGAAGGCTTCGCTGAAATGGAAGGTCTCGCGCACGAGGATGGACGCGCCGACGACTGTCCAAAGCATCCACTCGAAATCGCCCTCAAAGGACTCCCGTGCGAAGAAGTAAATTCCGACAAAAATCGCGATTTTGAAAACATGTCCGGCACCCGCCGCTTGATAGGATCGGGCGACGGAGGTCATTTCCTCGTCGGACGCGCCGGTTTCGAGGTCCACCTTGGGCAGCATCGCGCCGTTTCTGGCCATCACGCGTTCGCCGTAGCATTGCCAGTAAATGGCGGACGGAGCCTCGCTCTCGTCCACACTGGGTGGCGCATACGGATTGGGTTCGCTCATGCGCCGGTGATTCAAGGCGGGTTGAGGGCGGATCGCAAGCCGCCTTGTGGATGCTGTTTACGGCTGGCCGTGTTCCTTCACCCGATAGCAGGCGAGAAATCCGCTGGCGAAGTCTTCCGGGCGATTTGCGATCCAGGCGTCGATTTCAGCAATCGGAAACCAGACCGCGGCGTCGATTTCCGCGCAGGGGAAACGTAGGCTGCCTTCGTGTTTCGTCTGGAAAAGCCGGACGTGTTCCCAGCCGGTTTCTTGGCAGGGGGCGATCCGTGCGATTTCCTCAAGTGGCGATTCCGCGCGGATTCCCATTTCCTCCTCCAACTCGCGAACGGCGGCGGGGGCGTAGTCTTCGCCCGCGTCGAGATGGCCGGATACGCTGGAGTCCCAAAGGCCCGGGCAGGCGTCCTTGAGCAGCGAGCGTTTTTGCAAAAGCAGATCGCCGCGCTTGTTATAAACGAAAACATGGACGGCGCGGTGCAGGAGTTTTTGCGCATGCACCTCGCCGCGGGTGACTTGGCCGGTCACCACGTCATGCTCGTCCACCACGTCGAAAATTTCGCCGGCTTTCTGCGGCAGATCTTTCAGCGGATGCGGATCGTAGGCGCGTGTGAGATCGACCCACTGGGCCAGCGTGAGTTCCTCGCCGCGCACGGTGGCGGTGACGCCGAGTTCAGCGGTGATGTCCTCCCATGGCGGGCCGTCGGGCAGTTGTTTTTTGAGCTGCTTGCGGCGCTGCGCGAAACCACGGCGGATGAGTTCGTCGAACAGGCGGTAGTCGAAGGTGGGCAATCCGCGGGTCCGCGGAGTGAGCACGGCGACGCTGGAATCGATCTTCGGCTGCGGGTAGAATGCTTCGGGCGGCACGGTGCGCAGCGATTTCACCTCCCAATTCGCCTGCGTCCGCAGCGAGAGGACGCCGTAGTCCTTGGTGCCGGGTTGGGCGCCGAGGCGGTCGATGACTTCCTTTTGCAGCATGATCACCGCGCGCTCGAAGGGGTGTGGGCGGCTGAGTAGGTTTTTCAAAATCGCCCCGCCGCAGGAGTAGGGGAGGTTGCCGAGAAATTTCAGCGGGCGGTGTTTGAAGAGTTGACGGCCGTCGAATTTCACGCCGTCGGCATGGTGGACTTCCACACTCGGGTCATCGCGGAAACGGTGTTTTAAGGCATCTGCAAGGCGCGCGTCGAACTCGATGAGAATTAATTTTCGGACTTTTCCCACGAGATGCTCGCTGAGCGATCCGGTGCCGGGCCCGACTTCGACCACCGCGTCATTTTCAGAAATTTCCAACTGCGAGACGATCCAGCGCGCCATGTTCGGATCGATGAGGAAATTCTGCCCCAGTTGTTTGCTGGGCATCACTCCCGCGTGAATCAGCGCTTCCCGTATTTCCCGACCTGTCATGGATGGTGTTCATGAAGCATTCCCACCCGACGCGCAACCCCTACGATTTCTTCCTCCGCGCTCCTCCGCGACCTTTGCGCCTTCGCGGTAAATCCACTTCTTCGCGCCCACCATTGACGCCGCCCTCCGTATCGTTTCCTATCCGCCTATGTCCGAGCAGAAACTGAAGAAACCCCTCTCATCCCACCGATGGGTGCTCAGCTACCTGATGCGGGAAAAACGGGTTTTCCTCCCCTCGCTCGCGGCGCTTTTCTTCACCGCCATCCTCTCGCTGGCGTTTCCGTATTACCTCAAGGAGCTCATCGGAAATCCCGCCGACGCCCTGCGCCAGGGCATCGATCCCGCCGTGGTTGTCGAGAAATCCAACCGCATCGTGCTCACCCTCATCGGCGTGCTCGCGGTGCAATCGATCATCGCCTTTTTCCGCGTCCAAGGATTCATCCGCTCCGGCGAGGCCGCGCTCAACCACCTCCGCCGCGACATCTTCGCCCACTTGGTGAAATTGCCGGTCCGCTTCTATCAGGAGCAGCGTTCCGGTGCCCTCAGCAACCGCGTGTCCGCCGATCTCGGCATCGTCCGCGACACCCTGCTCAACGCTGTCCCACAAGCCGTGCGCCACACCGTCATCCTCATCGGCGGCCTGGTTTTCATCTTCATCTCCTCATGGAAACTCTCGCTCATCATGCTTGGCAGCGTGCCGGTCGTCGTGCTCGCCATCGCGTTTTTTGGCAGAAAAGTCCGCGGCTTTTCCCGCGATGCCCAAGACTCGCTCGCCGAGGCCGGCACCGTCATCGAGGAGACCACCCAATCCATCACCGACGTCAAAGCCTTCGGCAATGAGGAGTTCGAAGCCCGCCGCTACGACCGCGCGCTCGAATCGTTTTTCAAAGTCACCCTGCGCGGTGCCCGCCACCGCGCCGCCTTCCTCTCCTTCATCATCTTCGCGCTCTTCGGCACCATCGCATTCGTCACCTGGTATGGCTCGCGCATGTATGCCAATGGCGAAATCGGCTGGACCAACTTTGCCGCCTTCATCCTCTTCTCCATCTTCGTCGGCGCGTCGCTCGGCTCCTTCCCGGAAATCATCTCCCAGTTTCAACAAACCGCCGGCGCCACCGACCGCCTCCGCGAAATTCTCGACACCCCCACCGAGCGTGTCGGCGGCGCGATGGATATCATTCTCCAAGGCTCGCTCGGCTTCAAACGCGTCAATTTCAGCTACCCATCCCGGCCGGATGTCCAAGTCCTCAAAGACGTCGATTTCCAAGTTGAGCCCGGCCAGCGCATCGCCCTCGTCGGCCCGTCCGGCGCTGGGAAATCCACCATCTTTTCGCTCATTCTCGGGTTCCACCACCCCGACTCCGGCCGCATCCTCTTCGATGACGTCAGCTCCGCAGAGATCGGCCTGGGCTGCCTACGCGCGCAGATGGCCATCGTCCCGCAGGAAGTCCTGCTCTTCGGCGGCACCATCCTCGAAAACATCGAGTATGGAAACCCCGGTGCCAGTCGTGAAGACATCGCCCGCATCGCGGAAATGGCCAACGCCCACGAATTCATCAGCCGCCTGCCCGATGGCTACGACACCCTCGTCGGCCCGCGCGGCACCAAGCTCTCCGGCGGCCAGCGCCAGCGCATCGCCATCGCCCGCGCCGTGCTCGCAAATCCCCGGCTCCTGCTGCTGGACGAAGCCACCTCCGCCCTCGACTCCGAGAGCGAGCGTCTCGTCAACGAAGCGCTCGAACGCCTCATGCACGGCCGCACCAGCCTGGTCATCGCCCACCGCCTCTCCACCGTCCGCCACGCCGATAACATCCTCGTCTTCAACCACGGGAAAATTGTCGAAAGCGGCACCCACGAAGAACTTCTCGCCCGCGATGGCACCTACCGTCTGCTGGTCGAGACCCAGTTGGTGTAAGCGGCGGAAAAGTCCACGGCCACCCGTGAAGAATGACGAGACGAAAATGGTTAGATAATGCTAGACGGCGGATCTTTCAGCACAGACACCGCAGTCCATGGAAGATCCAATGTATGGAGTGCGGTGGCAGGGCGATAGCAGCGATACCGCTTTGGCTTCTTCGCGACGAAGCCCCAGATCGATGAAACATCCAAAGCGGTGGGGCGCTATCGCTTCCCACCGCAGTCCATCATGATCAAAGGCCTTCCGCAAGGTCACGGTTGATCTCGTGGCGGAGGTCTCGGGCACTTTCGAGAAACACGGCGTCCTCGCCGATGTTGGTGGCGAGGTCGCCGACGCGCTCCAGCGAGCGGACGACCAGAATCAAGTGCAGGTAGTCCTGGCTGCGGCCGTTGGATTGTTCGATGCGCGAGCCGTAGGTGGCGGTGGCTTCGTTGTGCATGCGGTCAAGCTCCTTGTCGCGCTTGTGAAGGGAGGCGCCGAGCGTGGCATCACGATCACTGTAAGCGGAAATGGCGTCGCGCAGCAGATGGTCCGCCAAGGTGTAAAGCGGCTCGATCAAAACGGCGTCCTGCAACTCCTGACTGACACTGATCTTCTTCGAGCGCTTGGCGATGTTCGTCGCATGGTCCGAGATGCGCTCGAGGTTCATCGAAATTTTCATCGAGGAAACGACCAGCCGCAAATCGGTGGCCACCGGATGAAAACGGACGAGGATGTCCATCCCGAGCTGGTCGATGCGGCGTTCCAGATCATCGACTTCGTCATCATCGGCGATGACCGCATTGGCGAGTTCGATATTACGCTCCAACAAGGCCCGGATCGCGCGCTCCAGATTGTGGCGGGCCTTGGCGGCCATGGCCAGAACCTCACCTCGCAAGACGGAGATGGCTTGATCGAAATCGCGGAGGATGTGTGCGCTTTGCATGGCGGTGGTTTTATCCGAATCTGCCCGAAATATAGTCTTCGGTGCGTTTTTGGGAGGGGTTGGTGAAAACCTTGGAGGTGAAATCGTATTCGACAAGCTCACCCAAGTAAAAAAACGCGGTGCGGTCTGAGACCCGGGTGGCTTGCTGCATGTTATGAGTCACAATTACTATCGTGTAGTTCGCCTTCATCTCAAGGATCAATTCTTCGACGCGCGCGGTGGCGATGGGATCGAGCGCGGAGCATGGCTCGTCCATCAGAATGATCGCCGGATCCACGGCGGTGGTGCGGGCGATGCAGAGACGTTGCTGCTGACCTCCGGAAAGTCCGTAGGCGCTCTCGTGGAGCCGGTCCTTCACCTCGTCCCATAGCGCGGCACCGCGCAGCGATCTTTCGACGATGCCGTCGAGCACATCCTTGCGCCTCTCGCCGAGGATGCGCGGGCCGTAGGCGACGTTTTCATAAATACTGCGAGGGAAGGGATTGGATTTTTGGAAAACCATGCCGATCCGGCGGCGGAGCTCCACGCCATCGACCTCCGGGCTGTGGATCTCAATGCCATCGATCCAGATGCCGCCGCGCACCACTTTGGCTCCGGGGATGAGGTCGTTCATCCGGTTGAAGCAGCGCAGCAGGGTGGATTTTCCACAGCCGGATGGGCCGATGAAGGCAGTGATCTCGTTGCGGTTGATGGTCATCCCGATGTTCTTCAACGCGGTGGATTTGCCATAGTTGAAATCCATGTCGCGCACCTCGATGGAGGTGACGGGAGCTTGGCCGGAAATGGTGCTGGATGCGAACATATCAACTGAAGCGGCCGGTGATGTAAGCCTCGGTTTCAGGTTTGGAGGGTCTTTCGAAAACCTGCATGGTCTCCCCGAACTCGATCAATTCGCCCATGTAGAGAAAGGCGGTGCGATCGGAACAACGAGTGGCCTGCTCCATATTGTGAGTGACGATGACGATGGTGAATTCCTTTTTCAAATCGAGCATGAGTTCCTCGATTTTGAGCGTCGCCAGCGGATCGAGCGCGGCGCAAGGTTCGTCCATCAGCAGGATTTCCGGTTGGTTGGCGATGGCGCGGGCGATGCATAAACGCTGCTGCTGGCCGCCTGATAGACCGAAGGCGGAATCGTGGAGGCGGTCCTTCACTTCGTCCCACAACGCGGCGGAGCGCAGCGCGCGCTCGACGGTTTCATTCAGCTCGGATTTCTTCGAGCGGCCGGCCACCCGCAGGCTGAAAATCACGTTTTCATAAATCGACTTGGCGAAGGGATTGTATTTCTGGAACACCATGCCCACCCGCTTGCGCAGGGAAATCACCTCGACGGAGGGATCGTAAAGGCTGGTGCCGCCGATGAAAATATCACCTTCGTGGCGCACTCCTTCGATCAGGTCGTTCATCCGGTTGAGGTTGCGCAGCAGGGTGGATTTGCCACAGCCGGACGGGCCGATCAACGCGGTGATCTGATGCTCCGGGATGGCCATGCTGATGTTGAAAATCGCTTGTTTCGCACCGTAGTGGAAACTGAAGCGATCGACCTTGATGAAATCGGGCCTGGCCAGTGACACGGATGATGGAGAGACGGGTTTCATCGTTAGAAGCTGCTGACGGCAAAGCGTTTTTTCAGGCGGTTTCGGATCAGGATGGCGGTGAGGTTGAGGGTGACGACAACGATGATCAGCAGCAGCGCGGTGGCATAAACGATGGGCTTGGCGGCCTCGGCATCGGGCGATTGGAACCCGAGGTCGTAGATGTGGAACCCGAGATGCATGAACTTGCGCTCAGGGTGAATGAACGGTGCGATGGCGTCAATCGGCAGAGTGGGTGCCAATTTCACCACTCCCACCAGCATCAGCGGCGCCACTTCTCCGGCACCGCGCGCCATGGCGAGGATCACCCCCGTTAGAATTCCGGGCAGCGAGGCGGGCAGCACCACGCGCTGGATCGTCTGCCACTTGGAGGCACCGCAGGCGAGCGCCGCCTCGCGCACGCCGCGCGGGACGGCGGAGAGCGCCTCTTCGGTGGCGACGATGACGACCGGCAGCGTCAGCAGCGCGAGTGTTAGAGAGGCCCACAGAATGCCGGGCGTGCCGTAGGTGGGCGTGGGCAGCTTGTCGGCAAACAACCATTGATCGAGGCCGCCGCCGACAAAATACACAAAGAACGCGAGACCGAAGACGCCGAAGACGATGGAGGGCACGCCCGCGAGGTTGTTCACGCTGATCCGGACGATGCGCACCATCATTCCCTGCTTGGCATACTCACGCAGATAGATCGCGGCAATCACCCCGAACGGGGTGACGAAGACGCTCATCACCAGCGTCATGATGACGGTGCCGAAGATCGCAGGGAAAACGCCGCCCTCGGTGTTGGCTTCGCGCGGGTCCTCTTTGATGAATTTCCCCATGCGGTGGAACATCTCGCCGACGCGCTCGAAAAAGCCGGCGCGGTTCGAAGCGAACACCCCTAACAAATTTCCGGCGGGATAGGTCACTTCACGGCCGTCGGCGGCGGTGCCGAGGAAACTCGATTCGGCGAGCTTGGCGCGGATCACGGCGGCCTTGGCCTGAAGCTGGTCGAACAATGCCTGGAGTTCGGCACGGCGGTTGGTGGCGACGTCCGCAGCCACGGCACCGGACTTCTCCGCGCGGCCAAGGGCTTCCAGTTCGCGGCTGATGGCTCCGATCTGTTTGCGCTCGATCACTAACAACTCCGCACGGGCGTTACGGCCATCTTCGAGGATTTTCTCCAACGCTTGCTCAAACCCGGCGGCGGATGCCTCGATTCGACCGCTGGATGTTTGCAGGGCCACGGCGGTGACAATCGCGGGGCCGTATTCCAGGCGCTCCACCAGCAGCAGCGACTCGGGCCGCGAGGTGCTTTTGATGGCGGAGCGGTCGATGTATTTGAAAGCCTCGCCATTGAGGTCCTTGTTGCCGCGGAAGACT
>JBBECN010000261.1:0-11102 GCA_040881795.1 Akkermansiaceae bacterium
TCCGATGCATGTCCTGATGGCCGCCGCCCAGAACCCCGACGAGCGGACCCGTTGGCTGGGACAGCTGCTGTGGCTTACCGACGGGGACGCCGGGCCGGACGCACCGCACTCGGAGCCCGGCGGCGTCCAAACGTCCAGTGCCCGGATCGAGCATAGGTTCTGCTTGGTGCTTGGGAAGGTAGTGACCTATCGGTTCAATGCGCAAATTGTTGCGTTTTTGTTCCATGTCAACGACCTGATTTACCATCGACGGAAAGTAGGTCAGAAAAGGTTGTTTTGTCACGCTTTCTAACCATGTCTCGACAGGCTTTTCGGCTACTGATTTTCAACGAAATATGGTTTAATCCCGTGCCATTCCGGACTGACCTTCCGTCATCTGGATTTCTGGGGATGATTATGGCCTGAAGTCCGATATCCCTCGTCCGAGGGATAGACAGTCCGAGCGCCAGAAATCACTGTTCGTGGTTTGTTGTTGCGGTATAGAGCCTTCGCAACAAGATGTTCAAACCCATGATTCGCCGCTGATGCAATGAGCCTGTCGTCACTCCTGCCGCACACCGCGCATCGCCTGTGGGATCGTCGGGGCTTGCCTGCACTTCTAGCAGTGCTCTTGCTCACCACGGTTCCGGGCTGCGCGCTCACCTATCAACTCGCCGGCGGCAACACTTCCTGGCCGGCGGACAAGCGCGCGGCGATTGTCTCGGCGATGAACGCGGCGGTCGCGCTCTACAACGCAAACGGCTATTTCCCGCGGCACCTCACGGCGAACTACAACGCCGGAGTGCCGACAGCGCAGGCGAATTACAGCGGATGGATCGACTTCGGCGGCAGCATCAGCACTCGCGTGGCGCTACACGAAATCTCCCACACGCTCGGCGTGGGCACTTATTGGAATTGGGACCCCAAGCGCAACACCTCCACCAAACGCTGGACCGCCCCAAGGGCGCTCGCCCGCTTGGCCCTGTTCGATGGTGCTGGCGCGGTTCTCAACGCGGACGGCGCGCATTTCTGGCCCTACGGCCTTAACTACGACTACGAGGACAGCACCACCAACCGCGTCCGCCATATCAAGTTGGTCTCCGCCATGCGCTGGGACATGGGAATCGTGACCGATTCCGACAACGACGGAATGCCGGACGACTGGGAGCTGTTTCACTTCGGCGACACCTGGCCCACCGCATCCGGCGATTTCGATGGGGATGGCGTCTCCAACCTCAGCGAATACAACGCCGACACCATCCCAGGGCAAGCCTTGGCCTTCACGTGGAATGGCGGTGCTGGCACTTGGAACACGACGACGCCGAACTGGACCGGGGGAGCCACGCTCTGGCGAAACGGTGGTCACGACACGGCGACCTTCAGCGGCGTCGCGGGGACGGTGACCGTCGTGGCCGGAACCATGGCCAATGATATCATTTTCAACACGAGCGGTTACGAAATCGCTGGATCGTCGCTGGCACTGAGCGGTCAGTCACCGACCGTCACCACGGCGAGCGGTGTGACGGCGTCGATCATGCCGACACTCAGCGGCTCGGGCGGGCTCGTGAAAAACGGTGCGGGCACCCTGACGCTTGCCGGCGCGAGCACGTTCACCGGATCGCTCACGGTGAACCAAGGCATCCTCGCCATCGCGCCCGGTGGACGGCTTTACATGAACGGTGGCTCCACCGTCACCACCATCAACAGCGGGGCGACACTCACGTTCACCGGGAACTGGGGATGGGATGGGACACTGCGCTACATGGGCGTGCAGGAAGAGGTAAATATCATCAACGGCGGCACGCTCCAGCATTCAGGCGCGGGAAATCCAAAGACGTCCGCCGGCGCGGGGCGGCTCTTCACCATCGGCACAGCGGGTGCCACGCTCGACTCGGCGACCGCCGGTTCGGAGTTTTCCATCGGCTACCGTTACGACTACGGCAGCGCGCTCGCCAGCTTGGGCGGCACACTCACCCTCACCGGCGCAGGCGACGGCGATTTGAACTACAACATTCCCGGCGCCGGTGCGCTCGTGAAACGCGGTGCGGGTATTTGGAAGCTCACCGGCGCTTCTAACAGTTTCAGCGGCGGCGCCACCATCGGCGTCTCTAACAATGCGGGCGCCGTCGGCGGCATCCTACAAATCAACGACAGCACCTCGCTCGGCAGCGGTGCCGTGACCGTCATCGCAGGCGACCCCACAAGCACCCACCAAGGAGCGCAGCTCCAACTCACCGGCGACATCACCCTCGCCAACCCGGCGATCACCATCAGCGGCCTCGGCTTCGGAGCGACCGATGGAGTGATCCACAATCTTAGCGGAAACAACACGATCACCGGCGCGGTGCGCCTCACCACCGGCGCGGGTGGCAGCGTGATCGGATCGGCCGCGGGGAAGCTCACCCTCGGCAGCGGCGGCATCACCGCCATCGTCAGCTCCCGAACGCTCGAATTCACCGGCGCGGGAAACATCGATGTGACGGGCCTCATTTCCAACGGCTCGACCGCCGCGCTGCCGGTCACCAAATCCGGTGCCGGCACGCTCACCTTCATCGGCGCGAATACCTACAGTGGCGCGACGATCATCACTGCGGGCACGCTCCAGATCGGAGCGAATACAAACATCGGCACGCTCGGCTCCGGCGCGGTGACGAATGATGGCATCCTTCGTTTCCATCGCAACGATGCCACGCTCGTAGTCCCTAACATGATCGGTGGCGCGGGCGCGTTGGAATTCGGCGTTTCCAGCGGTGGCGCGCTTGCATCGGAGACTACCCTAACGGAATCTAACATCTTTACCGGAGCCGTGACCGTAAAGAGCGGTGGTCTCCGCATCACCCGCGCGGCCGCCCTTGGCTCCGGCGTGAAGATCGTGACCATGACCAACGGCACCAACGGCCGTTGTCGGCTCATGCTCGACGGCAGCGGCGGAAACATCAGCCTGCCCCCAACCATCAGCTTCATCACCAGCAACGCGGACACGACCTATCCGGCGATCATCAACGAGGCGGGAAACAACACCATCGCCGGAAATTTCTCACTCATGAGCGGCGGCGGCAACACTCGCGTTCGCGTCAATGCCGGAACCCTCGCACTCACCGGGCAATTCACCCCGGCCGTCTCCGGACGCACGCTCCAGCTCGACGGCTCGGCATCCGGCACGTTCAGCGGCGCGTTGAAAAATTCGGGAAATACGGTGGGCCTCGAAAAATTCGGAACCGGCAACTGGACACTCACCGGCAGTGGCCACACCTACACCGGCGCGACCACCATCCACGAAGGTCGGCTCGCGCTCGCCGGCAACCTCGCGAGCACCATCGCCGTGAACGGCGGGATTTTCGCAGCACAAGGAAGCCCCTCGATCAGCGGCGGTTTGAACCTCACGGCTGGCGGGCGTTTCGAAATCCGCATCAACGGCACCACGCCCGGCACGCAATACGACCGGCTCACCACCAGCGGCAGCGTCACCCTCGGCGGCGCGCTCGACATCCTCGCCGGCCCCGGCCTCGCGCCCGGCACGGATTTTACCATCCTCAACAAAACCAGCGCCGGAGCCATCACCGGCACCTTCGCCGGCCTGCCCAATCATTCCGTCTTCACCGCCGCTGGTTACCTGTGGTCGATCACTTATACCGGCGGCGACGGCAACGACGTGGTCCTGCACCTCGCCACCGCGCAAGAACAGTGGCGCTACCAGCACTTCGGCACCAACGCCAACGCCAACACCGTGGCGGACAGCTTTGACGCGAACAACGACGGCGAGAGCAACCTGATGGAATTCGCCACCGCCCAAAATCCGCTCGCCTCGACGCTCACCACACCAAGCATCGTGAAAAACGGCGCAACGCTCGAACTCACCTACACCCGCTCACTCGCAGCGATGGCCGACAACGTGACCTTCACCGTCGAATGGTGCGACGACCTCACCGCCGGAGCATGGAGCGATGTGGGCGTGAGCGAGCAAATCCTCAGCGACAACGGCACCGTGCAGACCGTGCGCGCCAGCGTCGCGGCGGTGGCGGCGCGCCGATTCCTTCACCTTGAAGTTTCCAAACCCTGATTTTCCCCGGGAGGCATCCCTCGTTCGAGCGATAGACAGGAACCCGGGCATTCGCGATGGTTCATTAACCGTGGAATGCAGTCATTGCCTGCCAAGTCCCTAATTCAAACCCCACAAAAATCCTGCCATCATGAAACCCCGTATCGCTAAACCACTCCAAATCATCGCCCTGACCTTCGCATCCGCGCACCTCGTGCATGGTGATTCCGCCACTTGGAACGGCACCACCGACGCCACCTGGGCCACTTCTACCAACTGGTCCGCCAATCCGGCGCTGGTTCCCGGCACCGGGAATACCGCCACCTTTAACAACGCCGGAAACTTAAACACCGTCATCGACCTCGGTGCGGGCGTCACTATTGCATCCATCGTCTTCGACACCGTGGATGTCGCGGCCTACACGATCGGCTCCGGCGGCATCGGCGTCCAGTCCCTGACTCTCGAAGACAGCGGCTCGATCAGCTTGAGCTCCGGTGTCAACGCCATTCAAACCATCCATTCCAATATCGTTCTCGGTGGCGATGGCTCGGCGCAAAACTACAAAGTCTTCAACAACGATCCCTCAAGTGATCCGATCTTGGAGACGATTTCGCTCGTTTTGGCCGGCACCG
This sequence comes from Akkermansiaceae bacterium, assembly GCA_040881795.1. Classification (GTDB taxonomy): domain Bacteria; phylum Verrucomicrobiota; class Verrucomicrobiia; order Verrucomicrobiales; family Akkermansiaceae; genus Luteolibacter. The sequence goes on from JBBECN010000261.1 coordinate 4,651, forward strand.
TTTCCGGAGGCTCCGGGGGCGTCGCCGGGCCGAAAGTCCTCACCATCGACTCCAGCTCGAACCAACGATTCGCGGTTTCATTCAAGGGCGCGATCTCAGATGGCGGAGCCGATTCCCTGTCGATCGTGAAGACGGGTTCCGGCGCAATGGACTTCAGCGGCGCGACGCACAGCTTCACCGGCGGAGTGTCCGTCCAGGCCGGAACTTTTCTCCTCAGCGGCAGCACCCTTCTGCCCCCCGCCTCGGTCGTAAGCCTGGGTTCGTCAGGCAATACCGGAGATGCCGTCACGGTGGGCGTGGTCAATGCCGCGACCAACCCCTCGGCCGCGCTTGAGGTGGTCGCCCAAGTCTCGGGCGATCCCACCACCCGCGTGTTGAGCGCACCCTACCCGACCTCGGGCCAGTGGAGCGGGCCGATCACGATGAACGACGATCTCACCGTCTCCGCCACGAACCTGGCGTTCACCCTGCAAGCGGGAGCCACCGTCAATCTCAACTCCAATACCCTCACGCTCATCAATTCCTCGCCGAACAACGTCAATGTATCGGCCAACGGAATCATCAGCGGCGGTGGAAATGTCGTCGTCACTAACACCAACTCCAACGCCACCCCCGGCTCGGTGATCCTGGCAGGAAACAACGACTACACCGGAGCCACCACCATCTCGGCAGGCAGGCTCCAGATTGGAAACAACGGCGCTACCGGCTCCATTGCCGACACCAGCAGCATCTCCAACAGCGGAACGCTCGCCTTCAGACGCACGGGTAGTGTCAACCAAGGTGGCCCCATCAGCGGATCCGGTGTCGTGCGGCTCGAGGCGAACGGAACCGTCAACTTTGACAAAGCAAACACGTATTCCGGAGCCACCATCATCGGCAACGGCGGTAAGCTGACGGTAGCCACCGGCGGCAGCATTTTCCCGACCACCGGCGCGGCACTGACCCTGGGTAACAGCGGTTCCGGAACCTTGCAATACGACAGCGCCGGAACCAGCAAGTTCGGTGCGATTATCGCGGGCAATGGAACCTCCAATCAGGGCACTCTGAATCAGACGGCAGGCACCATCACCGGCACATCTCTCACCCTGAACAATGGTTATTCAGGCACGGGAAAGGGATTCGTGGTTCTCAGCGGCGGCACCATGACGATTTCCGGCTTTACCACCATCTCCAGTACAACCACCAACAATACGGTGCAAAGCACTTTCACCATCAGCAATTCGGCGATTTTGAACGCCAATGGTGGATTGAGGCTCACCGGCGCTCCGGCGGCCGGTCGCTCTGGAAATGGCAATTTCATTCAGAACGGAGGCACGGTCACCGTCGCCGGAGCCATCGGCCTGCTCCTTGTCCAGGGAACGTCCACGAACACCGCGACCCGCCTCGGCCAATATGATCTCAATGGCGGAACGGTGAACGTCAACACAATCACCAGCACCTCGACCAGTGCGGCGGACGCGTTGGCTACCTTCAACTTCAACGGCGGCACGCTCAAGCCCACGGCATCGAGCACGACCTTCTGGGCCGCGAACGCCCAGACCACCGCCAACGTGAAAGACGGCGGCGCGAAAATCGACACCGCCGGCTTCAACATCACCATCACGCAGCCGCTCCTTAAATTCGCCGGATCCACCACCGACTCCCTCACCAAGGACGGCCTCGGCACGCTCACCCTCACAGGAGCGAATACCTACAGCGGGAACACCACCGTCAGCGAGGGCACGCTTTCGCTCGGCCAGGTGAACGTCTCCAACGAATCATCCACCGTTTCAATCGCCTCCGACGCGTTCCTCGATCTCGGGTTCGCCGGAATCGATACCGTTGCCAAGCTCTTCATCAACGGCGTCCAGCAACCCGCGAGTGATTACACCAGCGCTCATGCCTCAGGTCGATTCACCGGCGGCGGCACCTTGCGCGTCTCCACCGGCCCTGTGGCCAGCGGCTACAGCTCGTGGATCGGTGGTTTCGGTCTCGATCCCGCAGATCTGGATCCCACCGACGATCCCGACAACGACGGCATGGACAACCTGCTTGAGTTCGCCCTCAACGGAAATCCTTCCATCTCGGATTCCTCCATCATGCCCAAGCTGGTCGTTACCGCCACAGACTTCGAGTTCACCTATCAGCGCCGCGACGACTCGGTCGCCCCGGAAACCACCCAGACCTTCCAGTGGGGCACCACCTTGGCCACCTGGCCCGGCAGTGCGGTCATCCCGGCCGCCAGCGGCCCGGTCGGCGCGGCGACGGTCACTGTCACCGCTGGCGTGCCGGACGACGCGGTCACCGACACGGTCAAAGTCAGCATTCCCAAGACGGAGTCCGGCGGCACTGGCAAACTCTTCGGACGTCTGCAGGTGACCAAGCCCTAACCGCACCCGTTCGTCCCTCTATCCCCCTTCCTTCGGGCTGCTCTTGCCTGGGAAGGGGGATTTTAGCAGTGGGAACACTCGATAGGCGGATATTCGAGCACAAATCCACTCATGCTTACCCGCCCGCAGTTGATCGGCTGTTTTACACTTGGAAATTAACGTTCAATGAAACGATGCCTTCTGCTTTTGGCCGCGCTCGCAAGCCCGGCCCTGGCTGCTCCCGTCACTTGGGGGGCGCCCCGCGAGATCAGTGCGGACACCGATGTCAGCACCCGCGGCTCGCTGGTGAAGGCGGCCTGTGTGGCGGGAAATCTCTATCCCACGGTCAATGGAGTCACGTTCACGCCGTTTGGCCAAGATACTTTGGTGGGGGCGAATGCGTCCGCTTCCCCGTCCATCGGTGTGCTTCCCACCGGCGGCGGCATCAGCTCAGCGTATTCGAAGTTGCTTAGTGGAAATCAATACAACACCGCCACGGCGTCTACCATCACCCTTACCATCAACGGCCTCACCAGCGGGCACCATTACGAACTCCAAGTCTGGGCGAACGACTCGGATGCAACCAGTGCGGGTACACAAACCGTCAAAACAACCGGCGGTCTAGATCCGAGGGCGCTGCTAACCATGAACACTGCCGGCACCACCGGCGGCAAAGGCCAGTTCGCGCTCGGCACCTTCACTGCGGACGCCACCTCGCAAACCATCACGTTCCAAGGCAGCACCAACGGCATGATCCAGGCTTATCAGGTCCGGCGCATCACGGATCCGCTTGCTGCGATTGCCTGGGAGCCGTGGAAGGAAATCACCGGCGATTCGGATGTCGCCACCACTGGCACCACCGCGCGGGCCTACGTCTTCGGATCATCCGCGCCTGCGGCTCCGCTCAATGGCGTCACCTTTACCCGCTTCGCCAGCCAGTCGCTCGATGTTCTATCAGGCTTCACCAGCAGCGAATCGGACGCATTCGGTTCCGCGAGCTCACCGTTCACCACGATGGGCAATGACTACCGAAAAATCCTCGGCAGCGGCGCTTGGGGCGGAAAAAACGGTTCATTCACCTTCAATGGCCTCACCCCGGGCCAGTGGTACACCCTTCAATGTTGGACTAACGACTCGCGCGCCGCAAGTGGAAGCCGCCGCCAGCGGATCAACGGCTCGGCATTCCTTAACTCGAATCCTGGTGGTCCGAGCGATAACCTCGCCTACGAAGGCGGCCTCGGCCACCATATGTCTGGGACGTTTCGCGCTGCCGCAGCCTCCCAACGCCTCGACCTCGGGGCCAGCGCCTCGGTCCAGATCAACGGCTTGCAACTTCGCGCCATTCCCGCGCCGGACGCGCTCTCTCACGAGGCGAAACAGCGGAATCAGCACGCGCTCATCGGCTACATCGACGGCAGGATCACGTCTTCGAGCCGCTTCGACGGCGTGCATCTCGCGTTCGGCTCCGGTGACTTTACGCGCGGACGCTCGGAAATGAGTTCGTCCAGCGCGTGGCTGGTGAACAACGGTTACACCTTCGACATCTGGCCCGCGCTTGATGCGACGATCCGCTGGAAAAAATACGTCGATACCGTATCCCGAAACATCGTGAAGGGGCGGCTCAAGTCGGTGAATTACACCAGCCCGGGAACCTCAAACTTGGTGAAGCTCTCGCAGACAATCCGCTTTCTCGGATCGGAAGAATTTGGCGAGGAGGCGTTCGACCATCCCGCCGACGACTGGCGCCCCAGCGACCCGAACGGCCGCAACTGGCTGCTCGACAAGCTGCGGCAAGAGTCCATGATCGGCCTCTCGGAGTTTGCCTCGAACGATTATGGCAACCTCAATTCGCTGCCATCGCTGAGCCTCGGCTACCTCGCCCGGGACCCCGAAATGCGTGCGACAGGTGTGACCTCATTCACGGCGTTCATGGCGCAGCTGGCCGCCGTTTGGCAGCCGCAGGAATACTACGCCGGGGTGTGGAGCAGCCGCAGTTACGAAGACCAGAGCGGCTATTACGGCACCTTTGGCCGGGAACTCTATCAGGCCCTCGGCGCCGGCGGGCGCACCGGCGATGGCAAGGCGATGGCCCTCATGGCGGCGAGCGGTTTCACCCTGCCTGCCCCGATCCTGCACGCAGCCAATGATCGGACCACGAGCTACAATGTGCGTCACCGTGGGGACGGCTATCAGCAGGCATTCGTGAACGCCAACAACTACGTCCTCTTCGGCTCGACCGACGGGCGCGCCGCTGGCAACGGCTGGTGCTGGGGATACGGCGTGCGCTGGCGCGGAATGAAAAATTTCTTCTGGCTGATGGGCTGCGCGACCGACGAGTCCGCCGACATCTGGTCGTCATCGAATCATGGCAAAATGCAGCTCGATTTCGACATCCTGCTGCACCGCGACTCGATGCTCTACGCCTTCGACAAAAGCCGCCCGCTCTCTCGCGACCCGCGCTACGCCCAAGCGCAGGTGCCCGGTGGCTATCAGGCGATGATCAACGATTCGGCGACCTCCGGCCGCATCTTCCTGCACTACGGCACTGTGATGATCGCCGTCGCGTCGGACGTGCTTTTCAATTGGGACCCGAACTCCGGCATCCACTCGCCGCGCAACACTCCGGAGCCGGGCGACTCGGAGTTTCGCATCGCGGTTGGCGGCGTCGGCTATCCGCAAAACGATCCGAATTTCGCCGCGAGCATCAGCGCGACGGACAACCGCTTTGCCGTGGCCATCGAAACCGCGCTGCCCGCGGAGTTCGCGGGTGCGAATGCCGCCGCGCAACTCGCGACCTACAAGACAGCGCTACTCGCCAACACGAGCATCTCGCACACGGACGTGACGGTCGGCACTTATAAAATCACGCGCGGCAGATATGTGAACCGTCACGGCGATATTATCGAAAAGGAAAGTTACAACGACGATCGCACGCTTCGTGGCGGCTGGATCAACGGCGTGGCCGTGAATTACAACGCGTGGCCGAAACAGGAGAATCCGTGGATGAGCACGACGCCCGATGGGGGCGTCCTGACGGTCACGGGCGGCAGCCAGCGCGCGGTGCTCAGTTACAACCAACGCCCGACGCCAATGACCATCGCGTCCACCACCGTGCCGCCTGCCGCAGCCACTCCGGAGGTGACGACGCTCACGCCGACCGCGATCACGGAAACCAGCGCGACCCTCGTGGGTGAGGTCGTTTCCACAGGCACCAGCAGCACCAGCGTGACCGCGTATTGGGGCACGAGCGATGGCGGCACCACTGCAGGCAATTGGGCGAACAATATTTCCCTGGGCTCGCAGAGCATCGGTCAAGTGATCGCACCCATCAGCGGTCTAACAGCCAGCTCGGTCTATCGCGTGCGCTTCGCCGCGACGAATGCCTCCGGTACCGTCTGGTCGCCCGCGACGGTCATATTCACCACCGCTCAGACTCCGCCACCACCGCGGCCGGAAGGATTGACCACGACTCCCACCCTTACCTTCGTTCCTCCCACAGCGTTCCCGTCCGCGAATGCGTCCGGTTGAACCAACGCGTGAAGCGGATCAACAAACCCTTCATAAACTGACTCAAATCATGCATTCGATAGGTGAATCGGGCGTGAATCTCCGCAGCACGGGTGTCGCTGCCACGGCCACCAATCCCCGATTTCCTAGCCTCCTCCAATTCCGTCGCCACACCCGCCACAAAAGCCTCGGAATAGAGCCCGGAAAGCCGTTGCAGCAGCGCCTCGTCGGTAAACCCGCCCTCCGCCATCGGCGGAACTTCCAAAAGCAAATGGAAGTGATTGGACATTAGACAGTAAGACAGAATCCTACAGCCCGAGAAATTCTCATACATCCGCATGTGCATCCGGAACGCCTCGCATTCCCGTTCCGCGAACACAAAGCGCCGATCCACCACCCGCGAAATGCAGTGGTAAATCACCGGTTTCGAAGCCGAATTCTGCCAATTTCCCAACCACCGAGCCTTGCGCATGCCGGCACACTACCACCACAAGTCCAGATGCCGAGAAGAATCTTAATTATTTATCCGTCACCTAATAATGTGCTTTTCGGATTTGCTGGCACCGTCGGTGTCCTGTTGCTGATGATCCCGCTGCG
>JBBECN010000262.1:0-11060 GCA_040881795.1 Akkermansiaceae bacterium
TCGTGTCGGGGGTTCGATTCCCTCCCTAGCCACCTTATCTGATAATCAACGACTTACAGAGAATTTCTGCCAACAAGCGGCTAAGTGCAGAAGAAAGTGCAGAAGTTTCCGCCGAAGTAGCGGACGTCACGGAGGTCCTCGTGACCTGTTGCTCTCTTCGCAGCGGTCCGGACAAGTGGTCCCATCAGCTGACTCCATAGTGCTTGTTTATGCTTCAGATAGCGCGCCGCGTTCTTTCTGCTTTGCTCGAACGAAGTGCTGCTTTTCTGTTCCACGTAGATCAGTGAGAGCCGCAACACGCTGATGCAGAAACTTAATCGGTTCGGCCGCGTGGTAGTGATGACGATCAAACTGTTCGGCTAAGAGGAGGAGGTCAGGCTTCTCCGCATCGGTCGCCCTATAGAGTTCTACCCGCCCGACACGGCGCCACGCTGGTTTTAATCAAAAACGCGTTGAGGGCAGCCGTTGTGAAAACTCAAAGAGGGTGTTGCAAATAAATCCCGCTCCACCTTGCTTGCGCATACGGCAATAATGGGCTACTCACGGCCCTTGGTTTATTCGAGCTTCCAAGTCACTGAGGTCGGCAAGGATGCCTTCAAAAGATGGTGGTGAATCGTCGAGAAACATCTGGCGCATGGCCAGGTAGTCGCGAGAGTCAGTTCGGCGTGTCTGAAGTCTGGTGGCACCAAGCGAAAGGTGCCGGGTTGAGCCAAGTCATAGCGCGCCCAAGCTCGGGCGAAGAAACGATGTTTCCAATCCACGACCCTACGGCGCATGCTGGCGTTTCCCAAAGCTCGGGTGACCTCGTCCGCTTTTGCCATTGCAGCCACATCGGAGTAATGCCGTGCGTAGCGTCCCGGAGTCGACGAATCGGCGGCGCGGTGATGTTCCGCGTGCAGGATTGTTGCTTTCTCCCAGAAAGCACGCTCCGCTTGCAGGGCCACCACCTCGCATTGCATGTCATAGTTGTCGCCGATGAGCACATCAGCCAGCCAAGGTCGCACTGTATGGCGCTCGGTCGGTCGCTGGTCGGTTAGCGAACCGAATTCCAGTTTCACCGATCGCTTGATATACTCCGTCACAGAGGGCAGGGACGATGCGTAGTGAAAAAGAAGCGTTGGTGAGTGCGCTGCTTCATCGATTTCGAATTGCAACCATGCGCTGCCCTTCGGAGAACGTCCAAGCACCGAGACAATCGCTTGTTCCAATTCCGGCTGTAAATCTCCGGCCACCCATTGCCGGCAGGCTTTTTCCATATGTTGCATCCAATCATCTCGCTTGTTCCTAGTGTCCGCCGCTTCGACATCGGCCTCTGAGAAGCCGAGCCGGGAGGGAGAAACACTCAAGTCAATGTCTTCGGAAAAACGGCGGATGAGGCCGTAAACTTTCGACAATGCGGTGCCTCCCTTGAACAACAAAGCTTCGCTCCACTCCGCATGCCCGAAGAGCAGGCCAAGCATCCAGCAAACCCAAAAATCCTTCTCCACGATCGGCGCGGCGATATTTTTGCGTGCTGCGGTTTCCTCAAAAATCAGACCGCGCTCCGCATCGGGCAATATGGCGATGCGGTTCATGGTTTTTCGACGGCAATCTTTCGCAAGTGCGGATGCATCCAAGCTGGCGCGTAGCGTAAGTCTTTGATCAGTCGCCGACGGTCGGCTGACGGCAGCAGTTTTTGCAAGTGTGCGATGTGATGCGTTTTGATGTGGCGTGGTCCCAAAGACCGCAGTGCAGCCATCACCAACGTGCTGCTGCGCCCAGCGGCCATTTTTCGACTCGATCGTTGTTGGAACTCGATGCTGCGTCCGCCCACTTTCATCCGCCGGCCGCGCCGATTAATGGCGTATGCGATGCGCGCTGGCACTTGCTCGGATAAGTTAAGCAGGTTGGCGGCCTGTGCCTCGGTAGGCCCCAATCGCAAACCATCCCGGCGCGCAATCGCTTCGGCGATCGCATCCGACTTGGCTGAGAGCTTCCCGATCATCGGGTGGGAGAGTGGCACATCGTAGAGTCCTCGGGCCACGCGACGGAGCCGTCCCTCCTCGAGCAGCCTTTGGAACACCATGCCGATCGCATGCGTCGATCCCAGGTCCAGGAAATCCGCACGCGTGAACACAGCGCCCATGCCCAATCCCTTGACCCGGCGCAACACTTTTTGTCCAAGAGTCATGCGCATACCTTATCTGTTGTTGTTATAAAAGCAACGTCGTTTTTATAACACAAAACCAGAGTGTTTTGCCAAGCTGACAGGGTCGCTGGTGCTCATGTCCTTTCCTAAAATGTCGCACCCGCACCTTGGGGGTGCGGGTGTGTCTTTGCCGTGAGCGGCGTTGCTTGAGCTAGCGGGACTCTGGAGAAGGAATACGGATAGTCAAAACTATTATCGATTGGCGCAAGGGCGGTGCAAATCTGCAGCAGCGGGGGATTTACCAGAGCAGTTTCGAAAATGTTGCAGCCGCTGGGTGTAGCCGCGGCACTCTGTGCCGCGCCCGAGGAGTGAAAACACGGCGCAGAGTGCCGCGGCTACGGGAAAACTTAACCCGATGTAGCAGGGTGGGCGTTTCCTTGGTGGATGCCTTTTGGTGGTGTGGTTGCGGGTCAAGCGGGTGGGTGGAAGATGGTTCAGGGCGGATTTCCGAAGTGGCCATGAAGCGGTTCCGGGCGCAGGGGGGCGCTTGGGCTTGGTTGGGTGCGTGATTTTAGAGGCGGGGGTTAGCTGACAAAGTGGCGGACGAGGCGTCCGCCACCACGCGCGAGGCGCGCGTGCTCCCCGGGGAGTTTCAATATGGCGGGGTCTAAACAGCCTCCGGCGTTGACGGCTGATGCACGGCGATGGTCACCGGAGAGGGGCGCTCGGCGGTTCGGCGCTCCCGGGGGGGATTTTCTCGCTTGGAGCTCTGCGGGATGCGGACATGGCGACTCTACCGGGCAAAGAAAAACGGCGCCGGATTTCTCCGGCGCCGTTTGTGAATTAATTCAGCTGTTCAATTAGAACGCGAAGCGCAGGCCGTAGCGCCACATGAGCTGGTTGTTCGGGAGTCCAGTGACACCCGAGAAGAGGTAACGGGCATCGCTGAATACACCGATGTTCTCGGTGAAACGATACTCGAGACCGCCACCAACGTGGCCGAAGCCTTGTCCGGACATGCGATTAATGTTTTGGCCGCCCACATTGATGCGCGATGTACCATAGTTGGCGCCGCCACCGACCATGATGTAAGGGGCTAGGTTCCAGGAGCAGATCGGATAACGCAGGAAGAGGTTACCAATCGTGGCCCAGCGGGTGTAGCCATAATCGTTGAGCTGATTTGCATTGCCCTTACTGTTACGACCGTAGAGGTCCTGTTCAAGACCGACGCCGACATACCTCGAAAAGAAGTAGTTGATGCCGAGACCGCCGCCCCATGCGGGACGACCGGAGAGATTTGTCGATCCACGGTAGAAGTCACCCAGACCGAACGCGTCGAGTTGGAGTTCGTTGTCGCGGAAGAGGCAAGGATCCTCGATAGCAACAACTTCTTTGGAAGCAACAAGAGTGCCGGCCATGACCGAAGTCGCGGCGATAGCACTCATGATGCCAGTGATGATGTATTTTTTCATGATTGGATTTTTTATGTTTGTTTTGCGTGCAGGTTGCCCTGCGACCGCAAAAGTGGAGGAATGTTCAATATCCTGCAAGAAAAAATTCCCAGATATGCGAGAAGGATATCATGCCTTTCGGTAAGCGATGAGGCCTTGGATGCGGAGGTTGTCCCCGAGGAGGGTGTAACGGGGGGCGGTGATGGTTGCGGCGTTGCGCGGCAGCGATAAACCGCGGCCGCCGAGAGAGGGTGTGGCGCCTCCGGCCAGCAGGGGGGCGATGTAGAAGGTGACTTCGTTGGCGAGGCGGGCATCGAAGAGTTTGCCGAGGGTGTGTCCGCCGCCTTCGACGAGGACGGATTGGATGCCGCGGCGGGCGAGTTCGCGCAGGGCGGCGCGGAGGGTGCGGTGGGTCAGGACAAGGGTGCGGGCGCGGTGGCGGTCGGTGAAAAGCTTCGCCTGGGCGGGCGGGCGGCGGCGCGGGGCCCAGACCACACGCCAGGGCTGGGTGGTTTTTTTGAGGCCGCGGATGGTGAGGGATGGATCGTCGGCGCGCACGGTGCCGGCGCCGACGAGGATGGCATCAACGCGGGCGCGAAGCTTCATGGCATCAGCACGGGCGGCGGCGGAGGTGATCCGGGGGCCTTCGCCGGGTGGACGGGTGAGGCGTCCGTCGAGGGACATGCCGCATTTGGCCATGACCCAGGGCAGGCCGGTGGTCATGGCGTGATGGAATTCTGGGTTGAGCGCGGCGCATTCGGGGGCGAGGACACCGGTGACGACTTCGAGTCCGGCGCGGCGGAAGATGGCAAAGCTTCGGCCGCGGTGTTTGGGATTCGGGTCGGTGGCGCCGAGGACCACGCGTTGGATGCCGGCGTCGATGAGGGCGCTGGTGCAGGGCGGGGTGCGTCCGTGGGTCGAGCAGGGCTCAAGAGTGACATAAGCGGTGGCGCCGCGGGCGTCGGAGATTTTTTTCAAAGCGCGCAGTGCTTCGATTTCGGCGTGAGGGAGTCCGGCGCGACGGTGCCAGCCGCGGGCGAGGATGCGTCCGTTTTTGACCAGGACGCAGCCGACGGCGGGATTGGGGCGGGTTTGTCCGAGGCCCTTGCGGGCCAAGCGGATGGCTTCGCGCATGAATTTTTTGTCGGTGGTCATGCGGGGCTGGCGGGTGTCCGGCGGTCATAGACCGCCGCTACAAAGAGAAATGCGGTGGAGGGGGTGGCCGACGGGACTCGAACCCGCAACAACCGGAATCACAATCCGGGACTCTGCCATTGAGCTACGGCCACCATTGGTCCGAGGAAGAATAATTAGGGGAGCGGCGGGGTGGTGTCAAATGTGGGGAAGTTGGAAACGGGCGAAGTTGAGGGTTGAGGGATTTGGGGCGAGGGGGGAGGTTGTGTCGGTATGAGGACGAGGATGCTTTGGTGCGGGCTGCGGTTTATGCCGGTGCTGTGTGCTTTGCTGCTGGCGGGTTGTTCGGGTTTGCGGGAGACAACCGTTTTTTACACGCCGGTGGCAGACCGCTATTATCCGCCGAAAGAAAAAAAGGCGGAGATCCCCGTGCTTTCCAAGCCGCCTAGTTGGCCCCACCGGGTGATTGGCCGCTTCGCGATGCAATCGGATCGCGGATACCGTTTCGTCCACAAAGCGATTCTTTACAACGCACGTTTGCAGGGCGCTGACGCGGTGGTCATTCGCAAGCTGGCCCAAGATGTGCGTCAGATCCACAACTACATCCCGCCCGGCTGGGAGAGCATTCCGCAGTCCAACGTCTACTACCAGCAAGTGCAAAATGATCAGGGCCAATGGGTCACCGTTCCGCAGGTTTACACCACATACGTTCCCGTGTTTCGTCCGGGCCGCACGGAGGTCAGCGAGTCGGAATGGGCCGACGTGACGGCCGAGATGGTAGTGCGGCGGGGGAAGGAGCCGTTGGCGGCGCCGGAGCCGGCGCAGATTGATGAAGAGTTGAGGGTTGAGAGATGAGAGTTGAGGGAGGAGGGTGTGTGGATGGGGGGAGAGTTGAGGGTTGAGAGTTGAGCGCTGAGGGAGGAACAAGGAAGGTATGCGTGTGGAAACAAATCTCGAAAGAAAACGAAATTGCCTCCTTGGCGCTTTCCTGGGGGATGCTTTGGCGATGCCGGTGCATTGGTATTATGACCGGGCGGCGTTGGTGCGGGATTACGGGACGGTGACGGACTTGGTCGCGCCGAAGAATCCGCATGCGGACAGCATTTTGTGGCGGTCGAGTTACGCGGCGCCGAACGCAGAGGGGGAAATTTTGCACGAGCAAGCGAAGTATTGGGGGCAGCGTGGGGTGCACTATCACCAGTTTTTGGCGGCGGGGGAGAACACGGTGAACATGCAACTGGCGCTGGTGCTGCGGGAGTCGTTGCAAGCGTGCGGCGGGTATGATCGCGGGGATTATTTGCGGCGGTATGTGGATTTCATGACCACGCCGGGGCGGCATCGCGATACCTACTTGGAGGAGTGTCACCGGAATTTTTTCACGAAGTATGCGCGGGGTAAGAAGCCGGAGGATTGCGGGGGGGATGATATCCACATTGGGGGGCTAGCCCATGTGCCGGTGCTGGCGGTGTGGTATGCGGATGATGAGGCGGCGGCGTTGGCGGCGGTGCAAGAGCACGTGCGGGTCACGCATCGCGGGGTGCTGGTCGAGACGGCGGCACGGGATTTGACCAAGATGCTGGTGGCGATTTTAGGCGGCGCGGCGGTGCGGACGAGTATCGAGGAGCATGGGACCGGATGGGTCGGTCGGAAAAAACTCGAGGCGTGGTTGCGGAAAACGGACGAGGAGGTCGTCGGTCGTGTCCTGAGCCCGGCGTGTTATTTGGAGGATGCGTTTCCGGCGGCGCTTTTTCTGGCTTGGAAGTATGCGGATGATTTGGAGGGAGCTTTGGTGGCCAACGCGAATCTCGGGGGGGATAATTGTCATAGAGGGATCGTTGTTGGGGCGCTCGTGGGCGCGAGTGGGGCGGCGGTGCCGGAACGGTGGGTGGAGGGGTTGGGGTGTGCGGGGGAGATTTCTCGGGCACGTGTTGTCTGATAGGAAAACGGGCGGGACGCCCGTTCCCCCTGGTTTGGCAGACGTTGGTAGGTGGCTCTACTCGGCGTCGAAGGTGACGACGATGGCGCCGCGGAGGTCGGATTCTTGGAAGTTCACGGCCTGATCTTGGGGGTAGTCGCGTTCGATGGCGCGGCGGACATTGGCGGGGATTTCGTCGCCGGTGCCGTGGCAGGCGAGGCAGGTTGCCATGACGGGGACGGGGCGGTAATAGCGAAGTTCTTTGGTGCCGTCTGGGGTGGTGAATTCTTCGCTCACCGCTGGTGGTGGCGTGGCGGGGTTCCAACTCGCGAGCCAGCGTTCGAGGACGGTGCGGTCGGTGGGGTCGGGAGCGTTGGCTGGGTTGCGCACGCGGAGGGCGGTGCGGCGGACGCTTTTGACCTGCGGGAATTCCGCGGCGACTTGCGCGGTGAGCGGGAGGGCTTCCAAGCGGCAGTAGGCAATGGCGGCTTCGGGGCCTTCGGTGGCGATCTTTTCCTGCAACGTGGTCATGAGGCTGGCGAAGAGGCGGCCGGAGACTTGGTCGCCGATTTCTTGCGGGGTCAGCTCCGCAGCGAGGGCGTGAGCGGAGAGAACGGCCGAGAGGAGAAGGGTGCGGACGGTCGCCGCGGCTACCGTCCCTACCCGGGGGCGATGAGGTGCTCGAGGGCTACGCAAGTTGCTCGACGATTTTGGCCTCTTCGGCTTTGAGTTCGGGGGGGAATTTCTCGCCGAGGGCGGTGAAAAATTCGTCGTTGGAGTGGACTTGTTCGGCGAGCGTGGCGGAGTTTTCGGACATCAGCTCGGCGAAACGTTTTTCGGGGAAGGGCAGGCCTTCCCAGGCAAGATCGGTGTAGGCGGGCATGACGCCGAGCGGGCTGGGGCGGCCGCCGGCGGTGCCACGGCAGCGGCCGACGATCCATGCGAGGACGCGGAGGTTTTCGCCGAAGCCGGGCCAGAGGAACTTGCCGTTGCCATCTTTGCGGAACCAATTGACGTGGAAAATGCGGGGTTTTTTCGCGCCGAATTTTGCGCCCATGTCGAGCCAGTGGCGGAAGTAGTCGCCCATGTGGTATCCGCAGAACGGGAGCATGGCCATGGGATCGCGGCGGAGGGCGCCGACTTTGCCTTCGGCCGCGGCGGTTTGCTCGGATGACAAGGTGGCGCCGACGAATGTGCCGTGGTTCCAGTCGCGCGTCTCGAAGACGAGCGGGATATCGTTCATGCGGCGTCCGCCGAAAATCATGGCGTCGATCGGCACGCCGTCCGGATTTTCCCATTCGGGGTCGATGCACGGGCAGTTGCGGGCGGGGGCGGTGAAGCGGGCGTTGGGATGCGAGGAGGGTTTGCCGCAACCGGGGTGCCAATCCTCGCCGAGCCAGCTGATCAAATGCTCGGGCGGCTCCTCGGTCATGCCTTCCCACCAGACGTCGCCGTCGTCGGTGAGGGCGACATTGGTGAAGATGCTGTCTTGGCGGCAGGACTCCATGGCATTGGGATTGGTGCGGTAGGATGTGCCGGGGGCCACGCCGAACCAACCGGCCTCGGGGTTGATGGCACGTGGGGTGCCGTCCGGACCGGGCTGGATCCACGCGATGTCGTCGCCCACCGTGGTGACTTTGTGGTCCTTGAGCGCGTCGGGCGGGACGAGCATGGCGAAGTTTGTTTTGCCGCAGGCGCTGGGGAAGGCGGCGGTGACATAGCTTTTTTGGCCGTCGGGCGTTTCGAGTCCGAGAATGAGCATGTGCTCGGCCATCCAGCCTTCATCGCGTCCGATGACCGAGGCGATGCGCAGAGCGAGGCACTTTTTGCCGAGCAGCGCGTTGCCGCCGTAGCCACTGCCGTGACTCATGATGAGGCGCTCGCCGGGGAAATGGGCGATGAAGGTGTTCTCGGGATTGCAGGGCCAGGGGACGTCCTTGTGCCCATCGGTCAGCGGGGAGCCGACGGAGTGGAGGCATTTGACGTAGAATCCGTCGGGGCCGAGGACGTCGAGGACGGGCTGCCCGATGCGTGTCATAATGCGCATGTTGACCACGACATAGGGCGAGTCGGTGATTTCGACGCCGATGCGGGCGATCTTCGAGCCAACCGGTCCCATGCTGAATGGAATGATATACATGGTGCGCCCGCGCATGCAGCCCCGGTAGAGGCCGAGCATTGTTTCCTTCATCACGGCCGGGTCTTCCCAGTTGTTGGTCGGACCGGCGTCGTTTTGCGACTGGCTGCAGATGAAGGTGCGTTTCTCGACGCGGGCCACGTCGCGCGGGTCGGAGCGGACGAGGAGGCAGTTGGGGCGCTTTTGTTCGTTGAGGCGGATGGCCGAGCCGGAATCGACCATCAGTTGACGGAGGTGTTGGTCCTCTTCTTTGGATCCGTCGCACCAGACGATGTGATCGGGTTGGCAGAGGGCGCGGACTTGTTCGACCCAAGCGAGAAGTTCTAGATGGCGGGTCGGGGAGGAGGCCATGGCTTACCACAGAATGCGCCTCGCGGTTGTTATAAGCAATGCTAATGGATTGCACGGCTGTTCCTGCTGAGGGGTGGGAATGAAGTGGTGTGCGGGCGGTGGCGGACGGGGGCGTCCGCCACAACGCGCGGGGGCGCGCGTGGTCCCCGGGAGGGCAGCCTGTGCTATAGTGGACTTCTTATGTTGCGATGGGATGCGGAGAAAATACGAGGCGACTTTCCGATTCTCGGGACGGCGGCTCATGGGCGTCCTTTGATCTACCTCGACAATGCGGCGACCTCGCAAAAACCGCGCGCGGTGCTGGATGCGCTCGATCATTACTACCGGGAGCAGAATGGAAACATTCACCGCGGAGTGCATTACCTGAGCCAGGTGGCGACCGATGCTTATGACCGGGCACGGGAAAAAGTGGCGCGGTTTCTCGGCGCGCCCTCGCCGCGGGATATTGTGTTTGTGCGTGGGGCCACGGAAGGAATCAATCTCGTGGCGCACGGGCTGGCTCAAATATGGTTACGGGCTGGTGACGAGATCCTCCTCACGCGGATGGAGCACCATGCGAACATCGTGCCTTGGCAACAGGCTGCGGAGAAAATCGGTGCGCGCATTGTCGTGGCGGAGGTCACGCCTTCGGGTGAAGTGGATATGGAGGATTTCAGACGGAAGCTCGGACCGCATACGCGTGTGGTGTCCTTCGTCCATGCTTCGAATGCGTTGGGGACGATCAATCCCGCGGCAGAAATGATCCGTTTGGCCCATGAGGTCGGAGCGGTGGTGTTGCTCGATGGCTGTCAGAGTGCGCCGCATTTTCGGGTCGATGTGGAGGAGCTCGACTGCGACTTCTTCGTGTTTTCCGGCCACAAGGTGTGTGGTCCGACGGGGATCGGCGTGCTCTATGGCAAGAGCAAGTGGCTCGAGCGGTTGCCGGTTTACCAGACAGGTGGCGACATGATCGGGCGGGTTTCGTTTGAAGATGGCACGACGTTCCGTGAGGCGCCGGAGAAATTCGAGGCGGGGACGCCGGACATCGCGGGGGCGATCGGTCTGGGGGCGGCGGTGGATTATTTCGAGTCGCTCGGCTGGGGGGCGATGGCGGAAGCCGAGCGGCGTTTACTCGACCATGTGACGCCGCGGTTGCGCGAGGTGCCCGGGTTGAAACTTTATGGCGATGTCGCCGACAAGGTGCCGGTGCTGTCGTTCACCATGGAGAATGTGCACCCGCATGATATTGGGACGATCCTCGACACGGATGGTATTGCGGTGCGGGCCGGGCACCATTGTGCGCAACCGCTGATGAAGCACTACGGAATTCCGGGCACGGCGCGGGCTTCGTTCGCCTTCTACAACACGCCGGAGGAGGCCGACGCGCTGGTTGCCTCGCTACGCAAAATCGCCAAGATGTTCGCCTAATGTCCGAGCTGACCGACCTCTACCAGGAGATCATTCTGGATCACAACAAGCGCCCGCGGAATTTCCGCGAGATACCCGGGTGTACGTGCAAAGCGGAAGGTTTAAATCCGCTGTGCGGGGATGAAGTGAGAGTCTTCGTGGAGGTGGAGGATGGCAAGCTGGCCGACGTGGCTTTCCAAGGTCAGGGCTGCGCCATTTCGCGGGCCTCGGCGTCGATGATGACGGGCAAGACAAAGGGCAAGAGCGAAGAAGAGGCGCGGGGGTTATCGGCGCAGGTGCGCGAAATGCTACTCGGTCCCGAGGCGGAGCCGCCACGCGAGTTGGGGGATATGGCGGCGCTTGCCGGGGTGCGCAAATTTCCAGCGCGGATTAAATGTGCGATGCTGCCGTGGCACACGCTGGAGTCGGCGCTGGACGGGCGGGAGAAAACGACGACCGAGGGGGGGTAGGTGGTCAGGGCGGATGCGCGGTGAGGGGATCGAACCCCCGACCAACTCGGTGTAAGCGAGCCGCTCTACCGCTGAGCTAACCGCGCAA
>JBBECN010000263.1:0-1773 GCA_040881795.1 Akkermansiaceae bacterium
CCATCCAAGCCGACCTCTTTGTCACCCTCGCCGCCAACGAAGTGACCGGATTCCAAACCACCATCCCCGACGAAGTCATCGCGTGGCTGGAAAACCATCCCCTCGTCGAATCCGTCGACACCTTCCACGAAAAACGCGTCCCCTTCCGCGACGAACAAGTCTTTCTCGGGGTGATAAGCGGACGCATGCGCGGTGAACTCGAATTCACCGGCGGCCAGAGCGAACGCCAAGGCCAACTCCTCCGCTCGCCAGGCCATGTGGCCGTCAGCGAAAGTTTCGCCCGACGCCACCAAATCGCCGCCGGCGACACCATCACCCTCACCGCCCCGGCCGGTCCGCAAGCCTTTCGCGTGGCCGGCATTTATCTCGACTACACCCGCGACCAAGGCGTCATCTTGATCGACCGCGACAACTACACCGCCCACTGGCCCGCCCCCGGCGCCCATACCAGCGGAGTTCATCTCCATGATCCGTCGCAAGCCGACGCCCTCGGCACGGAAGTGCGGGAAAAATTCGGACGCGACACCGAATACGCCATCTACTCGAACGCCTCATTGCGCCAACGCATCTTCGAAATTTTCGATCAAACCTTCGCCGTCACCTACGTCCTACGCACCATCTCCGTGATTGTCGCCGTCCTCGGCGTGTCCCTCACCCTCACCACGCTGGTGACCGAACGCGAACGCGAGATCGGCATCATGCGCGCCATCGGCAGCTCCGCGGGACAAGTGCGCCGCGCCTTCATCGCCGAGTCCGCCTTGATCGGATTACTCGCCAGCGTCGTCGGTCTCGCCGCCGGCGCTTGTCTCGCCATGGTCCTCACCTGGGTCATCAACCTCGCTTTCTTCGGCTGGACCGTCCAACTCCGCTACCCTTGGGAACTCATGGCCTGGACTCCGCTCTGGATCATTGCTACCGCCGCAATCGCCGGTCTCATCCCCGCGATCCGCGCCTCACGCATCGAACCGGCCACCGCATTGCGCTCAGAATGACCGAATGCCATATGTGCACTTTCGCCACGCAGCGGAACCTTCAAGATTCTCGCTAGTTGCCGGAGTCGTCCAGCGCCAGCTTCCCGTCGATAGTGTATTTCACAGAGTCCCGTGCATAGACGGACTCCTTTGCTGTGGACAACCAATCACGCCTGCGAAACACGAGTTCCTCGCTCGAAGCGTCGCCGCAAACCACGCGGAAACTGATACGCTTGAGAAACCAAGCATCTTCGCCGTCGATTTCAAGAGTGAGCGTCTCGATATCCTCCGGTTTCACATCAAGCAGAATCCCCGGATAGACGTTTTCCGCTCCCGCTTGCCGGTCATTTTTTTTTGGATCATCAAGCGGATGCTTAGTCTTGAGGTCGTTGATGCGAAGGTAAACACCGGCATTCGTGCCGTCATCCTTACCGTCACCGGTCAAAGTTTGCACAATCAGGTGACAGGAATCAGCACACAGGCCCGAAACGCCGGAAACGAGTAAAAGAAGTAAAACTTTCATGCGACTTCCAGAGGTAGCAGCACTATTGAATTTTGGGAACGGATTTTGCGGAACGGGGTCACATCGGGAACAAACGAGATCGTTCTACCGCGCCTTCACTTTCCCGCCAGAGCGCAGGCCCATGGCCTCACGGACTTTCTGCGGAATAACAACTTGGAACTCGGGCGAAATGGTCACGGTTTCCATACCGTCATACCGTAGCACGATCGATCGGGCACTCGGTCAACGGACAACGAGAAGCTACCCTCTCGGAGTCTATCGGTAGACGTCTTTCCGGTT
>JBBECN010000264.1:0-10965 GCA_040881795.1 Akkermansiaceae bacterium
CTTGTTGCGCACCAGCTCGGCGGCGATGGATTGCAGCGCATCATCGAGGATGACGACGTGATCGCTGTCCCAACGGACACCGCGGCTGACGTGGAGCAGGATTTCAGGCACATACATCAGCGCGGAACTGAGTTTGTCCGCGATGCCTTCGGTGGGGTGGAAATGGCCGGCGTCGAGGCAGAGCACCTTTTGGTTTTTGATCGCATAGCCCATGTAGAATTCATGGGAGCCGACGACATAACTTTCGCTGCCGATCCCGAAAAGTTTGCACTCCACGGCGTCGAGATGGTGCTTTGGATTGAGTTTTTTCGCGAACACCTGATCGAGCGAATCCGACAGCCGCTGGCGTGGCGCGAGGCGATCGACGGGGGTGTCCTTGTAGCCATCGGGGATCCATACATTCGTGACCGTCGGCGAGCCGAGCGTTTTGCCCATCGCTGCGCCGATTTCGCGGGATGCAATGCAGTGTTCTATCCAGAAATCACGGATGGCTTTTTTCGGGTGCGAGAGGGTGAATCCATCGGCGGCCTTCGGGTGAGCGAAGCAGGTGGGGTTGAAATCCATGCCCATGCCATTGGCTTTCGCCCAATCGATCCAGCCTTTGAAATGTTCGGGGCGGATGTCGTTGCGCTCGACTTTTTTGCCACCGAATTCGCCGTAGAAGGCGTGGAGGTTGAGGCGGTGCTTGCCGGGAATGAGGGAGAGCGCCTTGTCGAGATCGGCGCGGAGTTCATCCGGAGTTCGGGCCTTGCCCGGGTAATTTCCGGTTACGGCGATGCCACCGCTGAGGCCTTCACCGGAGTTTTCGAAACCGCCGACGTCGTCACCCTGCCAGCAGTGGAGGGAAATCGGGATGGTCGCCAATTTCGCCATAGCGGCTTCGGTATCGACGCCGAGTTCGGCGTATTGGGCTTGGGCGAGTTTGTAGGACTGGGCGATGGATTTTATGGACTTGGCCATGATGGAGTGGAACGAGGTTTTGGAGTGTCGTGGAAAAAACTCAGAAAAACCTCCATTGTTTTGCCAAAAACAAGCACGATTCCGCCAGTGAAACGCATCCTGAAAATTGACGAATGGTTCCATCCCGATGGCTTCCCAATCAGCGTCGAGCGCCGGGAGCCGCAGGAGCATTTCGAACCCCACGCGCATGAATTTGCCGAGTTGGTAATCGTGTTGGGCGGGAAATGCCTGCATGTCACAGGCAGCGATTCGTGGGAGATGACGGCTGGCGATGTTTTTGTCATCGCCGGTTCCCGCGTGCATGAATACCGCGACCTCGACGACTTGCGGTTGCTCAACATTCTCTATCAACCCAACCAATTGAACATGGGGCTGCAAGACTTGCCGTCAGTGGCCGGATATCATGCGCTTTTCACCTTGGAGCCCGCATGGCGCACCCGCCAACCGGCGAAGGGCAGGCTGCACCTGAGTGGCAAGGAATTGGCCCAGGTCACCGAGTTGGTGGAGCGCTTGGAAGGGGAGTTGAAATCGCGCGAGCCGGGATTTGGCTTCATGGCGATGGCCTGTTTCATGCAGATCATCGGGATGCTTTCACGCTGTTATGGCAAGAGCCCGTCGCCGGACGGGCGGGCCTTGTTGCGGCTTGGCGAGGCGCTTTCCCACTTGGAGCGGAACATCCATCGCGAGGTGGATCTGGAGGAATTGGCCAGCATTGCCCAGATGTCCCAGCGGAGCTTTCTGCGGGTTTTCCAATCGGCCACCGGAGCCTCGCCGCTGGCATGGGTGATCGAGCAACGGATCAATCGGGCCCGCCACCTGCTGCGTCACACCGACCGGCGCATCACCGAAATCGCCTTCGACGTTGGGTTCAACGATAGCAACTATTTCTCCCGTCAGTTTTGCAAGATCACCGGATTTTCACCGCGGGATTATCGTTTGCGGCAGGGCGTGAGTTGATCTTCCGAAAATCGGGCGGCACCGTTTGGTGAGTCGATCAATCTTTGCCCGGCGTCTGTGCGGTGTTTTCGCGAAAGGTGTTCAGCACTTTGAATTCCCGGTCGGTGATTGGATAGGGTCCGGCGAATTCGACTGCTTGTTTGTCACCTGCGCGGGTGCGGCAGGCGAAGGCCTCGCGGTCTTTGAGGTAGTAAAGGATCAAATAGGAGCGCTCCGAGTTACCGGTTTCTGCTAGAAAATCCGGCAGCCCGCGTTGCCCGATGAAGACGCGCAGATCCGGATGGGCCGTGGCCTGGGTGGAGAGCCGACGATACCCGAATGACGGTGGCTCGCTTCTCACCAGCATGATCTGGTCTTTTGCGGCGGCGGCGGAGCTGCCCGGAATCAATGGTGATTCCACCACACCGCAGGAGGACAGCATCGCGCAGGCGGCGGCCGCGCCGAGTCTTTGTGTCATCGTGGCCATTGGATGAAAAGACTACGGGATTTTCGTGCGATTGTTTCGGTTTCGGTCACTTTGCATCAGCTGGTCTAACATCCGGGTGTTAGGGCGGTTGCCTTCGGAATCGACGAAAAACGCGGTTTCCATCGGGATGAGGAATTCGACCGCCGAGTTGATTCCCACCAGCCCACCGTGGGCATCCACCACCGGCCCGCCGCTATCGCCTGGCTGGAGCGGGATATCCATTTTGAAGGTGCGGTTGCGGGTGAACGGTCCCTCGGGGCCGAGTGAGGTGCCAAGAACGCCCTCTCCGGATTTGAACCCGGTGGCAATCCCGCCGTGGATCACCCGGTTTCCCGCTGGTAGCCAGCGCTCGGGCGGCGTCCATCGGTAATAATACGGAGTTTTTGCCGGAATGTGCAGCAGGGCGAGATCGGCGGAAGCGGAGCGCCACACCACGCGGGCCTTGGCGGGAGACAGCCCCGAGCCTTGGCCGTAAATGACGAAGATATTCCGGCCGTCCATCTGCGACAACACGTGATCTGCCGTCAAAAAATAACCATCACCCGCGATCGGTGCCGCCGAGCCGCCGTCCGCATCTTCCGGGGCTTGGGAGGAAACGAAGTTGCGTCCCACCCAGCTGGTCAGGTCTGCACGCTCGGTCACCACCACGGCGCTCACCCGCTCCGCGACGATTTGTCGGGTCATCCGGGTGGGGGCGACTTGATCCGGCGGCGGGGAAACCGCACAGGATTGAAACAGGCAACCGATCCCCAACACGCCTGACAACCGAAGAAAATAATCCATCCGGATTGAGGAAAGCACAGCCAGACGCGTTCGTCACACCCGATTTCAGCTTTCCTCCAACAATCGCTCGATCACACGCCGGAATGGGGAGGGCATCGCAAGCGCGAGAATTTGGTCGGCAGCCACCCAGCTTTCGTCGGCGGCCGGTTGGAAATTACGGCCTGCGCCGTCATGCACTCGCAGCGTCACCCGGTAGCGGGTGATTGCGTAGCGGTGCTCCGTGAGAACGGGCATCTTGGAAATTTCCGCCGACTCGCGGGTGGGCAGTTTCCACAATCCTTCGCGCCGTTTCGCGGCCTCGCGGTGGAGCAGCAGGCGGCCCGCGGCATCGCGCACCCAAAGTGCGTGTTCATCCACGGCGGTGATGGTGGTTTTCTGGCGCTTCACCGGAAGGGTTTCCGGGTTGCGGGTTTTACAAAATTCCGCCACTGGGCAGCTCAGGCAATCTGGCACGCCGGGCCTGCAGACTGTCTGCCCCAGCTCCATCAGGGCGGAATTGTAAATCCGCGGTTGCTCGGGATCGGCCAGTGTTTCGGCCCAAGCCCAGAGTTGTTTGAGGCCTGCGGTGTCATCCACCGGATCGTTGGAATCCATCACCCGGGACAAGACGCGAGCCACATTTCCATCCACCACTGCGGAGGGTAAATCGAAGGCGAAGGCGCGCAGCGCGCCGGCGGTGTAACGTCCCACGCCGGGCAGTTGCATCAGTGCCTCGGCCTCCGCCGGGAAGCTTCCGCCATGCCCGGCGATCACCGTCCGCGCGGTCTCCCGCAGCATTCTAACACGCCGATAGTAGCCAAGTCCTTCCCACGCCTTCAACATCCGCGCGTCGTCGGCTGCTGCTAGAGATTTGACATCCGGGAACGTTTCCAAAAAGCGAACGTAGAAGCCTTTTCCCAACACCGTCGCGATCTGCGTCTGTTGGAGCATCACCTCCGAGATGAGGATCGCATACGGCTCGCGTGTCCGCCGCCACGGGTAGTCTTTGCCATGACGGGAAAACCACAGGGCCAAGGCCTCGCGGAAGGCCACCCGGCCCTTGATCGCGTCCCGCTTTGTTTTTGGTTTCAGCATCCCTAGGCAGGGTCACTTCACGATCAAATGAGCGCCTTGGGACGGTCTTGAGGCAAAGATTTGTGGCGTGATGCCGGCCGCTTTTTCGTATTCGGTGGACAAGGTTGCGGCAATCTCGAAGGCATTGCGTGATGCGCAGAGAGTGACGGTGGATCCGCCGAAACCACCGCCGGTCATGCGCGCGCCGATGACGCCGCCGGTGCGACCGATCTTGCGGGCGATTTCGACCATCAGGTCAAGTTCTTTGCAAGAGACTTCGAAGTCGTCGCGCAGCGAGTCGTGGCTGGCGGCCATGAGCGGGCCGAGGGTTTCGAAATCGTTGCGGGCGAGTGCGGCGGCGGCGGCGATGGTGCGGGAAATCTCGCCGACCACGTGGCGTGCGCGGCGGTTGATGGGGTCGCCGAGTTTTTCCCAATTGGCTTGGACATCGGCGGAGGTGACATCACGCCACGACGCCTTGCCGAGGATGGCGAGGCCCTCTTCGGTGTGCTTGCGGCGGACCGCATAGCCGCCATCCGAGAGCTCATGATGAACCATCGTGTTGGAAATGAGGACGGTGAGATCCGGATTTTCAAAAGGCACGAGCTCGGGCTCGCCGGTCTGGCAATCGATGAGTACGAGACGGTTGGGTTTGCCGAAGGCGGAGGCGAATTGGTCCATGATGCCGCAGGGGACGTGGGCGAAATCGTGCTCGGCTTTCTGACAGAGCAGCGCCTTTTCCCGGGTGTCGAGCACGGTGTCTAGCAGGCCTTCGAGAAATGTCGCCATCGCGCATTCGAGTGCGGCTGACGATGATAGACCCGCGCCGCCGGGCACGGAGGACAGGATGTAGGCGTCGAAGCCGGGAATGTGATGTCCGCGGTCTTGGAAACCGCGAATCACGCCGCGCAGGTAATTTGCCCACTTCGGCACGCTGACGACTTGCGGCAGCGTGAGATCGAGCACGGCGATTTCCTCGCCGAGCGCCGAGGTGATGCGCGCATTGGTGGTGCCATTCGCACAACCGGCGATGACGATGTAGCGGTCGATCGCGAACGGCATCACAAAACCGTCGCAGTAGTCGATGTGCTCGCCGATGAGATTGACGCGTCCGGGCGCGGCGGCGGTGATGGTCGCCCGGGCTTGGAAACGCTCCAGCAGTCCGGTGGCGGCATCGGAAACGAGATCGGTGAGGTCTGGATTGAGCTGGAGCATGGCCGTAAGACTTTAATTGGATTCGACGTTAGCGGGTTGGTCAAGTCGTCGGCGATAACTTTCGACGGCTTGGGTCCAAACATTGTGGATGCCTTCGGTGGAACGAAGCCACACCGCGCGATGCATCATCAGCATGGCGGGGGCCTGATAGAGCAATTCGGACAGCTCGTTTTTGGAAAGTCCGCCGGGGCCTTCGGTGAGGCAGCGCTCGGCGAGTGCGGCGTCTTTTTCGTGAAGCTCTGAATGTTCGAGCAGCGAGACGTGGACGCCGTTGACATAGGGATCGACGACGGCGGCGATGATGCCGCGCCGGGCTTCCTGCGAAGCGTCGAGCGCGGGATCCACCGCGGCGGTCGCGTTGTCGGCGAGTTTGATGATTTCCGGTGGATTGAGTTCCTCGGGAGTGGCCAGGATTTTGTGCCGGGCGAGGGCGCGGCCGTAGCGGGCACGGCTGGTCCAGACGGATACCGGTGCCGCGAGTAAAAGGCCGAGCAGGATCGGACTCATCCAGATGGCAAATGAGTAGTCGCTGCCGCTGCCGATTTGGGTCTTCGCCTTGTAGCCGATGGTGAGGGCGATGCCGGCCCACACCACGCCGAGCATGGTTTGCATCGCATGAAAGCGGAAGGCGTCACCCCATGACGTGCCGTCGGTCTCGCGGTTTTGATTTCCCCAACCGACGGCCCGCCCGAGCACGATGCTGAGGACCATCATCGTGTGTGCGACCATGATGCAAGGTGCCAACAGCATGGAAACCAGGGTTTCAAGAAACGCTCCCACCGCAATCGGAATGGCACCGCCGAACGAGCGGCGGATGCCGGGGGTGAGGATCGCTCCGGTGACTGCGAGAATTTTGGGCAGGAACAACAGCGAGAAAACCCCGATCATCAGGATGATGCTTTGCTCCATCCCGTTGATGTTGAACCAGCGGTCCACGTAACTCTCGAAGGGCAGCTGGCTGAGTTCGCTGGAGTAGCGATCCCACGCCACCCAAGTGCCGAGCACCAGAAACAAGAACCACAGTGGGCTGCCAAGGTAGGCCATGATGCCCATGAAAAGGTGCATGCGGACGGAGAATGGCAGCTTGCGGGCGAAAATGAGCCACAGATGTTGCAAATTTCCCTGGCACCAACGGCGGTCGCGGATGAGGTGATCGACCAGCGTCGGCGGAGCTTCTTCATAAGTCCCCTCGATGTCCCAGGCGAGCCAGACTTCCCAACCTTTGGCGACCATCAGGGCGGCCTCGACGAAGTCGTGGCTGAGGATGCGCCCGCCGAACGGCTCGCGCCCGGGGAGTGCCGGGAGCTCGCAGTATTGGGAAAACGGCTCCAGCCGGATCAGCGCGTTGTGGCCCCAATAACTGCCACCGCTGAGTTGCCAATAGTTGAGCCCACGAATGAAAAGAGGCCCGTAAAGGCGCATCGCAAATTGTTGCAGACGGGTGAAAATCGATGAGCCGCGGATCAGGCGCGGCGGTGTTTGGAGGATGCCGAGGCGCGGGTATGCCTCCATCACCCGGGTCATTTTCACGATGTCCGCGCCGTCCATCAGGCTGTCCGCATCGAGCACGAGCATCGATTCGTAGCGGCCTCCCCAGGTGCGGACGAAGTCGCCGATGTTGCCGGCTTTGCGGTTTTCATTGGTCTTGCGGCGGCGGTAATAAATTTGGCCGAAGGCTTCGAGGCGGCGGCAGAGGTTGGTCCAAGCGGTTTCCTCCAGCACCCAAAGATCGAGGTCGCGGGTGTCGCTGAGGATGAAAAAGTCAAACGACGCGAGGTGGCCGGTGGCCTCGATGGAGCGGTAGATCGCCTCGATCCGGCCGCAGGTTTTCACGCTGTCCTCATTGTAAACGGGCATCACCACCGCATGGCGCTTGAGCAGCGGGCCGCCTGCCTCATCGGCGAGCTTGGTGATGCGGACCGAGCGCTTGCGCCCGAGCAACATGTCAATGGCACCGAAAATCGCGTGGAAGGAGCCCAGTGTGAGCAGGCCGTTGAGCAGGACGAAAATCGCGAGCAGCGGGAAATGGGCTTTTTGGAAACCCATGCGCCAGAAAAGATCAGCCAACCACAAACTGGCCACCACATTCACGATGACGACGCTGCCAAAGAACAAAGTGCGCCGCAGAACCATGCGGAAACGCCCGAAAAATGCCGGGGTGTTCTCACCGGGTGGGTGATCAGATATTTCCATAGGTGAAGAACCAAACGGTGAGGATGATCAAGCTGATCAACAGGCCGATGAACATGATGCGGACGATGGGCCGGCGGTCCATGGTTTCCCACCATTGCGCGGCTCCGCTGCCGATGGCGTTGAGCTCCAGAGGCTTCGGGATCATGGTCAGCTCGGCAAACTGCGGGCCGGCGGCGAGATAGGAGCGCTTCATCGCATCCACAAACTCGGGTGGCCACGGCGCGGGGGTGAGAAAAACGCCCTGCCATTTTCCTGGCATGCCAGCCAGCAACAGGGCAAGTCGGCCACGGGCGGCGAGGCGGCGGTTTTCCAAAGGCACATCGAGCACGTCTTGCGTCCATTCCGCCACTTCGGACAGCGCCTCTTCCATCGCCAGCAGGCGGGCGGGCTTTTCTGGCTCGGTCACCCGGCGGGCGGAGGCGCGCCACAGAATGCTGCGGACGAGTTCCGCAACGAGCAGACGATTGCGCAGACGTAGCGCTTGGAGGTAGGCCTCGACGGCGGCGTAGGCCTCTTCCCACTCATTGAGCTCCAGCTCGTTAAGCGGACGCAGGGTGTCTAAGGAGTGACGCGGTGGACCCATGTTTCGGTGAGGAAATTTTCTCCGCGCTTGATGCAACAACGAAGTTCGACCGGGCCGATGTCAGCCAGCTTGCCACCCTCGGCGGCCGGGGCGAGTTGGAAGGCGACGCGCCAGCGCGCGTCCGGCATCGGCTGAATCGTGATTCCTTGGATCTTCACTCGGTCCGCGCCGGGGCCGACGGCTTGGACCAAGGGGGTGAGAGGCGTCTCGGTCTGTTGATTGATCGCATTTCCGGCAAACTCGATCACCATGGTCCGCTGCTCGGGCTGCCAATCGTGGACTCCTGTGCGGGTGGCGACCACCCGTCCATCGGCGATCGATGGATCGTCATTCATCGTCCAATGCTGGCGATACGCGAATTCAATGCGATCGCCGGGCTGCGGGATTTTGGCGGGTTCCCACATTGCCACGGTGTTGTCGGTGAGTTCGTTGGTGGTCGGAATTTCCATCAGCATCACCCGGCCAGGTCCCCAATCGGAGGTCGGCTCGACCCAGAGCGATGGGCGCAGGTGGTAGTCCGCCTCGCCATCCTCATACGCGCTAAAGCGGCGGTCACGCTGCAGCAGGCCGAAACCATCGCATTTTTCCATGTCGAAAAAGCTGAGTTCCACCTTGTCCGAGTCGTTGGAAATCGGTCGCCACAGGCGCTCGCCGGTGCTCATGCGGATCGCCAAGCCATCGGAATCATGCACCTCCGGGCGGAAGTCGTCGAAGCGGCGGCGCGAGTTTTCGCCAAACCAGAACATGCTCGACATCGGTGCGATTCCGAGCCGCTTTACCTCGCGGCGGGTGAAAATCACCGCCTTGACCTCGATGACGGTGGTGTTGCCGGGATCGATGCGGAACTGATAGGCTCCCGAGTAGGAAGGGCCGTCAAGCAGGGCGTAAACCCGCGCCTCGGTGCTATCGGCGTCCGGTTTGCGCAGCCAGAATTCGCGGAAACTTGGGAACTCCTCGCTCGCTCCGTCCACGCCGGTGTCCACCGCAATGCCACGCGAGGAAATCCCGTAACGTTGATTTTTGCCGAGGGCGCGCCAGTAACTCGCCCCTTGGAAGACGGCCAATTCGTCATAAACCTCCGGATTGTTCAGCGGCGAGTGCAAGCGGAATCCGGCAAAGCCACCATCGGCGGGTAGTTCGCCGTGCTTGCTGATCAGCGGGCCGTAGTTGAAGTAGGCCTCGGCGAGACGGATTTGCTGCTGGTGGGTGCTGGTAAATTCATTGAGCACCACCGGCTCGCGGTAAAGGTAGCCCGGATGGAAAAACATCGCGCGGAATGGCAGCTTGTCCGCCGACCACAGCGCCTGATCCGGATTGAAGCGGATATCACGGTATTGGTCGTAAGTCAGATTGTTCATCCACTCCGGCAAACTTTCACGATTCGGCGCCACGTAGGGCTTGTTCGCCAAGTCCCGCGCGCGGCTTTGGATGTTTTCAAATCCGATATCCTCCCGCTCCCAAGTCTGGCCCCATACGGGCGAAGTGAGGGCTCCCAAGGCTGCAAGCAGTAAGATGTTGCGTGACACAACCAGCGTCATAGAGCTGATGAACCCTCCCCGTCAAGATTGGCGATTTCTATTTCTTTCAAGAAATTTCCGACAATCCGCCGATGCGGCTGGCGTGATTGCTCAGAATGATCGGGGGCGACCGCGCGTTTGAACGGGATACACGCAGACCAAGATGGACGAGATCCTTCAAATCTTCTCGATTTCATCCTCTCCAAGGATTCGTCAGATTCGTAGGATTCGTGGTGCCTGAATCTTCATCGTCTTCCAAACTCAGCGACCCACCCGCCACGCGGTTTGATTGACGATCGAGAAACTTCGATTTTTGATTTTGGATCTGTAGAAATTCAGACGGCCGGCGCAGTTTTAGGGCGACTCCCAAAAGCCCTCACGGCGATCCCGGCCCATTCCCGAAGTGCCACCAAGGGCGGCAGCGTGCCTAATCCGTGGCGGCGGTTTCCAGCCGCCATGCCCAAAGAAACCTCAATCACAGAAAGTCATTTCAAAAAAAGCACCACGAATCCAACGAATCCAACGAATGGGTCTAGCGTCGCGTAAAACACAAACTGCCGGATAAGGAGGCACGACCTTATTGTCGTGCTGCCAATGGCGGGCGTAAGAAAAGTGCTTCGCGCCGGGTCTTGCGCACCGCACTAGCTCGGCGGATAGAAATGTCCACCCTCGAATGGCACGTAGTTAAGCTGATCATCGGCGCATCGTGGCTGGAGCGTCTCGCTCCAGACCGTTGCCGGAGCATCTTGCTCCGGGTCTAACTCTTCGGAATTGGCCTTAACTACGTGCCATTCGTCCACCCTCCTTAGCCTGCCGCCAATTTATATTTTACGCGACACTAGCCGCAAAAGACCTCAAAGATCGCAAAAGCAAAAACTTGTGGGTTCTTAAGGTAAGCATGTGACTCATCCTCCGGGTGGAGATACCCCGACTTTCCAAATTCTTATTCTTGTGTTCCTTGCGTTCTTTTGCGGCAAATCAATCCATCCCCGGGAACGCCAACGTCCTCGTTGGCATGCGCCTGAACCGCCAATGCCCCGCCGCCTCCGACCTCCCATTGCCGCCCATTGCCGCCCATTGCCGCCCATCCCCGCATCCCCAATCCTTCTAATCATCCCAATTCCCTGGTTAAAAACCTAATCCGTCATCGGAAGATATTAACCACAATGGGAGCGCAGCGGACATGGACGAGCAGACTGGCTAAAACAACGAGTCAAATTACACAGAAAGCACGGATA
>JBBECN010000265.1:0-4489 GCA_040881795.1 Akkermansiaceae bacterium
GGTGGACGGTGGACGGTGGACGGTGGACGGTGGACGGTGGCTGTTAGGTGTCTCGCTCGTACCAGTCTCTCACCGGCAACTACCAACTACCAATTTCCTCACACGCGCAGCGCAATCTCATACGCTTTGTCCAGAGTGCTCTGGTAGTGGGCGGATGAAAAATGTTCCGCCACCCGTTTTGCGGATTCATCCGCGAGACAGGAAAGTTCGTCGCGATGTGCGGCGCACCAGAGGATCGCATTGGCCAGGCCTTCGATCAATGAGTCGATGGTTTCGACAGGCACCGCATGGCCGCCTACGAGTCGGACGATCTCGCCTTGGGCGCTGGTGTCGGCGACGACAGGGTAGCAGCCCGCCAGGCAGGCTTCGAGCAGGGTGACCGGTGTGCTTTCCCGGAAGCTGGGAAGGAAATAAACGTCAGACTCGTGCAGCGCTCCCAAGTAGGCGTCTCCTTGGTAACCGGGGTGAAAAGTCACACGCTCTCCCAGCTTGAGTTGATTGGCTAGAATTTTCAATGGTCCGATCTCGGGGCCGCCACCGGCCACGGTGTAATGGAAGTCCACCCCTTTGGAGGCGACGATTGCCAAAGCGCGGAGAGCGAGACTCACTCCTTTTCGTCCCTCCATGTTGCCGCCTGCGAACAATTGCAGCGGACGATTCGGGAGGTCGCTTTGCGGTGGCCTGCGAAGTTGTTCGACCTTCTCTTTGGGAAAAGACGCGATCGGCAGTCGCACCATCGGACGGTCACCTCGGAACGGTCGTAGAAACTCCTCGGTTTCCTGGTTTGCGGCGAAAACGACTGCGGTGTTTTGGACACAGTCGCGGAAGGATTTGGAGCGGCTTGAAATGAAAGTATTCAGATCGCGCAGCGATTCAAACAGGCGCGAGGCGGTGCTCAACATCGGTCGGAACGCGCGGGGGATGTATCCCGCCCCGCCGATTGGACCCCAGACGAAAGGAATTGGCAGTTGCCAGAGCGGTGAAGGCATCCGCCAACCCGCGATGGTCACCTGATGGCAGAGATCGAAACTTTCCTCCGTGTGCCATGCCCTTGCCGCAGCCAGTATCTGACGGTTGAACGACGCGTAGTTCAGCCAGCTCTGCAAATGGGCGACGAGCCGGTTCTCGCTGCAAGCGCTGCGATCCCGCAGGAACCGCACTTGGACGTTGGAGGGAATGATTCCTTCGAGTGCCGCCTTATCCCAACCGGAGCGGTTGTGGCAGTCCGTCAAGACCCAGACGTCGTGATCGCGTGCCATGCGGCAGACGGCCGTCCAGCCGACCCCGGGCTCGGACCCTCCGTAAGGGTTGCAAGCATAGGCGGAGACGAGAATTTTCATAGGTGGAAAGGCAGGGTGTGGCGGCCTCGCCGCGCTCACTTGTCCGCCATCGGGCGGTGGGGCCGGACCGATTCGGGACGTGGAGGAAAAGGAGCGGTACCTTCCGCCCTGATCTGAAAAACCTCAGCGCACCAGCGCGTCGAGGTGGATGGTGCCGCCCTGCAGAGTGATGTCACCTGCGTTGGTGCCGGAGGCCTTGATCTCCATGTTGACGGTATTGGCGTAGGAGCGTGAATGCCAACCTTGGGAAACGGTTCCACCGCAGGTGAATTTGATATGGAGATTGTGGCTGGCGCCACTGTTGGCGAACCAAAAGACTTCGAGGTCCCAGATGCCGGCACCTGTTGGAAGGGGGGCGCTTGACCAGACCTCGCCCCCCGCGACGTTCAATCCAATGCGCTTTGGATTTACGTTGTCCGCAAGTGAGCCGATGAATTTGTAGCGCATGGACGATCCGTGTGCCGAGAGGTAGCCGGGACTGAGTGCTTCTGCACGGAGCTGGCTCTGCGTAGGCCCCGGCAAGCTCGACACCGGAGTGGTCACCGCACTGACTAACAATGATGCCGCTCCTGGCCACAGGGGAGCGGGGTAGTTGTTTTGAGCTCCCCACATGCCGATCAAGCTTCCAGCGGCACGGACTTGGCCGTTCACCACGAGGCTGTCATTGTATCCATTATTGCTGTTTCCTCCGATGACGACCTGTCCGGGGAAAACAGGTGTTCCCCTCGCGATCCGGTCGAGAGCATCCGAATACGGTTGTACGCCGAAACCGGACGAACCGCCAATCGCCGGGGCGTTCGCCCAAATGCGGTGAAGGACTGGATACGCATCGTAAAGCGGCCCCGTGCCGGTTTCGAAGAACAAGTATTTGCCATTGTATTCGGCGATGCGCGAGTCACGGACGATGTGGCGTTGGCCGTCATGGACGATGACCAGCATGTCACCCTGAATTCCAACCGTGGAGACACTGCGGATACTGGAAGTGCGTTTGGGCGTTGAGGCAAACTTTTGAAAAATCCCTGTGAACCCGTTACTGGTTCCCACCTCGACGGCCACTTGGTTGCGTCTCAAGCGGATATGGATGATTGGGCGACCCTGCCAAAAATCGTAGGTGCCTATGAGCAGGGTAAGGTCCGCTTCACGGCCCGTTGGGACCGGACCATCGATGTAGGATAGCTCCATTCCAACAGATTCGACTGGCCCGTCCAGTTCGGTGCCCATGTAGTAAAGTGTCTCTCCGGTCGGACGGGCTCCGCCATTGGTGATGGTCAGGTTTTCCGCCGTCCCACCGGTGAAGTGGTAGGGGCGGCCGATGAGCGGTTGCGTTCCGGTGGTAATGATGGAGCCGTTCGACCAGAGGGAAAAATCGTCGTAGAATTGGGGCCGGCGACCGTTCTCGCTGCTGGGTGCAGGAGTGTAGCCGAGAGCATTGGCAAGCGCTGCGGCGCTCAAAGTGGGTGTCCCGTCAGTAATGCCGGGAGGCCCATCTTCGCCCTGGTCTCCTTTTGGACCGATGCCACCGACCGGACCTGGCGGACCCGGAACTCCGATCACGGCGTTAGGACCATAGGGATTGACTGGAGCGATCTCAGCAACCGCAGCGTTGTTCCGCACCCGGTAGAACAGCTTGGGTAGATTGTGATTGGAAACGAGAGCCGACATCTGGCCGCCGATCCCGCGAAAGGCGAAACCTTCATTGGACCACCGTGAGAGATCTTCCGAGGATTCGATCTGATAGTATTTATCCCCATCCGTGTGAAATTCAAGTCGGACGGCATAGCCTGTGACCGGAACGACTTGGTCGCCAGGCATGATGGTAAGCGATTGCGAATGCAGAAGCCCTGAAAACAATAGCAGAAAAAGCATAAAGAGTGATTTCATGGCGGGGGAAAGGTGAAATGGGTGGATCTGCCTTACCGTTGTTCCGGCCATGTGGGATAGGCTTTGGGGCTGGAGCGCTTTCATTCTGAAAGCTGGCGGGATGCGGACATGCTGTCCGCTGAATTCAGAAGGGCGACAGAATGTCGCCAACCGGCAGCCGACAGAATGTCGGCGCTCCGGTCGCATACCGGTTCAAATCTCTCCCATCCAACATTCAAAATTCACCACCCAAAATCTTCTCCACACTCCGCATCGTCCGTGCCGCGCTCGGTGCGGCCATGTGGACGCCATCGGTCAGGGTGACCGTTCCCGCCGCGGCTTCCTGACCCAGATCCCAGTAGGGAACTCCACTCCGCCTGGCCATTTCCAGGACCCACGCCGGCGGAGGAGAGCCATCCCCCCGGGCGGGTGGTAGCCAGACCATGATCGCCTTGCTGCCCTTGCTCCGGAGCCTGCCAAGAATGCCGGCCACCTCTTCAATCAGTTCGTCCTGCCGCTGAGTGACGGAAACGTCCACCACTTCCTGAACCATCAGCGGTCGGCTGCTCACCCCAAGATCGTCGTCGCCGCCCGCCTCACCGAATCCGCCGATTCTCCGGGCCAGCAGCTTGCTGTAAAAAAAAGCCGAGGGACGTGCATAGGCAGCGAGACCAGGCACCTGCAATCCCACCTGGAACCATGGCTTACGCATCGCCTGACCGATCTCCGTCGGTTTTTCCTCCAGCGCCAGTTGCAGGGTGTTCGCCTCGATGATGAGGGTGGGGGCGGTCGGCAAGATCCCCGCATCCATCGCCCGCAACGCATCCACCGCACTCCCGCCGTCGCAGCCCATGTTGGCGGTGCCAGGAAATCCCTGCGCCCGGTCCGGCAGCCGGCCGGTGATCGAAGACCCCAGAAACATCACCTCCGCCTCCCCCCGTGCCCCAGCCTGGATCCGGCCGAGCGAGGAGAAGAAATTGGATTCACTCTTCGCCGTGCGTCCGCCGACAGCGTGTAGTGCGAGCGTCTGCGCGGCAAAACAGAGGGCCAGGGTGAAGACGAATGGAACGATGTAGGACATGGAAAATAAAATTTCGCGCGGAGCCGCAGGGACGCAGAGGGGAAATGTTCGGATTGGTTCTTCAGGGAATTTGAATAGCTTTAAATCCTCAGCGCCTCAGCGTCTCGGCGCGAGACTCTTACATGCGATGTCGCGCGGAGCCGCAGGGACGCAGAGGGGAAATGTTCGGATTGGTTCTTCAGGGAATTTGAATAGCTTTAAATCCTCA
>JBBECN010000265.1:4589-5331 GCA_040881795.1 Akkermansiaceae bacterium
CAGCGTCTCGGCGCGAGACTCTTACATGCGATGTCGCGCGGAGCCGCAGGGACGCGGAGGGGAAATGTTCGGATTGGTTCTTCAGGGAATTTGAATAGCTTTAAATCCTCAGCGCCTCAGCGTCTCGGCGCGAGACTCTTACATGCGATGTCGCGCGGAGCCGCAGGGACGCGGAGGGGAGGAGGGATATGAGTGCTTTGATTTTGGATTTATCAAATAAAGAGAATGAAATTATCTGCGACTCAGCGCGATATTCTATTCAGGCAATCCATTCACGGCGCGGACCATGCCTTCCTTCATTAGGGCGGCACCGAAGTTCAGGAGATAACCAAGTCTTTTCCTTGAAAGCCGGAGATAAGTTTGAATCTGCTTCCGATGGACAGGCAGCAAATGCTCAACGGATTTGAGTTCGATGACTACCATGTCATTCACCAACAAGTCCATCCTGAAGCCGATATCGAAATGAACAGTTTTGTAGGAAACGGAAACCGGAACCTGTGCTTTGACCAGCAGGCCGCAGCACTCCAATTCGTGGGCAAGCGCTGCCTCATAAACCGACTCAAGCAGCCCGGGTCCTAACTCGCGATGAACCTCGATGGCGGCTTTGACGATCAGCGTTCCTATTTCGTTTTCAGTCATGATGTGGGGATCGGTCTGAAGAGATGTCGCGCGGAGACGCAGGGACGCGGAGGTGGGATTGATTGGTTATTCCCAGAAACTCTCAGCGCCTCAGCGGCTCAGC
>JBBECN010000265.1:5431-10939 GCA_040881795.1 Akkermansiaceae bacterium
GCGAGATTTCTTAATGAATGAAGATCTGTTCGCGCGGAGGCGCAGGGACGCAGAGGGAGGAGAATATCGGTTTCTTCCGGTAATATTCAAAACCTCAGCGTCTCAGCGGCTCAGCGCGAGATTTCTTAATGAATGAAGATCTGTTCGCGCGGAGGCGCAGGGACGCAGAGCAAAGAGGAATGCGGTTTTCTGTGATTCATTCAAAAACTCTCAGCGCCTCAGCGACTCTGCGCGAGCATCTTCTCAAAACTGAAAGTAGATAAACCCTCTCGGCGCGCCGGGATTCGTTAGCACCAGAAACACCATCACCCCATGCAACACCGGCTCCAGCGGTGACCTGGAAAGGTGGCTGGCGAAATGCTCCTTGTGCTCGCGCAGCCAACCCCAGACATGGTAGAGCACGACCATAGAGCCATAGAACACCAGCGAAAACACCGGCGGGCCGGAGAACCCGGTCTTGCCGTTCACCAGACTCTTGAAGAACGCGAAGATGCTCGCCATGTCCGGCATCATGAAAGTCAGCCAGAGGAGCGTGACCAAGTGAAAGGTCACAAACCAAGATAAGAATTTTCGCGCAGAGGCGCAGAGGTGCAGAGGAAGAGGGTTGGTATGTGTTTTTTCCTGATCAAATTCGGAATCTTCTAACCTCGGCGTCCCTGCGTCCCTGCGCGTCATCAATCTTTCCACCGCGAGCGCCAGCCCATGCAAACTCCCCCACAGCGCGAACTTCCACGCCGCTCCGTGCCAGAGCCCCCCGAGGAACATGACAAGGAACAGGTTAAAATAGGTGCGCCCCGCCCCCTTGCGGTTTCCGCCCAGCGGGAAATAGAGGTAGTCCCGCAGCCAGGACGAAAGCGACAGATGCCAGCGTCTCCAGAACTCGGTGATGCTGCACGAGAGATAGGGGAAGTTGAAGTTGGGCGGCAGCTTGTAGCCGAACAACTCGCCCAGCCCGATGGCGATCAGCGAGTATCCCGCGAAGTCGGCGAAGATTTGCAAGCTGTATCCGTAGAGCAGTGGCAGGTTGTTCAATGCACTGGCGTTGGCGAGGCCCGCCCCGCCCGCGCTGAGGAACGCGGTTTGTTCCGCAAGGTTATCCGCCACGAAGATCTTGAGGAAGTATCCGGCCACCAAGCTTCGTCGCACCGTGATCCAGTCGATGTCCGCAAAACACTTCGCTCCGATCTGGTCCACAAACTCGTGAGCCTTGACGATCGGGCCGGCGACGAGTTGCGGGAAAAAAGAGATGTAAAAGCTGGTGTCCCGAATGGAAGTGATGCGATTCCGGCCGCGGGCTGAAAGCTTCTCCGTCGTGTTGCCACTGATGTCATTCCGCCAGACATCCACCACCAGCGAAATCCCTTGAAACGTGTAAAACGAGATGCCCACCGGCAATGGGATGTTACTGAGCCAGAGTTTGCAGGAGACCGGGAACAGGGAGTCAGGAAACAGATTCGCCAAAAACCCCGCATATTTGAAGAACGCAAGGAATGCGAGGTTCAGCGCAACCGTCCAGAACAGCCAGCGCCGGGCGCGGGAGTCAGAATTTTGAATTTTGAATTTTGAATTTTGGATGGAGGCTTCGCGCTTTCGCGCATCCTTTTCATTCAACATCAAACATTCATCATTCAAAATCATCCTGTTCTTCCAGAACAGGATTCTCTCCACCGCCACCGCATTTACCATGCATGAGCCGAACAGCAAAATCAGCAACCGCGGCTCTTCCCAAGCATAGAACAGTGCGCTGGCCACCAGCAGCAACATCACCTGCCAGGTTTTGCGTCGTAGCTCGGGGACGGGGATGTGATAGAGCGACCAGGTGACCGCCAGCAGGATCAGAAATTCCCAAGAGTTGAAAAGCATGAGTGTTGAATCCGAAAAACTCCTGATCAATCGGTTGGGGACTCAATGACCTTAGCCATGTAGGCGGCGACCGCGTCGTCACAGCAAACGGTCTCCCACCATTGTACCGTGGCAACATGAAGTTCCCGGAGTCTTTCAGGGTTTGATAAAAGATCCTTCAAGAGCGGCATGAGTTCCGACCAGTCTTTTAGTTCGATGATCGGGCTGTCCTTGTAGAATCGGTTTGGGGGGAGTGGTGCGGAGATCACCACGCAGCCGAGCCGCATGGCCTCCCAATGGCGGATGGTCTCATGACTTTCAAAGCCGGGAGGGCATAGCGCAATTTTGGCATTCGCCAGCGTCCGCGCATATTCTTCGGGAGCCAGACCCTTGCCGAACCACTCGGTGAAGGCGATGTGGCCGCTCGGTAAGACTCCGGGGAATGCCCGTTCTTTGGTCAACTTTTCGAGCGCTCTGCGGGCGATCTCTCTCACGTATTTGTGATGGGGCAGATTCCGTTTTGGAAGCCACCACACCGGTCTGAATTGTTTGTAAAGGTCCAGCCGGTTGCGGTTGAGATAACCCGAGAAAAACACCGCATGTTTTCGTCGGGCGAAAGGGACGGATTCCGCTTCTCCGGCAGCGTTGAAATAGCCTACTGGGAACGGATGAACCCTGGATTTCCCGCCGGAGGGCGCGCCATAAGCGCGGAAAACCACCTTGTAGGATAAGAACTCCTCGCAGGGAAACACCTCGCGTTCGTCGGCGATCACGATCAGCACCCGGTCCGGCCCGCCCGGATCCAAACGGATCGGCTTGCCGGCGAACTCCCCGAAAACCCGTCGGTGAACGACGAACTTGAGTTTCTGGAAGTCCCCCCCCATCCTCGCCTCAAGATCGGCGAAGATTCTTTGCAGGAAAACAGTTTCCCCGTGCGCAGCCAACGGGGAACCAACGCTGTCAACGACGTTCGGTGGAAAGCTGGAATTCATTGGTGCCTGAAGAAGATGCCGTCCAACTCGAAGGCTTGAAGAGTCGCTGGGTCACGCAGTCCCGGAAGAATCCGCCAGAGTGAAAAGCCATTTGCACGCATGATTGATATGACTTCTTCCATCATTGGCTGTCCTTCATAGAGAGGTTCCACGCTGAGTTCGATCTGCCAGCCGACGATGTCCTTCGCTCGGGAGCCGAATCCGCGGATGATTTCCATTTCAAAGCCTTGGGTGTCGATTTTCACGAATGGTCGTTTTCGTCCATCCAGAACGCCATCCAGGATATCCTCCGGGCGTTTCACAGGCACTTGGATTTTGGTGACTTCCTGATCGTCAATCTTTTTCTGAAGGAATGAACTCAGCACGTCCATTCCATAGGCGTTGAGAGTGAGCGACGAATTTTCGTTACCGAGGCCGATCTGATGTCCGGACCAAGTGGAGTCACCCGTCATCCGCTGCTTAAGGCGTTCAAAGACTGCGGGTTGGGGTTCGAATGAAACGATTTTTCCTGCCCAGCCAGCATCGCGGATCTCGGTGGCGTAGCGACCATCATTGGCACCGATATCGAGAACGATATCAATTTCATGTAATGCCAACCAATCGGGCAGATCCTTGTGTTTGACTATGTCAAAACCTCGAGCACGAAGGGCTTGTTTGAGTTTTCTACCAAGTTGATTCACGATTTTCATGATGGATGGAAAGTGGAAGAGATTTTTTTTGGTTTAGTAGGTGGATTTGGTTCAGCCCCTGTTTCTCGAATTGCAAACCAGCCACCTCAGGCACGCATGCTCGCGTCCTTCGGCGAGCACCTTGTCCGCCTCGCGACGGGGCAGTCCGTCCAACAGCGGGACCCGGATGCGGTCGATCTTGTCGAAATCATGGATCGCCTCGATCACTTCGACGTGATGGGTCGATTGAAAACGTTCGATCAGCTTTTTGGTGATGCCGGGCACGAACCCGTCGTGGGTCTCGATGATGAAATCCCAGTCGCGGAGCGCCGCGATATTTTCAAGACTGAGTGCGAACTCCTCGAAACCTTCGCAATCTACGATCATCAGTCCGGTCCGCTCCTTGAGGGTGGCGAGTTCGGGGGGTTCGCAACGACCGCGGATTTCGATGCGGTCGGCCACCCCGTTGAGATCCGCGAGTTTCGCAAGTTCCGCGCGGGCGCGGGGGTCCTGGTCGTAGGCAATGATCCGGGTATCCGGGTCCCGGAATGCGAATCCCACCGCGTAATAGCCATCGGCGGCACCGACATCAACGACAAGGCCCGGCTTGCTTTCCAGGGCGGCGTTGAAGGCCCCGGCGAGTTCGTGCTCGTAGGTGCCCAGCAGTTTCGGATAGAGCGCGCTGCAAAGTGCCTTCGTTTGTCCGTATTTCATGCCTTTGAACGGGCCGGCGAGGATGATCCTCTGTTCGAGTGCATCGCGGAGGGGTGGGTGATTTGCGACGGTTCGTTCCACCTCGTGCTGGTCGCGCATCGCGCAAAGGAACTGACTGCCGCGAACCAAGGTGCGGGACAAGGGGACCCAGAGGCTGTCGTAACTGACAACGGTTTCCACCAGGTTGCGGACGAGTGACTTGAGAGAGATCATGGATAGATTGAAGAAGGTAGGGCGGCACCGCCGGGGCCGCAGGCGAAAGAGATGGGAATGTGGATTCAAGCAAAAGCCGGAACGACGTACCTTGGGCTTGATGGTTCGCATTCCTCTCGCCGGCCGCCCCCGGCGGTGGAACCCTACCGGCGGATCGCTCCGCGCAGTTTACGGAGTTGGTTGATGGGTTTCCTCAGAAGCGGGGAATCGGAAAGCGAGACGCTGAGGCGCATCCGGAGAAGTTCGGATCTGGTCAAGGGCACCGGATTTTGATAGCGGATGGCGGTTTCCGCCGTGGCGGGAAGTCCGTGGAGCTGCTCGATTTGGTCCAGGTGTGGCCGCCACATCTGGCCGGGAAAGTGGAGGGCCGCGCTGCTGTCGGTAGCAAGGTCGTAGCGAATGTTGCGGCGGCTGCGTTTGAGGTCTTCCGGATGATAGAGTTTCATGTCCCGGAAGAGATAGGCCATGATCTCCTGATCGGTGTTGTAGGGGAGTGAGGAATCGAACATGCCTTTATCCAACATGTCTTCCATGCGATCGAAGGGGAAAGGCTCGCCCAGATAATAAAATCCCGAGTTCACCCGCCGTGGTGTTTTCGCCTTGATCCATAGCTGATCATTGGCGACGCCGTTGTACCAGGACCAGGATTCGGTGGAGAAGGCGTTGGGTGCCGAGTCCGGTGTTAAGTTGGAAACTGGCCGGAGCCAGACAATGTCCGAATCGAAGTAGAAAAACGGTGGGTCGATCACCATCGGCAATTCGAGTTTGGCGAAGTAGCCGACGCCGTCGAGAAGAGCGCGGATCCGGGGAAACCCGGCGAGGCGTTCCTCAAGGATCGGCCTGCGATCCCCCGGGCGGAGGATTCTCGATTCCATGCCTGCGGCCGCTTGCAGCAGGATTTCCTCGTCACCGGGGTCTGGGCTCCCGTCGGTGTGGATGTCCAGCCGGTAGCGGCCGGCAAAGTGCCGCGCAAAGCTGGACACGGCATGCACGGCGATCGGCATGGCGGTTTTGTGAACCAGTGTGACGGCGGGGAGCATGGGGGACGGAGGGCAGGGGGACGGGGGACGGGGGACGGG
>JBBECN010000266.1:0-1747 GCA_040881795.1 Akkermansiaceae bacterium
TTTATCACTGTCGTGCTCATCTTTTCCTCCTCTTGCGTGTCAACCTATGCCAGGACATGACACCCCTCTCTCAACTCTCATCCCTCAACCCTCAACTCTTCTCCAAAACCACCGTCCGCGTCGGAAAAGCGAACCCGAATCCCGCCGCATCCAACCGCGCCTTGATCCCGCAATTCAAGTCCTGCAACGCGTCGAGAAACTCTTTCAATGACGGCGCCTTCGACCAATACACCACTTGGATATCGAGCGAACTCTCCCCGAAATTTTTCCAATGCACCCACACATCCGCCGTTTGCGCATGCGCCATGATCACCTCGCGCACCATCCCGACCGCCTCCTGCATCTGGTCCGCACTTAAATCATAGACCAAGCCGATGGTGAACACCTGACGCCGCGTGGACCGCGCGCTCAAGTTCACCACATCGGATGTGGTCACGTTCTGGTTAGGGATCGACACGAGGAAACCATCCGGCGTGCGCACCCGCGTGCTGCGCAGCCCGATCTTTTCTACCTTCCCCTCGATGTCCCCCTGCCGGATGAGGTCGCCGACCTGAAACGGCCGGTCCATCAGCACCGCGATCGACCCGAAAAGATTCGCCAATGTCTCCTTGGCAGCCAGAGCGACCGCCAATCCTCCGATGCCCAACCCGGCAAGTAGCCCCGCCACATTGTAGCCGCTGTTCTGCAAGATCAGCAGCACCGCCAGGAGGAAAAAGAAAATGCGAAACGTCTTGGCCATCACCGGCGCCAAGGTCGCCCGCGAGCGCATCTCCGGCCGATCATGCGCCGCATCCGCCCAATGCTGGAAGGAAACCGCCACGACCGAACCCGCGACATGCGCCGCCAGCAGCGCGAAGGCCGCCCGCAGACCCGCGTCGAGCCACGACTCCAGCGCGCCCGGCAACTTGAACTGGTGCAAGCCGAAAGCCAGCGCCGCGATCATCAGCCCCCACTGCAAAAGCGGCACCAGCGCCTTCAAAACCTCGATCCGCAGCGCCGAGCGCCCCGCCTCCCGCGCCCGCCGCAACTGCCCCCGCAAGACCCGCCGCAACAACCAACTCCCCGCCACCGCCAGCACCAGCAACAAGGCAAACAGGGCCACCTCCCACCAAACAATCACGGT
The DNA here is from genome assembly GCA_040881795.1 of Akkermansiaceae bacterium. Taxonomy (GTDB): domain Bacteria; phylum Verrucomicrobiota; class Verrucomicrobiia; order Verrucomicrobiales; family Akkermansiaceae; genus Luteolibacter. The sequence goes on from JBBECN010000266.1 coordinate 1,124, forward strand.
CAACATCTCACGCATCAAGACCACTTTTTAACCACAGAGACCACCGAGAGCACGGAGAAAACCCCCGGGCCTCCAGGCCCCGAGGCAGTGTTCAGTTTTCCGTCTTCAGTGTTCAGCCAAAACATTCCCTCAGCCCTCAAACTCAAATTTGGTCACCACGGCACCCCATGTCTTGACCTACGCCTACCCAATGAACACGGAAAACTGCCAACTGAACACCCCCCTCCTGCTCCACAACCCTTTCACTCAAGTTTCAGGTTTCAAGCTTCAGCCCTTTCCATTCCCCTTTCCTCGCCGTGTATCCTCCTCCATCGGTGGCTAAATGGTTGGATTCCGCACAAAACGCGCCTTTCAGCGCCGCAACAGAAGTGCACATGAGCGAAAGTCGACTCACTGTTTGGTGAACGCGTGGCGGCTTGGTCAGGGGGCACGGGCGTTTGCCTAGGGGGACATCTACGTCCCCGCCTCGGCGGGACTCCGGTTCGCCCGTCACGACCAGACACAAGTGGCATTGGCATCCTGCCAATGACGACCAGACATCATCGGCAAGATGCCGATGCCACCTCCCCCAGGGGGCACGGGCGTCCCGCCCGTCACGACCAAACATCACAGGCGCCCCGCCTG
>JBBECN010000267.1:0-10718 GCA_040881795.1 Akkermansiaceae bacterium
TGGAGAAAATTTCGCACGCGTTCCTCACGCTGCATGTCGGCGTGGGCACCTTCCGTCCGGTCAGCGCCGAGGTCGTCGCGGACCACATCATGCATTCCGAGCGCTACGTCGTGAGCGATGAAACGGCGGAAAAAGTCAACGCCGCTAGCCGCGTCGTCGCCGTAGGGACGACCGTGACGCGGGTCTTGGAATCCATCGGCAGCCCGGTTTCCGGCCAGCGCGGCGAGACGGATATCTTCATCCACCCACCCTATCAATTCGGGGTGGTCGGCGGCTTGCTGACGAATTTCCACCTACCCCAAAGCACGCTGATCATGCTGGTGAGCGCCTTCGCCGGGCAGGAACTGGTGATGGAGGCTTACCGTAAGGCGGTCGAGCAGCGCTATCGATTTTTCAGCTATGGCGATTGCATGTTGCTGGTCTGACGTGAAAACTTCGCGCCGATGAAACTGATTTCCTGGAACGTGAACGGCATCCGCGCGACGATTGGCAAAGGCTTCGGTGATTTTGTGATGGCAGAAAAACCGGATATTCTCTGCCTGCAGGAAACCAAGGCGCGCCCGGAACAAGTCGAACTCCCGTTAGAGCTTGGGGGATTTCACGGCTATTGGGATTCCGCGCAAAAACCGGGCTATTCCGGCGTGGCGGTGTTCACGCGCGAGAAGCCGATCGATATTCGGACGGGTCTCGGGATCGAAGAACATGACAAAGAGGGCCGTGTGCTCACGCTGGAGTATCCGGATTTTTTCCTGGTGAATGTTTACACGCCAAACTCGCAGGACGCACTCCGCCGCCTCCCCTATCGGATGACTTGGGACCAGGCGTTCCGCCGCCACGTCGCGGAGCTGGCGAAAACGAAGCCCGTCATTTTCTGCGGCGACCTCAATGTGGCCCATCAGGAAATCGATCTGGCCCGCCCCAAGGACAACCGCTTCTCCGCCGGATTTTCCGATGAGGAACGCGCCAGCTTCGGCGAACTGCTCACCGCCGGCTTCACCGACACCTTCCGCCACTTCTATCCGGATAAAAAGGAAGCGTATTCCTGGTGGTCCTTCCGCGGTGGTGCGCGGCAGAGGAACGTGGGCTGGAGAATCGATTACTTCGGCGTTTCCTCGCCGTTCATGAGCCGCGTAAAAGATGCGGAGATCCTGCCACACATCACCGGCTCGGATCACTGCCCAGTAGGGATCACGCTGGCCTAAAAATGTAGTCTAGGACTTCAGTCCGTTCTTAATTGATACGGACTAAAGTCCTCCACTACATTCATCCATGCCATTCACCCCCTACAAAGGTGACGAATCCGTTCACCGGCACCGGCTGAATCTCCCTCACTGGCGGCAATGGGGCCGCACCTATTTCATCACCACCCGCCTGGCCGACTCTGTTCCGGGGCCTGTGCTGGACCGCTGGAGAGAACAGCGCGCACTCTGGCTCACTCATCACGGCCTACCACCGGACGGTGTCCCTGACGATCTCCCGAAAACCGAACGGATCGCGTTCCATCGGGAGTTCACCGCACGGTTCCACGAACTGTTGGACGCAGGCCACGGCGAGTGCCTCCTCGCCCGCCCGCCGATCGCTGAAATACTCGCCACTCAACTCAAGTCGGGCCACGGCACGAACTATCAGATCGACGCTTGGGTGATTATGCCAAACCACATCCACGCTCTGGTAGAGCCGCTGGAAAAGCACACTCTGGGATCCATCCTCCAACGATGGAAGGGCGCGAGCGCACGGCTGATCAACCAAGCCTTGGGACGTAGCGGCAGCCTCTGGCAGGCGGAGACGTTCGATCATATCGTGTGTAGCGAGGCCCAGCTCGATCATTACCGCCGTTACATTGTGGGGAATCCTGGCAAGGCATCCTTGAAGGATGGGTTTGTTCTTGGGCGGGGAAACGTAGTCGAGGACTTCAGTCCGTCTTCTGATTCCGAAAGAACGGACTGAAGTCCTGGACTACGTTTCAGAGTGCACCAGCAGTACGATTTCACCCTTCGGCGCATGGCTTTGAAAATGCGCGAGTACTTCGGCGGCGGTGCCGCGATGGTAGGTCTCGAATTTCTTCGTTAGCTCGCGGGCGACGCAGGCGCGCGCGAGCGGATTGATTTTTGCTAGGATTTCCAACGTAGAAATTATCCGGTGCGGCGACTCGAAAAAGATACCGGTTTCCCCGGATTCGAGAGCGGCGGTTAGAGCGCTGCGGCGCTTGCCGGATTTCACCGAGAGAAACCCGCCGAACCGAAAGGCGTGACAGGGAAACCCCGAGCCGATGAGCGCGGTGATGACCGCCGACGGACCGGGCAGGACTTCGAGTGGCGTGCCGGATTCGATGCAGGCTTGCACGAGACGGTAACCCGGGTCCGAGATGCCGGGCATGCCGGCGTCGCTGATGACGGCGATGGTTTCGCCCGCTCTGGCGGCGGCGACAAGGTCCGGCGCGCGGCGCGCCTCGTTGTGCTCGTGCAGCGAGACGAGCGGTTTCCCCGAGATCCCATGATGCGCTAACAACTGGCCCGAGTGGCGGGTGTCCTCGCAGGCGATGCGGTCGGCGCTGCGGAGGATCTCCAACGCCCGGAGCGTGATGTCGGCCATATTGCCGATGGGAGTCGGGACTAGGATGATGCGGCCGGAGATTTCGGGAGAAGTTTCCATGATTCAGATGCCAACTGAAGTCAGCACTGCAGTTGGTGGCGTTCCTCGTCGGAAATCAATTTGGGCTTTCCCTCGTGATCGACGCGGACGGTGGTTAGAGCGCCGAATGATGCGATTTCCCCGGCGGCATTGAGGACTTCGAAACTCCAAGTGATGGAGGACGCGCCCAGACGTGAAATGGCAAGATGCACCTCGATCCGGTCGCCGCACATCAGCGGGCGTTTAAAATCGCAGGAAACTTTGACCCGCGGCCAACCGCCTTGCGCGCGATCAAACACGAGCACGCCACGCGCCCGAAGAAACTCGTGCTCAGCAGCCTCGACGTAGCGAAAGATGTTCGGGAAATGCATCCATCCGCTGGCATCGGTATCGCCGAAAGCAACTTCGCAGGCGTGGCGATGCAGCGGATTTTCCATGATCAAAAATTACTCAAACTTGCTGACCAGCACCGATGCGTTGTGACCGCCGAAGCCGAAGCTGTTGCTGAGAGCGACCTTGACGGGCACTTCGCGGGCGACGTTGGGCACGACATCAAGATCGCACTCGGGGTCCTGCTCCTCGATGTTGATCGTCGGTGGAATGACGCCATCCATGATGGCCATAATGCTTGCGATCAGCTCGATGCCGCCGGCGGCGCCGAGCATGTGGCCGGTCATGGATTTGGTGGAACTGACCATCAGGCCGTTCTTCGCGTAATCGCCGAAGGCGACTTTGATCGCCTTGGTTTCCGCGATGTCGCCGAGGCCGGTGGAGGTGGCGTGGGCGTTGAGGTATTGCACGTCGGTGGCGTTTTTCTTGCCATGGCGGAGCGCCATCTGGATCGCATAAGCCGGCCCGCTGCCATCCGGTGACGGAGCGCTGAGATGATAGGCGTCCGCGCTGACACCGTAGCCAATGAGCTCGGCATAAATTTTAGCACCGCGCTTGCGGGCGTGCTCGAGTTCTTCGATGACAACGACACCCGCGCCTTCACCCATGACGAAGCCGTCGCGGTTTTTATCAAACGGGCGGGAAGCGCGCTCGGGCTCATCATTGCGCGTGCTGAGCGCTTTCATGTTCGAGAAACCGCAAAGACCCATTGGCAGGACAGCCGCCTCCGCACCGCCGCAGAGGAAGGCATCCGCATCGCCAAATTTGATGATGCGCCATGCCTCACCGATGTTGTGATTGGACGTGGCGCATGCGGTGACGATCGACATGTTAGGCCCTAACAATCCAAATTCTATCGAGATGATTCCGCTGGCGATGTTGGAAATCATCATCGGAATCGTGAACGGGGAAACCCGCTTGGGACCCTTGGCGAGAAAGGTCGTATGCTCGCGCTCGAGGGTGGAAAGTCCGCCAATACCGCTGCCGACCATCACCCCGAAACGGCGGGGATCGATCTTGGAGACATCGACGCCGGAATCCGCCATCGCCATTTTCGACGCAGCCACGGCGAATTGCACGTAGCGGTCCGAGCGGCGCGCGTCCTTGGGAACGCCGAAATATCCGTCCGCCTCAAAGTTTTTGATCTCCCCGGCGATCTTGCATTCGAAAGGCTCCGGATCGATCTGGGTGATCCGGGAAATGCCGCTGCGGCCGGACTTGAGACCCTCCCAAGTCGTATCCAAGTCGTTGCCCAGTGGAGAAATACAACCAATGCCGGTGATGACTACGCGCCGTTCATTCATAATTTGTTTGGCAAGTTTGGAGAGGACTCGCCCCCGGCGCAAGCTTCATGATTGGAGGGAGAGTGTGGTGCCCGAATCCACCCACTGCGGCAGCGCGGCGGATGCGTTCCAATGCGGAAATCGCAACCACCCGGCGGGATCATCCGGGCCAGGGCGCGCGGAGACATTCGATTCACAAACGAACTGAAGCCCAATCGCTCCGGGAAAATTAAACGGCACGGCTGCAGCGTTTTGCCGGTCGCCACCCTGTTCGCTCTCGATGTTGTCCGGATTCGAATCTCCATCGGTATCGGCCCGGAGCGAGTCGACATCGAGTGCGATTTCCTAAGGATCGGTCAAGCCGTCATTGTCCGAATCCTCGTCGGTGGGATTGCCTCCCGCGTGGAATCCCCGGTGAATGGTTTGCGCCGGCAATATTCTCGGCACACAATCAACGCCACACCTTCATGAAGATCACCCGCACTCTCGCAACTTGCACCACGCCGGATGGCGCACGTCTCACCCTGCACGAGCACGATGGCCACCATTTCCTCAAAGTCGCCGGGCTGCAATTGATGAGCACCACCGCCTCCTCGTCCGAGGAGCAAATGGCCGAACTCTCCTGCCACCATCTGCACGCCAAGCCGCGCGTGCTCATCGGCGGGCTCGGCTTTGGTTTCACGCTCAAGCGCGTGCTCGCACTCACCGGCCCGGACGCGCGGGTGGACGTGGCGGAACTACTGCCCGAGGTCGTCGCCTGGAACCGCGAATTCCTGCATGAGGTGAATGGGAAACTGCTGGACGATCCGCGGGTGGGAATCCACGTCCGCGATGTTTATGATCTCATCGACCGCTGCGGCACCGACGACCGCTATCACGCGATTTTGTTAGATGTGGATAACGGTCCGGACCCATTCGTTCAAAATGTGAACGAGCGCCTTTACGCCAAGCCCGGCATCCAGCGCATCAAAAACGCGCTGCATCCCGGCGGACGGGTGATCTTCTGGTCGGCCCACCCGGATCAGTCGTTTGCCCGGTCGCTGCAAGGGCTTTTCAAAAATGTCGAATGCATCCCTGCGAAGGCCTATCCGAAGGCGAAACGTTTCACCCACACGCTCTTCGTGGCGGACCGCGATTAAAAATCCGGCTCAGGCTTTCAAAGCGATCACCCGTGATTTCTCGCGGCCGAACCCCTCGATTTCCAGCTTGTCCTTGAAAAGATGGGTGACCGCATGGGAGGTGATTCCCGGGTCTTGCTCCGTGGACATCGTGGCAAGCCCTGCCGACAAGCCAATGAATTTCCGACGCTTCATGATGCGACGGCTTTACCAGCCGTGGGATAAAAGACGATGGAAAATTCACGGGCAAATTTCCCTATCTTGATTCAGCAGGATGCGGCGCTAACATGGTGCCTTGAAGATTCTCGTCACAGGTGCCAACGGCTACATCGGACTCAGGTTGCTTCCCGCGCTGCTGGAGGACGGGCATCAGGTGATCGGGCTGGTGCGCGACCGCAGTCGGTTCCCCACCGGGCAGTTTCAGGCATTTCTCGACGACGGGCGGCTCGCATTGCTGGAAGGCGACATGCTCGACCCCGGCCATTTGCCGGAACTGCCTCGGGAAATCGATGCCGCTTACTACCTGCTCCACTCCATGGGTGCGGGCCGGGGATTTGAAGAACGCGAGTCGGCCTGCGCCCAGAATTCCCTCGAATGGCTGGCAGCGGGTGATTGCCGCCGCATCCTCTATCTCGGTGGGTTGGTGCCGGCCGGGCCGCTTTCGCATCACCTCCAGTCCCGCGAAAATGTAAACGCCATCCTCCGCTCCGGTAACATTCCGGTCACCACCTTGCGGGCTTCGATCATCGTCGGCTCGGGCTCGGCGTCGTTTGAAATCATCCGCGATTTGGTGGAGAAATTGCCGTTCATGATCACCCCGCGTTGGACCCGCACGCGCTGCCAACCGATCGCGATCCGCAACGTGATCACATACCTCACGCGCTGTCTCGACACACCCGAAACCCTCGGCCAAGAGCTCGATATCGGCGGCCCGGAAGTCCTCAGCTATCGGGATTTACTCAAACAATACGCCGAAATCCGCGGGCTGCACCGCCTCTTCATTTCGGTCCCGCTGCTCAGCCCCGGACTCTCGGCGCATTGGCTACAATTCGTCACCACGACCACCCTGCCATTGGCAAAAACGCTGATTGAATCACTGCGCAATGAAACGATTTGCCGCAACCACCGGATCGAAAATTTCATCCCTCAGAAACTCATCCCCTACCGCGAGGCCATCGAATTGGCGTTCGCCATCATCGCTCAAAACCGGGTGCCTTCATCGTGGTTCGACTCACTCGCCTCGGGCAGTCTGGATCCGGATTTCCTGCGCTCCATCCGCGTTCCCGAGCATGGCGTGCTGCGCGACCAACAATGCGTGCCACTCGGCCCGAATCGCGAGGCGGTGATCGACGGCGTCTGGTCGCTGGGTGGTTCCTTCGGCTGGCCATCGATGAACTGGGCGTGGCGGGTGCGCGGCTGGCTGGACCGCTTGATCGGCGGCTGCGGGCTGCGCCGGGGCCGCCGCCATCCGCGCGAACTGCGGGCTGGCGATGCGTTGGATTTTTGGCGCGTGGTGATGGCGGATCGCAATAGCGACCCGGCTTCTGCAAGGTTGATTCTTGTCGCCGAGATGAAACTTCCCGGCGAGGCATGGTTGGATTTTGAAATCACGGCCACCGAGCTGCGCCAGACAGCAACTTTCCGCCCCCGCGGATTGTTAGGGCGACTCTACTGGTATTCCATCCTGCCTCTTCACATCCTGCTTTTCCCACGGATGGCGTGGCGACTGGCGAATCGTTAGAACGTCACCACTCGGCTGCGCAGTCAGCAAGAGATGCAAAAATCCGGGTCGCTGGAGAGAAATCCAGCCCGGCGGTCACCCGGTTCGGCACCGCCCAAACGCGCATGCCAGCCTCGATGGCCGAATTCACTCCATTGAGCGAATCCTCAATCACCAGACAATCCGCCGCTGCCAAGCCGAGCCGGCGCGCCCCTTCCAAATACAGATCGGGTGCCGGCTTGATCCGCGGCGCGTCACCGCGGCAGACGATGGCTTGAAAATGGGTGGTTAGATCGAGTTTTTCCAGCCAGCCATCCACCCAGTGATGCGATGAGCTGGAAACAACCGCGCAGGGAAGATCGATTGCACCGAGTTTTTTAAGGAACGCGATCGCACCCGGCATCGGCCCTTCGTTGCCGAGTTCGACCATGATTTCCTGCTGCCGCCGCGCGTCCAAATCATGCCAGTCGAAGTCCAGGCCGGAGAGCTCTTCGAGGTGGGTCTTCGGCGACCAAGTGGCGAAATCGGAGCCAATGCAGCGGGTGTAAACCTCCAGCGGCAGGTCATGATCGTGCGCTTGAAACGTCCTCAGCCACGCCTGATAGATCGCCCATTCGGTGTCCACCAGAATTCCGTCGAAATCAAACAACACCGCCTTGAAACGCATGTGCCGGGGATGGCCTGCCGCAGGGATTCCGGCAAGCCCCGATTTGCGGACTTGTGAAAACACAGAAATGCGGTATCGATTCTGCGATGGCAATTCGCTTGCGAGCCTTTTTGATGCTGCTGATCGTCGGGCTGGTTTTGCCCGCCGCAGGCTCGCCGCATTTTTTCTGCATGGAGGCTGGGGCATTCATCCATCAATCCGATTGCTGCGATTGCTCGGGCGGAGATCAACCCGAGACGCCATGCTGCGTGACCGCCCCGAAGCCGATCCCGGATGCTCTCAACGCAAATGGCCTGACCCTGCCTGCCCCATTTTTCATCGTTGCGCCCACCTTCGAGATGCCATATTTGGTGGAAATTCCCGTGGTGGTTTCGATCCCGGCGTGGTCGATGGATCGTGGACCGCCGGGCGACATCCGCTTGTATTTGTTGAGGCACTCGCTGCTGCTGTGAAACGAGGAAAAATTCCGATGGGTGACCCCTTCGATAGATTTCCCTCCGTTCACTAACAGACAGCTCACATGCCAGATACAACTTCCGATCCATCCGTCCTCACCCGCAGCCCCGCGCCGCCGGGAGCTTCCCGCCGCCGGGCGGCGGCGCTGCTTCCCATCGCGATTCTCACAGGATTCGCATTCCTCTTTCTGCTACTTTATCGCGATCGGCTGATTCCCGCGAAAGACGTGCAAGTCTCGCCCGCGCGTGCGATTGAAAACATCCCGGATCCCGAGGCGAAACCCAACACTCCGCCCGCGTCCGGGCGATTGTTGTTCCAGGCATCCGGCTGGATCGAGCCGGATCCGTTGCCGCTCAAAGTCACCGCGCTCACCGATGGCGTGATCGATCAAGTCCATGTGCTCGAAGGCCAGTTGGTGAAAAAGGGCGAGCTGTTAGCCACACTCGTCGAGATCGATTCCAAACTCGCCATGGATCTCGCCGGACGCGAAACCGCCGTGCTGAAAGCCTCGCTCGAAGCCCACTGCATGAGCACTCAAATCGCCAGCCAACAAATGGCGGCGGAAAAAGCCGGGCTGATTTCCGACGAGGCGGACGCCACCGAAGCCACCGATCTGCTCCGCCGCATCGAACTCACGCCAGACCGGGCGATTTCCGAAAACGATCGCATCACCGCCCGTCTCGGCAAATCGCGCAGCCAGGCGGCGTTCGATGGACGCAAAGCGCGCATCGAGGAGATCAGCCACGAAATCACCCGGATTTCCCATGAGGTGACCGCCCTTGAGCAAGGTATCCAGGCGGCGGAAATCAAACTCGCCCAAGCGACGCTTGCCCATGAGCGCACCCGCATCACCGCCCCAGCAGATGGCCGTGTCCTTCGCTTGCTCGCAGCTCCCGGGCAGAAAAAGATGATCGCCATGGACGATGTGGACAGCGCCACCATCGCGATTCTTTACGATCCCGCGAAGCTTCAGGTCCGCGTCGATGTGCCGTTGGCGGATGCGGTGGGATTGAGCGTGGGCCAACGGGCCAAAGTCCGATGCAATCTGTTACCCGATGTCGTTTTCGAGGGCGAGGTCACGAGAATCAACGGCGAGGCCGATCTCCAGCGCAACACGCTCCAAGCAAAAGTCCGCATCTCGAACCCCCATGAAAAACTTCGTCCTGAAATGCTTTGCCGCGTCGAGTTTCTTGATACAGCAACGGTCGGTCAGAAAACCGCGAGCGACGGGAATCTATCCGTTTTCGTGCCCGAGTCCGCGCTGCGCGAACAGGCCGTTTGGATCTGCGATCCTGATTCCCGGCGGGTTTCACGCAGATCGGTCGATCCATCTAACGAATCACGCGATGGGCAGCGCCGATTGAATTCCGGCGTCCGCCCCGGCGAGTGGATCGTGCTGGATCCATCCGGCCTGCGTGAAAACCAACGCGTCAACCCCATCCACCAGCCATGACCACCGCCGAACCCATGATTGCCTGCCGCGGCATCACCAAGAGCTACCGCAAAGGACCCAACCTCGTGACGCCGCTTGAGTTGTTGGACCTCGACGTCCAGCGCGGGGAGTTCCTCGCCCTGATGGGTCCCTCCGGATCCGGGAAAACCACCTTGCTCAATCTCATTTCCGGCATCGATTCCCCGAGCTCCGGCTCTTTGATGATTGATGGTCGGGACATCGCCCGCATGTCACGCCGCGAGCTCACCCGCTGGCGCGCGAGCGGCGTGGGGTATATTTTCCAACTCTATCACCTCGTGCCGGTGCTCACCGCGTTTGAAAACGTCGAGCTGCCCTTGCTTCTCACTTCCCTCAGCCGCCGCGAACGCCGCGAAAAGACCGAAGCGGCGCTCTCCCTCGTCGGCCTCGCGGACCGCATGCACCACACGCCTGCCGAGCTCTCCGGCGGCCAGGAACAACGCGTCGCCATCGCCCGGGCGCTCGTCGCCGATCCATCGCTGCTCGTCGCGGACGAGCCGACCGGCGACCTCGATCGCGATTCCGCCAACCACATCCTCGGCCTGCTCCGTTCGCTTGCCAGGGATCTTGGGAAAACCATCGTCATGGTCACCCACGATGCCAAGGCCGCCGAAGCCGCCGACCGCATCCTCCATCTTGAGAAGGGTAAATTGTTAGAGCAACCCGTCCGCTGATGAACCCCGCCGCCCTGCTACCGCTCGCCTTCAAGCAACTCGTCCGCCATCGTCTGCGGACTTTGCTCACCGTGCTTGGCGTCGCCGCCGGGATGTTCCTGTTCACCGCCGTCGAGACGCTCCAGCACTCGCTCGCCGGAGCCACCGAACAAACCGCCGCGGACACCACACTTGTGGTTTATCGCGAGAACCGCTTCTGCCCGGCGACCAGCCGCCTGCCAGAACATTACGCCGATGAAATCCGCAGCATCCCCGGCGTGCGCGAGGCGATCCCGATCCAGATCGTGGTGAACAACTGCGGCGCGAGC
>JBBECN010000268.1:0-10714 GCA_040881795.1 Akkermansiaceae bacterium
GCGCTCGGGCGGAAAACCCGCTCATCCGCGACGTTGTGCATGTAAACGGGAATCCGCAGCATCGAAGCCAGTGTTAAATAAAGGTGACCGACATGGCCGCAGGTCATCACGCAATGATTCGCACCCCAGTGGTTCATCACTTCGTAAGCGCTGGTGAACGCGCCTTTACCCGTTAGAACTGGGGCGAACCAAGTGGTGGGCCACGTTGGATTCGTCCGTTGGTCGAGCGCGTTGTGCACCGCGTCCGGCAGATCCACAGTGTGGCCTTCGGCGATTTGCAGCGCAGGACCGAGACCGTCCACAAGATTGAGACGGATCATCGTGGCCGGCATACCGCCTTTGGTACGGAAGCGTGTGCTGAGTCCGCCGCCGGGGAAATACTCGGTGATCGATGGGTGCCAGGTGGTGGCTTTGAGGCATTTTTCCACTTCGGTATCGGTGATCTCCCAGAAGGGTTTCATAGTGGCTTGGCCGTCGGCCGTTTGCTGCTCGCCGGTACCATCAAGCGCGGCCGGGCCGGAGTTGATAAGGTGGAGAATCCCGTCACCGACCAACGGATGACTGAACTTTTCACCGCTCGCAGTCTCGATCGCATCGAGGCTCCAATAGGTGCGCAGGTCGGCGAAGATCTGCGCGGTGTTGGTTAGCAGGTGGCCGAAGAGCATACCCGCACCGTTGAGTGCGTCGTTTTCGGTGGCGACGATGTATGGCGCGCGTTTGCCATTCCAGTCGAACGACGAGTTGAGGATGGCTTCGAGAAAATCGCCATTCGGGAAATGGTCGGTCCATTGGCGTTGGCCTTGGAAGCCGGCGGCGATCGCGTTGTGGCCGTGGGCTTGCTCGCCGAGACCCATTTCCTTCAACACCGGATTCCCGATCATCAAATCGCGGGCGATCAGCGCCATTTTCACGCTGTCCTCCCATTCCTTGTCGATCTGTGCGCGGCTGCGGGTGGTGGATGGTGAGTTGTAGTCCTGTCCTTCCGGACAGTTCGCCTTCACCCAAGCGAGGGCTTTTTCGTATTCGGCTGGATCGTATTGGCCCTTCATCATGCGGCCCACAAATTCTGTTAGATCAATCGCCTCCACGCGCATCCCGAACCATTTTTCCCAAAGTTTCGAATCGACGACGGACCCTGCGATGCCCATCGAAGTGCCCCCCATCGAGAGGTAGCTCTTGCCACGCATCAGCGCCACGGCGAGTCCACATTGCGCGAAGGAAAGCAGTTTGCCGCGCACGTCCGCCGGGATTTCCGTGTCGGTGGCGGATTGCACGTCCTTGCCGTAAATCCCGAATGCGGGAAGACCCTTTTGCGTGTGGCCGGCCAGCACCGCCGCCAGATAAACCGCGCCGGGACGTTCGGTGCCGTTGAAGCCCCAGACCGCCTTCGGCAGGTGCGGGTCCATGTCCATCGTTTCCGAGCCGTAACACCAGCACGGCGTAACCGTTAGAGAAACACCGACATTCAAGGATTTGAATTTGTCCGCGCAATCGGACGCTTCTTTCACACCGCCGATGCAAGTGTCCGCGATCACGCACTCGACCGGCGTGCCATCCGGGTAACGCAACTCGGCAGCGATCAATGCCGCGACCGCCTGCGCCTGTTGCATGGTGCGTTCTTCGAGTGACTCACGCACGCCGCCGAGGCGACCATCAATTGCGGGACGAATGCCGATTTTTGGATAAGTGGAAATTTTCATCTGATGGGCTAAATGGGATTTACGGGTTTAGATTCATCCCGATTCAGGACTCTGTCAGCTGTATTTTTTAACATTTTCAAAAACAAAACGAACGAGCAAGCCGTTGTGAGCTGTGGGCAAACATGAAACGATTCAGGACAATATATATTTTTGTCTTGAGCGTATCGTCCAATTTCCGCCAGAATTCCCCCGTGACCGACCATCATCAGGACGCCAATTCATTCATATCCCGGCAAGTCGAATCGTCGCGCTTGTTCTTCCTCGATGCGGAAGGAGATGAGGATTTTCAGGTGGTGTTTGGTGGTTTTGAAAGTTGCGTGGCGGACTACCGGATCAACCGCTCGGATTTCCCATGGTATTGCCTTGAGTTTGTCAGTCGTGGCGCTGGAACGCTCTGCCTGGGCGGAACGACGGAAGCCCTCCAGCCTGGCAGCTTCTATCTTTACGGACCCGGCCTGCCCCATCAGATCGAGAGTTCGGCGGAGAGTCCTTTGGGTAAATTTTTTGTCGGATTCACCGGAGAGGGTGTTCTGGGCTTCCTCGAGAGTTACGACATCAAACCCGGATTGATCTCCCGCTGCATGAAGGGCGAACCCATTCGCCGCGCTTTCGACACGCTGATCGACCGGGGAGTTAGAAAATCCACGCTTGCCCGCCCGCTGTGCGCGCTGATCACCCGGCAATTGTTGTTGATGTGCCACGACGACGCGACGGATTTGGGAAATACGGACACTCTGGCATTCGCGACTTATTCGCGCGTCAGGAAGTTCATCGAGCAGCGGTTTTTGGAACTTAGGAAACTCGATGAGGTTGCGAAGGCGTGCGAATTGGATGGGCCCTATCTTTGCCGACTTTTTGCCAGATTTCATGATGAGAGTCCCTATCAGTTTCTCACGCGCCTGCGGATGGCGCATGCCTCGCGAATCCTGCTGGAAAGCGATGCCACGGTGAAAGAGGTGGCGGCGATGCTCGGTTTTAAAGACGCATTTCACTTTTCGAGGGTTTTCAAATCCGTCCATCATGCGCCACCCTCGCGCTTCCGCCAATCGATGCGCCCGCAATGGCCCTCATAAAAAACAACTTCATCCCCTACCCCACCCAACCCATTATGCTACAAACTGGAATCCTCAATCCTCACGTTCTCGACCTCATCGCACGCGTCCGCCACACCAACACCCTGGTGATCTCGGACTGGGCCTTCCCCTATTGGCCTGAAATTGAAACCGTCGATATTTCGCTCACCCAAAACATCCCGACTGTACTCGACGTGCTCGACCTACTCACACCGGTCTTCAAGATCGGCCGCATCTGGCAGGCCGAGGAGTTTGTCACCTGCAACTCCAGCGATGTGGTCGAGCGCTTTGCCAAATCCTTCGGTGGCATCCCGCTCACCCGCGAGGCCCATCTGGATTTCAAGAAGCGCGTGCCCCACGCCATCGGCCTGATCCGCACCGGTGACGCGACGCCTTACGGCAATATCATCATCGAGTCGGCGTGAATGGCTTTGCCTCTCCGCTCCTCCCATAAAATCCAGTCATCATATCCGTCACCAGCCGCAATGACAGCGATCTCGGCGCTTACGAATCTCCAGATTCCCCTTCGTTTTCCTTGCCCGCTCCGGCCGCTCCGCGCACGCTCCGCGCGTGGCGGACGAGCATGACGAGAATCCAATGAGTGAGCTGCTCCGGGCACTGGCCGCGGGCGATTGCTCGGCTCTTCTCGCGGCCGCCGAGGACGTCCACTATGCCGACCTCGCCCACCTCTACGAAAATCTCGACGAGGAAAAACGCGACTTATTTCTCAAAACCATCGGTCCCGAACTCGCGACCGACTTGATCGCGGAGCTCCCCTACCCGCTCATCGAGGGCGCGCTGGATCATTTCAAACCCGCGCAACTCCGGGTACTGTTAGGGAATTTGTCGGACGACGACCGCGTGGACGTTTTCCAAGTGGTCAGCGAGGAAGCACAAGTCCGCTTTTTCAGTCTACTCGGCCCGCGCGACAAGGAGCTCACGCGCAATCTTCTCAAATACGAAGAAGACACCGCCGGCGGCCGGATGACCACCCACGTCGGCCGGATCACGGCGGACATGACGGTGAAACAAGCGATCACCGTACTCCGCCGCGATCGCGACGACGCAGAGACGCTGGCCCGGATTTTCGTGGTCGATGCGCAGGGCCGTCTGGTCGGAAAAGTGCGGTTGCGGGATCTCGCGTTCAGCACTTGGGACACGCCCATCCACGACATCATGGAAGAGGCGGACGAAACGATCCTAGCCTCCGCCGACCAGGAAGAAGCCGCACGCACGCTTTCCAAGTATGACTTGGTCGTGCTGCCGGTGGTCGATGAATTCCATCACTTGTTAGGTGTGATCACTTACGACGATGCGATGGAAATTCTCCAGGAAGAGTCCACCGAGGATATCGAAAAACTCTCGGGTATCAGCGGTGAGCAATCCGAGGTTTCCTATCTCAATACAAGCGTCGGCTTACAATACCGCCGCCGTGTCACCTGGCTCGTCGGGCTGGCATTTCTCTCGATCGTTTCGGGCTATGTGATGTTCCGCTTCAGCCAGGTCCTGGAGCAAGCCTTCGTGCTTGCGCTATTCCTACCGATGGTGGTGGCCGCAGGCGGCAACTCCGGCGGCCAGGCGGCAACGATGGTCATCCGCGCCATGGCGCTGGGTGAAATCAGCACCGGCAACGCGCTTCGCATCGCATGGAAGGAAGCCCGCACCGGTATCGCCCTCGGCCTGACACTGGGCGCCACGATGTCCGCCTTCATCGCCTTCATTCTGCCCCAGTTGCAGCAAACCACCGGCTCGCATTTCGACTTCTTTCAGCTCGCGATGGCGGTCTCATTCGCGCTGACCATCCAAGTCTTTTCCGCCACCGTCATGGGCGCGCTCCTGCCAATTTTCGCACGCGCAATCAAGCTGGATCCGGCAGTGGTTTCCGCTCCCTCGCTCGCTTCGACCGTGGATATATCGGGGATGATGATTTATTTCACCATCGTCGGTGCCGTGCTGCATCTTCACTGACGCAAGAGTGGCACCCCCACCGACTTTTTAAGTTGGGCATCTGATTCCAATTCCGAGCAGGCAGACATCATCATCGAATCGCTCGCTTTCGGAAAAAGCGAGGACGCTGGAGAGAATTCCGTCGAGCAGGGATTCCAAGGGAACGTCGGACCTCATGCCGATGATCTCCATCAGTCGGTTCTCAAAAAACGGTTCACCGCGCTGGTTTTCGGCTTCGAGGATGCCGTCGGTAAAAAAAACCATCCGGTCGATATCCACCAATGCGATCTCGCAAGTCGGGTAGGAAGCCCCTTTGATCAAGCCCAGTCCTGGCCCCTTTTCAGCGCGTCCGGTGGCGATCTGGCGGACACCGTTCCTACCGGCGATGATCGGTCCGGGGTGGCCGGCGCAGGCGTATCGGAAAGTGCCGCCGGCCAGGTCGACCACGCCAAAGAAGGCGGTGGCAAACATGGTGGTGCCGGCGCGTTCCAGGATTGCCGCCAGACCGTCGTTGAGGCCTTGGAGAAACACACCGGGCTCGGTGGTCTGCGCACGCTGCTTTTCCAGCAGCCCGCGCAACATCGCCACGATGAGGGCCGAGCGGACGCCATGGCCCATCACGTCGCAGATCAACATCCCGTAACAATCCTCGCTCACTTTCATCACCTCGAAGAAGTCGCCAGCCAGTCCTGAAATCGGAATGTATCGCGCGCCAAACGTGAGCTGCTTTTGATTGGCGGCCGTGGCGGTCGGGATCACCTCGCTGGCAAGCGCCTGCTGGATCTCTCGTGCTAACAGGACCTCCTCCTCGTAGGCTTCGTTTTTCAGCCGCAGTTGCAGCGCGAGATCGGATGCCTGGCGCTCGGCCTGGACGAGCCGCGTAACATCGCTGGAAACGCCGAAGGTCCCCTTGATCCCGCCGTTCCGATCACGCCAGGGAAATTTCGACGTGATAACCCAGGTTTCGGGGGCGTTCTGCCAAGTTTCATGCTCTAGCAGATCAATGACAGGATTGCCAGTCTGGATGATGCGCTGCTCATCGTCATAGGCATTTTTCCAGTGCTCGTATTGGAAAAAATCCCGGTCATGCTTGCCGGCGAGCTCGCTCGAATCAGAGCACCCCATTCGCTCGGCGGTTCCTTGGTTGGCCATCACGAACCTCGATTCAGGATCCTTGAAATAGACCTTCAACGGGACATGATCAATCAACTGCTTGAGCAAATAGCGCTCTTCCTCCACCCCCGCCTCGGCCGCTTTGCGGAGGCTGATATCAATCATCGAGCCGGCGATGCGGGCCGCCCGGCCGTCGCGATTCCTGACGACGGTGCCGCGGATTCTCAGCCAGCGCCAGAGATCGCCGCCGGTGCGGACGCGGGCGTCAACCACCAGGGTTTCCGGGCCCCCATCAATCAGTGCGAGGGTGACGGCGCGCTCAAATGCTTCCCGCTCTTCCGACCAAATATACTCGAAAGGGGGTAAAAACAAGTTCGGGGCGCGGTCTTTTCCGCACTCAAGAAATTCAAGAATCCGGCGCGAATAAAAGATCGTCGGCTGGTCAGTCCACCAATCCCAGATCCCTTCGTTCGATGCCCGGAGCGCGAGTTCCAGTCGCTCCAATTTCAAGCGATTCCGAACTTCCGTGGTTTCTGATTCCTCACTCATGCCACTGGCAAGCTGACGATTTGTCTCCCGGATCGCAATCGGATTCCGTCCCACTCATGGATTGATGGTAGCCCGGATTAAAAAAGCAAATTACTGAATTCACGGCCGCAAAAGCGAGCAAATCTCCGCAGTCTCGTTTTTCCAGCCATTTTTCGCAACTTCGTGGATCGTCCGGTCGAGGCCAGGGATCCAAAGGCCTTCGGAGGCGAGTTGCTCGCCATCGCGCGGAAAACCGGCGCTGCCTAGGGATTTTTCCGCGAGGTGGAAGCAGAGCCAGGCGCGCCAAGCGCGGATTTCCGCGCGCGGGCCACTCATGCGGCTGGCGAGGTGCTGAAAATGGCGGACGGGATTCCCGAGATACCCATGAGTCCCCGTGGCTGCCGTTTCCAAGGTCCAAACCAGCGCCCGATATGGCGACGGGTGGGATTTGAGAATAGGGTCATCCACGGCGAGATCCGCCATCCAGGCCTTGTTCAATTGGAGAATCGCCTGCGCGGGTTTTCCCGTCAGCCATTGTGATTGCGCGTAGGTGAGCGCGTCCCGGTAGAATTCCGCGCCCTTCGCAGCGCCATGCCGGCGGGTGAGCGAAAAGTCGTGCGCCACGGAAATTTCCGGCAGCCAGGGGCAGGCGGGATTGGCAAAAATGGAAAGCGCTGCGTTGATGTCCCAACTGGATAACTGCGTTCCGGCTCCGCCTCAACCACCAAGGCACGATTCTGTCATTTTTCCGGGCTTGCATCTCATCCCCGATCATCAATCCTCGCCGCCCCATGAGTAGTCGCTTAGAAGGAAAAGTTCTTGTCGCCCAGGGTGGTGGTCCCACACCTGTCATCAATCAAAGCATCGTCGGCGTCGCCCTCGAAGCCCGCAAATTCAACCAGGTCACCTCCATTTACGGAGCGGTCCACGGTGTGCGTGGCATCATCGATGAAGACTTCGTCGATCTCACCCGCGAAACCACCCACAACCTGGAACAAGTCGCCGGGACGCCGTCCTCGGGGCTGCTTTCTACCCGCGACAAACCGGACGAGGACTACTGCGCTCGGATGTTCAAGGTGATGCAGGCGCATGACATCCGCTACTTCTTCTACGTCGGCGGCAACGATTCGTCCGACACCGTCCGCATCGTGAACGAACAGGCGAAAGAAGCGAATTACGAGCTGCGCGCGATCCACATTCCCAAGACGATCGACAATGATCTTGAGGAGAACGACCACTGCCCGGGCTTCGGCTCGGCGGCGCGTTTCGTCGCCCAAGCGTTCTCTGGAGTGAACCTCGACAACCGGGCGCTGCGGGGCGTTTATATCGGGGTCGTCATGGGACGCCACGCCGGGTTCCTCACTGCCGCCTCATCGCTCGCCCAGAAATATTTCGATGACGGCCCGCACCTCGTTTACGTGCCGGAGCGGCACTTCAAGATGGAAAATTTCCTCGCCGATGTCGATCGCGTCTATCAGAAGCACGGTCTTTGCACCATCGCCGTTTCCGAAGGTATCTCGGATCCCGATGGCACGCCGATGATCGTCAAACTGCTCGGCACCGAAGAGCGCGACTCGCACGGCAACGTCCAGCTTTCCGGAACCGGCGCGCTAGGCGACCTACTTTCCAACGAAATCCGCAAGGGCCTCGGCATCAAACGCGTGCGCTCGGACACCTTCGGCTACCTGCAACGCTCGTTCATGGGCATCCAATCAGATCGCGACGCCCGCGAGGCCCGCGAAGTCGGTGAGAAAGCCGTGCAGTATGCGATGTGGGACAACGTCGATGGCTCCGTGGCGATCAAGCGCCCGGTGCTCGACTACAGCGTGGACTATCAGTTGGTGCCGATCGAAAACGTCGCCGGCAAGACCCGCCACATGCCCGACAATTTCATCAACGCGGAAGGCAATGGTGTGACCCAGGATTTCATGAACTACTGCCGCCCACTGCTCGGTTCCAACTTCCCGGAACCGCACCGCCTGCGCGCGCCAAAGGTTGCGAAAATCCTGCACAAGTGAGACCCGGGAAAATGTACCGCATGGATATGCGGCACCTTTTCTAAATTTTCTGACTTGCGTCTCAGTAAGGCTCGCGAAGTCTTTGCCAGAATCAAGCTTCCTCCGGCCCACCGCGTGCTCTAGCTATCGACATGGTCGGACTTTTAGGAATTGCGGTGTTGCTCGGTGTGGCGTTTGCACTTTCAGATGCAAAGCACTCGATCCGCTGGCGCACGGTGGGTGCGGCCTTCGCCATCCAGGCGTTGATCGGCGCGATCGTCTTCGGCCTGCCGGCCGGGCGCGATGGCTTGCAGTGGCTCAGCGACCAGGTCACCGGAGCCATTTCCGCAGGCAAGGCAGGCGTGGACTTCCTCTTTGGTCCACTCACTGCAGAGGGCGATGCGGGCGTGGGTTTTGTGTTCGCGCTGCGGGTGCTGCCGATGATCATCTTCTTTTCCTCGCTGATCGCCGTTCTCTATCACCTGCGGATCATGCAGATTGTGATCGTGGTGATCGGCGGAAGTCTTAGGAAAATCCTCGGCACCACCCGCGCTGAATCCCTATCAGCAGCTGCTAACATTTTCGTCGGCCAAACCGAAGCCCCGTTGGTGGTGAAACCCTATATCCCGAAGATGACCTCCTCGGAACTTTTTGCCGTCATGGTGGGTGGGCTGGCAAGCGTCGCCGGTTCCGTGCTCGCTGGCTATGCGGCCATGGGCGTGGAAATGAAATACTTGCTGGCCGCCTCATTCATGGCCGCGCCCGGCGGGTTGTTGTATGCCAAGCTGATGAAACCGGAAATCGATCAACCCGGCGAGGTGCCGATGGAATTTGCCGATGGCGATGAAAAGCCGGCCAATGTGCTGGATGCGGCGGCGCTCGGGGCCTCCACCGGTTTGAAACTCGCACTCAACGTGGGTGCCATGCTGCTTGCCTTCATCGGGCTGATCGCCTTGCTCAACCTGATGCTGGGCGGCATGGGCGGATGGTTCGGACAAAGCGGACTCAGCTTGCAACAAATCCTCGGCTGGGTCTTTGCGCCGGTAGCTTGGATGGTCGGCGTGCCATGGTCGGATGCCACACAGGGAGGCAGTTTGATCGGCCAGAAACTGGTGCTCAACGAATTCGTCGCTTATATGCAATATGCCGAATGGAAGGACGCCATGGGACCTCGCACGCAAGCGGTGTGCGCCGTGGCCTTGTGCGGGTTCGCCAATCTATCATCGATCGCGATTCTGTTAGGCGGACTCGGCAGCATGGCCCCCAAACGCCGCAGCGAAATCGCACAGCTCGGTTTGAAAGCCGTAGCCGCCGCGACGTTTTCCAATCTGACCAGCGCCGCGATCGTCGGCTTGTTTGTCGGCTGAAGTTCAATGCCTCTGAGAATTGGGTTTTGTATCGTTCGATTCATGTTACCGGCAGGGATCAATGATGGCAGCCCCCTCGAGGGAAACTTTCCTATCAGTGGGTAGTTTTAATTGTTTTCAATGGGTGATTATAATTGCCGTCGCAGTGGTGGGTCAAAACCACCGCTCCGTTTGAAAGCGATCTCTCTCATTCCCCCGACTCTTCATGCAAGGAAGGCCAACGACCTGCCTGACAGAAAATAAAATATCTTAGATATTAAATACTATCGTCCGCCATGTTGGAGCTCCGGGGATGGATGTTTCATCGGCATAGTCTCCGCACCGGGCACTGCGGAAGAATCCAAAGCGGTGTCGCCGCTGGCGCTCTGCCACCGCAGTCCATGCATTGACTCTTCCATGGACTGCGGTGGGAAGCGAAGCGCCACACCGCTTTGGATGTTTCATCGGCATGGTCTCCGCGCCGGACACCGCGGAAGAATCCAAAGCGGTGTCGCCGCTGTCGCTCTGCCACCGCAGTCCATACATTGACTCTTCCATGGACTGCGGTGGGAACGCCTCGGTCCGGGGGCCGCCTCGGCACGAGCCGGCTTCGCTGTTCGGTGCTCTTTCGCCTGCGGCCCCGGCGGTGCCGCCCTACCTTTTGAATCGGCTTTGCGTTTCTTTGCGACCTCTGCAGCTCTGCGGTGAACTTTTCTTGGATCTCCCTAGGGATAGCTGAAGTTCCACCTCCCACGTCCGCGCTGCCAGCGACAAAAGCAACGCCAATGCCTTGCACATCAGCGCAACTTCCATCAGCATCTCCCCATGCAGGTTGAAAAAGTCAAATATGTGCTGTGGGCCGCCGATTGGCAGCGCTGCCTCAAATTCTATCAGGATCTTTTCGGCGGAAAAATCAGCTTCCAGTCCGAGGTTTGGAGTGAAATCGTCATCGCCGGAGCCACCCTCGGGATCCACGGCGGCGGCGAGGGCAAGCGCACTTGGACCGGGCT
>JBBECN010000269.1:0-1363 GCA_040881795.1 Akkermansiaceae bacterium
TCGTCACCCAGGACCTTGGCGGCCACGACGGGTTTGCCGTTGGCATCGCCGGTGGGGGCGGCGAAGGCGGCGTTGGTGATCTGGAGGATTCCGCCGTTGAGGTTGAGGATGCCGTTTCCTCCGCCGAAGCCGCCGCCGGAACCCCGCTCCATGCCGGCGATGGACAGGGTGCCACCGGAGAGATTCCAGGTGACGTCCTGGTTGCCACTGAAGAAGCGCATCTTGCCGGTGCCGCCGCGGGTGATACCAGCGTCGCTGAATTGGACGACGCTGCCACCGCTCTGGTTGACCGTGATGTTCCGGCCAAAAAACTGACCCATGAGGATGTTGCCGTTGCTGTTGACATTGAGAGCCGCGCTGTTGGAGATATTCATAACGGACGGGCCGTTGTTGCCGCCGCCGTTCCAAGCGAATTCGACGCGGCCCGCGTTCACAGTGCCACCGGAGAAGGTGTAGGTTCCCTGCCCGGATTCGCCGATGGCGAGCAGGTTGCCGGTGAGAGTGCCGGCGGTTTGTTCGAGGATGGTGAAATCGGTGTTTCCGGGGCTGATGTAAATCCCCCCGCCGGTGTATCCGGTGGTGGACGTGAGATCCGTGGGGCTGAGCACGAGCGTGCTCGGCGATCCAACGCTGCCACCACGGACTTCCACGGAGCTGCCGCCATAGGCACCACGGGCGTTGACCTTGCCGGTGAGCGTGAGGGTGCCGGTGCCGCGCTTGATCAGCTGGGTCTGCGAGTTTCCATCAATACCGTTGCCGATGATGGTGCCGGAGAAGGTGCTGCTGCCGTCCGCGATTCCCACGGTGAGTGAGCGCGGGCCGAAGTAGCCGGCCTGATAGGTTCCGGCACCGGTCAGCTTGTCCACAGCGACATTGCCGGCATATCCATCGAAAATGGCTCCGGAGGCGATGTTCATGTCGGATTGGTTGGCGGTGGCGGAGCAGCCCTGGGCGTCGAAGTTGCCGAATTGGAGCTTGCCGGCCTGGACATCGATCAAGCCGCCGGCGGCGAGGGCGATGGTGCTGTTGCCGGCGTTGAAGGTGAGGATACCGGTGCCGCTTTTCACGATCGAGCCACCGCCTGAGAAGGCATGGGGCCCCTGATTCGCGTTGGCGGCGAAGGAGTATTCGAGGGTGCCGCCTGCGGCGATGGCGGTGGTGGCACCGGAAGTGCCGCCGGTGAGGACGACCTTGCCGAGGTTGATGGTGTTGCCGCCGGTGACGCGCAGGGTGTTGGCGAAGTTGACGGTGCCCGCGCCGTTTTTCACAAAGGCGGCGGTGCCGGTGATGTTCTGGCCGGAGAAGTTGTAGTCCTTGGTCGGGTTATTGACCGTGATCGCGTTGGGGCTGACGGTCGCGGGGA
>JBBECN010000269.1:1463-10658 GCA_040881795.1 Akkermansiaceae bacterium
TAGTCCTTGGTCGGGTTATTGACCGTGATCGCGTTGGGGCTGACGGTCGCGGGGATGGCAATGGCTACCGGACTGGCTTCGGTTTCGGACTCGTTGAACAGTACGCTGTGACCGCCGGCTGCGTTTTGCTGGTAGGTGGTATCCGCAAGGCCGACCGTGGTTTTCCAGTTCGTGTCAGCGGAATTGATGTTCCAGTTTCCATCGATGGCACCGGTCCATTTGATGAATTCGATGGCTGTGATGTTCACGTCGAGCGATCCGGGATTGTCCAGTGGAACACCCGTGACGCCCGGAGGCAAAGCGAGTGTGATCCCGGCGAATCCAGACGCACCGCCGATAGCACCGGTGTGGGAGATGAGCGGGAAGGTGCCAACGGAAAGTCCAGTGCCGAGGACGCTGAGCGTCGAGGGGCCGTTGACCGTTAGACTGGTGCTCACGACAGGAGCGCTGACGGGATTTGCAAGTCCGGCGTTATCGATTTTCAGGGTCGCTCCCGTGGTGGTTCCGAGCGAAACGGTGCCGGCGGTGAGCGTGTTGCCAGCGGTGCGGATGGTGGCCGAGGCCGCATCGGGGACCGTAACGCCGGCGAGTCCGGACGGGTTGAAGCCATTGAGGTTCACGATGCCGGCATTGAGTTCCAAGGTGCCGGTGCCGAGGGCGTTGGCATGGCCGAGGCGGAAGGTGATGCCTGAGGCGTTGAAGTTAAGGCGGTAGGTGCCCACGCCGCCGAAGACCGGGGCGTCGTAGCCGCCGCCGAGGGTCCAGCCACCGCTGAAGCTGCTGTTGTTGCCCGACACGGCGAAAGTCGAGGTGAAGGCGTTGGGGATGTAGTTGGGATCACCGGCGTTGTATTGGCCGAACGAGCCGACATGGAGCCGGCCGGCACCCGAGATGGGCGCGGAGATGAACAGGTTCCGGGTGCTGGAGTCGGTGATGCTGAAGCCTGAGGTGGCGCTGGCGGTGACGGCTCCGGCCAGCGTGTGGGTCACGTTCTGCTCGCCATGGCTGAAGATCCCGCCGTTCATAATGAGACTGGGGAAATTGATCGTCTGGTTGCCCGTGCCCTTCGTGATGATGGTGGCACCGGGAGTGCCGCTCGCCACCGAGCGGGTATCAACTGACAGCGAATCTCCGACGAAGGTGATGGTGCCGGTGTTCACGGCGGGGGTCCGGAAGATGAAGCCATTGGTGGAATAAGTGTTTCCGGCGGTTGGAACTGCTAGATTGCTCCAGCGGGCGGAATCGACGAAAGATGCTTGGGCTGGATTGGCGAATACATCGTTCGCGGTCTGGGTGACCGGCGCGGCGTGGGCAGTGGTGACGGTGAAGACGATGGCTCCGAACACGGAGAGACTCTGCGAGTATTTTGGTTTCATGGATTGTGGTTTATTGGGGTTTATGGTATCTAACGACGCAAGAATCGGTCTGGGGATGGGTTCGGCGACGGGTCACCGGCAGCCGGGGTTTTCCGGATGTTCCAAGTGGGTTTAGGTTCATCCAAAGAGTCGAATGATCTGTTGGATTAAAACGATCGTGGGACAAACCCGTGAATCCGCCTACTGCTCGATCGGGTAGGAGTCGGCAACTCAATCGACTTGCAGCAACCCGCGTTCGTATGCGGCGGCGACGGCCTCCGCACGGTCCGCGACTCCAAGCTTCGCGAGGATGGCCTTGACGTGGAATTTCGCGGTGTTTTCCGAGATGCCGAGTGCCTGGCCGATATCCTTGTTAGAAAGACCGCGCCGCAGCAGGTCGAGGGTTTCGATTTCCCGGAGGGTGAGGGGCCTGGTCTTGGCGCGGGCCGCGATGTAGTGTTGCAATGCGCTTGGAAAACACGTTTCCCCTGCCATCACCCGCCGGATGGCTGCCGCGAGTTCGTCACCTTTGACGGATTTAAGCAAATAGCCACTGGCTCCGGCGGCGTGCGCGGCGAGGATGGGCTCTTCGAGGTCGTAGGTGGAGAGAATCACCACGCGGGCGTCCGGTTCGATGCTGCGAATGAGATCGAGCGCTTCCAATCCACTGCCTCCGGGCATTCGCACATCCATCAGGACGATATCGGGCCGGAGCTTTCCAAATGCCGCCACCGCCTGCTCCAGATCCTCAGCTTCGGCCACGACTTCGATGTCCGGCTCCATGGCCAGAATACCCGCCATGCCCATTCGGACCATGGAATGATCATCAACAATCATCACTCGAATTTTAGAAATCATCGTGAGGGGAGTTTAGGGTGGGATATTTGCGGATTCATGAAGGGAGCCAGGATTTCCGCCGGCCGCAGGGTCTGTGGGGCGAACCGGGACCCGGGTGAAGATGGAGGTGCCGCGGCCGCCGATACTCTGGATTTCCAGAGTTCCGCCGAGGCGCTTGACGCGTTCGTGCATGCCTTGAAGCCCGAAATGTCCTTGGCTCTGACCCGGACAGGATTCGATATCGAAGCCGCGTCCATCATCGGCGACTTTGAGTTCCACGTGTTCGCCGATAAAGCCTAGGCGAACATGAATTACCGTGGGCCGGGCGTGTTTGAGGGCGTTGGTGACGGCTTCTTGGGCAAGCAACAGGAGGTTGCCGGCGACCAAATCCGGCAATGGGAAGGGATCCCCAGTCCTCGTGACTGCAATCGATACAGATGAGCCTACCACCATGGCGGCAGCGCGCTCCTCGAGAATGCCGAGAAAATCTCTGCCATCCTGGCCAAGGGTTCGGAGATCCCACACGGTCCGGTGAACCTCACCACGGCTGCGCGCAAGGAACTGCTGGGCGAGCGTCAGATGTCTGGCACTGCGTTCGGGGTCACGGTCCTGGCTGCGTTCCACGATTTCAAGCTGCAGTGCGAGGCCGGTTAGCGCTTGTTCCAGTGTGTCGTGCAGGTCGTTTGCCAATCGCCTGCGTTCGTGCATCGTGGCACCGAACTCCAGCTCGGCTGCTTCCCGGGCGGCGATTTCTCCTGCAAGCTGGCGACCGCGTTTCGCCACCTGGCGTCGCATCGAATAGCCCCAGACCAGCGCTAGACAGAGAAGCAGCATGAGCCCTGCAAGCAGGATGCCGAGGCGTTGCGGGGTCCACCACGGCGGCGTGGAGATGATGCGCAACCCGTCCGGCGAGGAAAGCCAGAGGTGAAACCCGGTAATCGAAAACCAGGGCAATATGTCGAGACGCTCGATTTCCAGCTCGCAGATACCCGAAAGTTCCACGACGGAGCCTTCGGTCCACCGCGACACGAGTTCCCGCGAGGCTGGATCACGGGTGGGCAGCAGAACCCTCACCAGGGTTTCCTCGATCTCCACAAAGAGGTTGGTATTGCCGTCCTTGTCGTTGGGGAGGACGCGTCGCAACACGCCTGTAAACCGGAGCAATGCGCCATCTCGATCCGGATGGCCCGGCTCGGTGATCATTTCCTCATAACTCCGCGTTCTGGGATTCAGGATTTCGTGGACGGTCGCTGTCTCGGGAGCGGGTGGTGGCCCTTGACCAACCACCCTCACACAGGCCTCGCTGAAACCTGCAAGCACCCGTGATCGGTCCACGAAACCTGCGACTTCCACTTCATCGCCACAGTGGATTCCCGGATCATTGGACGTCACTCTCACCGATGCCCTGCCATTGGTGAGGTAGAAAAAGTTTCCGGGCACTACGAAAGACACCACGCCGGAGGCGACCTTGCGGTGCTCGCTATCGCCCTTAGGGGAAAACAGGATGAGCTGGTCGAGTGCCACCCGGGGAGCCATGAAAGGGTCGGCAGGTGGCGGCTTGAGGATGTCGACGTCCGCATCTCCATTACTGTGCATCTTCACGGCGGCGATTTCCGAGCGCAGGTTGGTGATGTCTAGAACGACCCCTCGCACCCGGACCATGGCATCCACCAGATCCTCCGGGGCGGTTTTTAGACCATGACGGAATACAATCGGGTAGCGATGACCGCTCACCACCAAGGTGAGGCAGGCTGGTCCGGTAGTGTCGGATTCCGGAAGATAGCGGCATACAACCCCCTCGACCTCCACCCACTGGGAGTCCATCGCACTGGAGAGCAAGTCTCCGCATGAAGTACGTAGCGGCGCGGGCACCGGCTTCGTGCCGAGAAGCTGGTAACGGGTCAGCAGCACCATGGGCGAAAATCCGCCGGGGTCGGTGACCCCCTCGATCTCGATTTCCGTCCCGGCTTTCAATCCGGACAAATCGGGTAAAGGACCTTTCCATAATCCCTTCGCCTTCGAGAAGCGAAAGTCCGCAAACACGGCGGCCCGGCCGTCATGCAGCACCAAATGATCCCAGCCGACATAGACCGCCACACCGGTCAGTTTCACCGGTAGGGCCTTGGCCGCATCCGCGCGGAAGAGCTGCCGGATGTCAGAAATAGCCGTCAATGAAACTTCCGTTTCAGCGCACATCCGTGCGGTTACACCCGCGAGCGACCATAGGACAAGTAGCCTTACCCAAATCATCATTTGCATCGAAGTCCGATATCGTTGACCCACCCTCATGGAATGGGAAGCAGAAAACCAAGATTACTACCCCACCCTACCTACCCGATCGGGTATGGTGGCAACTTAAAACTTCCAATAAACGGGGGCGGTCCTTGGATTTAAATATTTCTGGTTTTCAGCTTCATCGACTCATTCGATTGACTCCCGGCAGGCTCTCCGGAACATTCCGCGCGATGAAACGAAGGACTCAGCACAAGCCCTCGCCGCGCAAGGAGGGTATCGTTATTCGGCCAAGTGGTGTCGCGCCGCTCAGCCGCACGCAGGTGGAGTTCAACCGCCTCATGAAAGGCCTCGAAACCACCAAGGCCCAGCACGCGCGCGAGCAGGCACGGCTCGACGATGCGCTCGCTGTTTCGATTCGCCAACTCATGCCGCTGATCGAAGATCTGAATCGTGTGAATCGCGACCTCGTCTTCAGCGGTCACAAGGCGATGCATGCCCTCAAGCTTACCGAGAAGCGCCGCCGCTGGCTGGGCGACTTGTTGAGTGGCAAGGCCGCCGATCTGCTGGCCGATTCGGTGGGCCTCGACGAGGAGGAACTCACCAAGCTGGAGGCCATCATTGAAGAGTTGGGTCCCTGCGAGGACGAGAGGCGGATGAAAGAAGAGGAAAACGAAGAATTCGATTTCCTCCGCACGATGATCGAACAAACGGCGCGCCAGGCGGGAGTCGAGCTGAACTTGAGCGATCTCGATCCGAATGGCGACCCCGAGGAATTCGAGCGAATTGTTAGAGAACGTTTTGGGGCGGCTGCCGCGATTTTCGACGATATCGGTGATGCTCCACCCTCCGCCGCCCAGCGTCCACGCAAACCCACCAAAGCCCAAGCCACCCAAGAGCGCAACCGCCTCGCCCGGGAGGAAGCCAAGAACCGCGACCTGAAATCCTTCTTCAAGCAGCTTGCCAAAGCCTTCCACCCGGATCTCGAACCGGACCCGCTTCTCAAACAACACAAACAAGTCTGGATGCAGCGTCTCAACACCGCCTACGCCGCCAACGACCTGCGGGAAATGCTCCAGCTCGAAATGGAATGGCTCGGCGAGGAAGCCACCAACCTCGCCACCGCCGGCGACGAAAAACTCAAGGTTTACTGCATGGTTCTCAAGGAACAGATCACCGATCTCAAACGGCAGACGCACGATTTGTCCTATCAGCCGCAATACGGCCCGCTCCAGCGTTTCAGGGATCCCTTTTTCGGCACTCTCGCCAGCCCGGTCACGATCAAACGCGAACTCCGCGGGGAGCTCACCCGCCACCGGGAAATGTTAGAGGTTCTCGCCAGAAACGACGCCAAATCCCGGCTCATGATCTACGATTGGGCCGATGAACACGCCCAGCGGTCCAGTTGTCCATTTTGAAACTGAGTCCGGCGGCTGTGGGGTGAAGGGGAGAGCGAATGAAGAGGCTTCGCACACTTCATTGGCATCGACGCTCATAGAGACGCCGCTACAAGCGTTTCATTGGCATCGACGCTCATAGAGACGCTGCTACAGGCGACAGAGTCTTGCGAAGAACACCCTGCGATGGACTTCCGGCCACACCACGCCGGATTCGGTGGGCTTACTTCTTCGCGGAGAGCTCGGCGATTTTCGCGCGGGAAACGGGGCCGACGGTGTCTTTCCACTGCTCGCGGTATTTTTTGGCATCCTCTGCAGTCACGGCGGCGGCTTTGTTGTCGAAGGAATTGCGGACGTAAGTCATGACGTCGGCGAGTTTCTGGTCGTCGAGTGCGGCACCGAGTGAAGCCATCATGCCGAGATATTCGGTGCCTTCTTTTTGGATGCCGTTGATGATGACCAAGGCCATCACGGCGGGATCGCCAAGGGCGACTTTCGATCCGACGAGCGTGGGTGCCATCAAGCTCGGACCGGCGGCCACACCTTTGCCGTCCATGCCATGGCAGGCGGCGCACATCATGTAAGACATTTTGCCAGCCTCGACTTGTTTCGCGAGAGCCGCCTCATCGGCGGAAGCGGAGAGTGGGATGGCGGCGAGAACGGCAAGAGAGAGAACTAGTTTTTTCATATGGTCGGCTTCAGTTACAGCCTACGCTAAATCTCCAGCGTATCTTGCGCAATCCCTAGAAACGGGGATTTTTTGATCAAGATCAACGGGTGACGTGGATATTGGTGGCGTTCACGATGAGTGCCTCGGGGCTGGACGACGGAGCGACGGTGCCGACGAGCGTCACCTCGCTGAGTTCTTTGAGTCCTTGCACGCCCTTGAGGCCTTGTTTGAGGACGCGTCCCTGTCCATCGACGAGTTGGATGGTGGCGGTGTTGGCGAGTTTGTCCTCCGTGGATTCGCAGCAGACATCCCATGGTGTGGTGCAAGCGTCGCCGGGGATTTCATTGCAGGGTTTCAGAACCGACGCATCGCCGAGGATGAAGGCGGCGCGATCATCGACGAAGGGTTTTTCGCGACCCAGGATTTTTCCGGACAGGGTGATGGTGTCGCCTGGTTTCGCGCTCTGGCGCAGAAGATGGATGGGCGAGGGATCTGCAGGTGCGGAGGGGGTGAACCACGGGTCCACGGAGACGGCGGCTGTCGCAGCGGCGGTGGTTTCGGTTTTCGGTTTTTCGCAACCGGTGAGGGCGAGGGCGGAGATGATGATCAATAGTGTGGTTTTCATAGTGGATGGGGTTGGAAATTCAGGATGCGCGAAGGGCGGCGGGCAGCGCGGGTTTTAAACAGCGGAACGCCGGAGGCAAGGCACCGAGGGTTCCTAACAAAAAACCGGTAACCAGCCCGCTCAGCGCGACATCGGGCGTGATGCTGACGGTGAAGGCGCCGATGGAAAAGGGGATCGTGCGGCCATCGAGAAACACCAGTGCGAGGATGGATGCGAGTAGCGTGCCGGTGAGGCAGGCGAGCAGGCTTTCCTGAATGAGGCTGGCGAGGATCGCGCGGCGGGTGAAGCCGATCGCCTGCAAGGTGGCCAGCTCGCGGATGCGCGAGGCAAACGCCGCATACAGCGTGTTGAGCCCGCCGAAAATGGCACCGGCCGCGACGAGGCCGGCGGTGACCCAAGTCATCACGCGCAGCGGGCGGAAAAACGAACTGAGCGCGGCATAGTAGTCGCTCTCGCGGATGGCGGTGAGTTCGAGGTCGAGGCGTTGTTTGCTGAAGAGATCGGCTTCCGCGAAATCGGCGGGATCATCGAGGCGGAGGACCACGCAGGACACGGTCTCGCGTTGGGCGAGCATGCGGAGGTCGTTGAGGTTCGCCCAGACTTCCGACTCCATCACCGTGCCCGGTGCGGCGAAGGTGCCGGAGAGGGTCATTTCGGAGCCGTCGAGTTTCACGCGGGTGCCGGGTTTCAGGTCGTCCGGCTGGAGGCCGAGTTTGCGCCAAGCGAGTTTGCCGGCCATCAATTCGCCGCTGCCGGGGAAGCGGCCGTCGAGGATGCGCACTTCCGGATGGACTAACAGAGCTTGCGGCGTGACCCCGCGGAACAACCCCTGGATGCGCGAATTCGCGGTGGTTTCCAGATAAGTCATGTAATGGATCTCGGTGGAAACTGCGGAGCTGCCGAGGATTTGCACCACGCCGGGGATGGACGCCTGCGCGATGCCCGAGGCGCGCTCGGCGATTTCGCTGCGCTGGATGCTTTCCTCGCTGCCCGCGCCGACGAGGATCACGTTGCGCGCCGAACCGGAGGCGGAGAGCACGCTTTTCATGCCGCCACCGAGAGCCGCAGCCGCCATCACTAACAAAACCACCAACGCACTGCCACCGACCGTCTGCGCGAGGCGGGACTTGTCGCGGAAGAGATTCCGGATGGCGTAGGTGAGTGGGAGCATTTTTGGATAGAGGATTTTAGGAGCGGAGGGATTTGACGATGGGTTGGCGGATGGCTTGGAGGGCGGGGTAACAGGAACCGGCAAGGCCTAACAAGAATGCCGCGCCGACGGCAATGACGGCGGTGCCCACTTCGGGAAGGATCGCGAGTGTGTGACCTTCGCTGCCCAGGGTGAAACTTTGCCAGCGGAGAAAGGACCATGCGAGACCGGTTCCTAACAAGCCGCCGAGCAGCCCCAGCATGCCACCCTCACTGATGACAAGAAACAAGATGGCGCGGCCGGGATATCCCAAGGTCCGCAGCACCGCGTTTTCCCGCACCCGCCCGCGGACGACGAGCAGGATGGAATTCGCCACCAGTGCGATGACGGCGAGCACCGCACCGAGCCCGAGCCAGCGGGTGAAGCCGATGAGCTCGATGAGTTGGCCGGCGGTTTCCGCGAAAAAGGCCTTTTCCGGGCGGGTGTTCGTCGGTTGTTGGTCGGACTTGAAGCGGGCGTCGATGGCGTTGGCGACCGGTTTTAAATCCGCCGATGCATTCACGCGCACATTGAACTGGGTGACCACACCGAGGCCGGCGCGCGAAGCTTGTTGGAGGAAGGGCAGCTTGACGTAGGCGACGTTGTTGTCCTGGGCGAAGGGCGAGCGTATGATTCCGGTGACGTGGACGGTGATGCCAACGGCATCGAATCGATCGCCGGGCTTGAGTCCGCGGCGGCGGGCGAACTGCTCACCTAACAAAGCTCCGTCATCGCGGCGGTTCCACTCGGTTAGATCTCCTTCGATGAGCGAAATTTCCGGCGCATATTTCTGAAGCAATCCCTCGGGCACGCCGCGGAAAGTGATCACATCCAAGCTCGCGCCGCAGTTGTTCACCACGATCTGGATCGGGATCGCCTCGCGCACGCCG
>JBBECN010000270.1:0-1716 GCA_040881795.1 Akkermansiaceae bacterium
CGGCCGTTGTCCATGAAGACGACGTGCATGTGCTCGGGGCCGTCGGGTTGGTTGGCGGAGCGCGGGCCGTTGATGAACTCGGTGTAAACGGTGAGTTGCTGGCCGGTGGCGGAGCGACCTAACAAGTTGAGGAAAACCGCGAGGTCTTTTTCGTTAGGAATGATTTTTTCGATGCCGACGAGCGCGATATGGACCGGGACGGGTGCCATGCCGAAGCGGGAGTTGCCCTCGTTGGTGACGAGGGTGAGGCGGCCGGTGTCCGCGCAGACGAAGTTGGCGCCGGTGATGCCGGCTTGGGCCTGCATGTATTTTTCACGCAGGTGGACGCGGGCGCGGCGGGTGATGGTTTCCGGATCGTCGTTGTAATCGGTGGCGATGCCTTCGCGAAGGAAGGTTTCGGCGATTCCGCGGCGGTTTTTGTGGATGATGGGTTTGACGATGTGCGAGGGTTCGTCGCCATCGAGCTGGATGATGAATTCACCGAGGTCGGACTCGAGGCACTCGACGCCGTTTTCGATGAGAAACGGATTGAGGTGGATTTCCTCGGCCGCCATCGATTTGGATTTCGTGAGCTGGGTGACGCCGTGTTGGCGGAGGATGGAAAGGATCGTTTGGCGGGCGTCTTCGTCGGTGGAGGCGAAGTGGACGTTGACGCCGCGGTCGGTGAGGGCTTTTTCGGCCTTGGCGAGATAATCGCCGAGGTGGTGGAGGGTGTGGTCCTTGATGGCGGCGGCGAGTTTGCGCAGGGAATCCGGATTCGGATAGTCCTGGTGGAGGACGTGGTAGCGCTTGTCGGTGCCCTTGGACGAACCGTCGATGACGGAGGCTTGTTTTTCGTCCGAGATGTCTCGGGCGTATTGATCGATGGGTTGGATGCCGATCATGGGAGTGTTTTGCGGAGGAGTTGGATGGCGTGGCAGTGTTCGACGGGGCGGCCTTGGGTGATGGCGAGGCCGGAAAGGTGCATGAGGCAGGACATGTCGCCGCTGACGAGGATGTCAGGGTTGGTGTCGAGGATGTTATCGAGCTTCAGGGAGCCCATGCGGCCGGAGATGTGGGGGAAGGTGACGGAAAAGGTGCCGCCGAAGCCGCAACATTGTTCGGCTTGGCCGAAGGGGGTGACGATGGAGTTGCCGATGGATTCGAGCAGCGCGAGGGTGGCCGCGCCGCTGCCGGTGCCACGGCTGTGGCAGGAACGGTGGAAGGCGATGCGGGTGGGTTCATCGAATTTTCCGGACCAGGTTTTGATGCCGAGGCCGTTGTAAATGAAGTCCATGACTTCCCAAGTGCGGCCGGCGAGGGAGTTGATCGCGGGGTCGGGGTTTTCCTCGAATTGCAGGATGTTGCCGTGGAAATTCATGGCGGCGCAGGATCCGGATGGGACGATGACGGGGAGGTCGCCGGCGAAGACTTTGGCGCAGTGTTTGGCGACTTTGCGGGAGGCGTTCCAGTCACCGGAGTTGAATGCCGGCTGGCCGCAGCAGGTTTGATCTTCGGGAAACTCGACCGTGACGCCGAGGTGTTCGAGCACTTCCACGGTGGCCTTGGCGACGTCGTCGTAGAAGGCATCACAGAGGCAGGTGCCCATCAGGAGTACCCGTTTGGTGGTGGGGCGTTGGAGTTGGCTGGCCATGGGTCAATCAGAGTAGGTGCGCCTTGGAGGATAGGCGCTGACGCAGGTTAAATACTCGCCGGGAAAGAACAATGGGGAATATG
>JBBECN010000271.1:0-1699 GCA_040881795.1 Akkermansiaceae bacterium
GCGCATCGAAGCGCGCCCGCGTTACCGTGCCCCGCGCGTGGCCATCGATTTCACCCGACGCGACGATGGCACGGCCGAAGTTGTTTTCTCTGCGTCCCAGCGCGCCCTCGCCGCCGGGCAAATCTGCGCCCTCTACGAGGGCCCCCGGTTGCTCGGTGGCGGTGTGTTTGCCAAAATCGGGTCATAGGCCGGTAAGCTTTCTCTTCGCGCCGTAGGTTTTGGCCGCTGCCGCTAGTGAAAATCCGGACCCGGTTGGCGGTGGCGGTCTTCTTACGCATGTATCCTTCGGGCTAGCACCGCGTTTCGCTCAGGAGGAGCGGGGCCATTCCATGCCCCTTCATTCCTGCCAAGCCGCCGCAACTGGAGGCGGGGCAGACTGTTCCCTGCAGAAGGATCCCCGCCAGCCGAGCCGGTTCGTTTGTCCTATTTTTTGCCCATCGTAAATTTCTCTTTCCATCCGCTCAGGGGGGCTATGTATGTGCAGCCGTCTCGCTGTCAAACTCCGTCGTCGTGAGTCTTTCAGTGGGGGCGCAACGCATTTTGGTCAGCGAACCCCGCGGCCTCACTCACAAACACCAACAAACCCGAACCATGAAAAACGTCACCCGTCTTGCGGCAGTGCTTCTCGCTGCCCTCACCTTTACGACTCCATCCCAAGCCCAGCCGCTCGTCACCATCGATACGGTGACAGTGGGTGATGCGGGCAATGCGGCCGATAGCCTGACCGGCTACGGCTCCGTCGGTTATGAATACAACATCGGCCAATACGAGGTGACCATCGGGCAATACACTTCCTTCCTCAATGCCGTGGCAACGGGTATCGGGACCGACGGTCTCGACCTCTGGCGGCCAGCCATGGAGACCGATTTCAACAGCCGCGGCATATCTCGCACCACAATAAGCGGCGAAGGGGAACTAGGTGGCAGCTACAGCTATGCGTCGATTGGGAGCGGTGCACGGCCCATCGCCGCGGTGACGTGGTTCAATGCGGCCCGCTTTGCCAATTGGATGAACAACGGAGCGACCATAGGCGCGAGCACCGAGACGGGGGCTTACACCCTCGCCGGGGCGACGACCGGCATCTTCACGAAAAACGCGGGCGCGACGTATTGGATCCCGGACCAAGACGAGTGGTACAAGGCGGCTTATTACAAGGGTGGGGGAACCAATTCCGGTTATTGGCTTTATCCGACCCAAAGCGATACTGCCCCGGGCAACACCATCGGCGGGGATGCTAATCAGGCCAACTGGTACGACGGCGATTTTTCTGTCACGCAGGATAGCAATTACAGCCCGACGCAGAATTACCTGACCGAAGCCGGTTTATTCAGCAACAGTGCCAGCGCCTATGGCACTTACGATCAGGGCGGAAACGTCTGGGAGTGGAACGGTGCGGTGGTTAACGATACGAATCGCGGCCTCAATGGCGGTTCCTGGAAGGAAGACGGCGGCAATCCCAACCTGCAGTCCACCTACAACAACGACCTCGACCCCACGCTCTTTGGCAACGGCGTAGGCTTCCGCGTGGCCACCGTCCCAGAGCCGTCGACTTACGTCCTGGTGCTCATGGGAGCGGGGGCGGTGTATTTCTGGAAGCGCCGGAAGCGTTCCGTTTGATCCGACCTTCGGTCGCCGCGACATTTTTCCTTAACCTCTCCGCTCCGCGCGATACACCGCGATCGATCGCGGTAAAAATTCC
>JBBECN010000272.1:0-10468 GCA_040881795.1 Akkermansiaceae bacterium
GTGTGGTAAATCGCCGGTTTCACCGTCGAATCCTTCCAAGGCGCCAAGAATCGTGCTCGTTTCATGCGTCCATCCTACCCGGCAAATCCGATAAAACAAGGAGAATATTATGCATTTTGTCTGACAATTTGACTATTAAAGCGCTCGAGTTCGGCCGGTCTCATCAAGGATAGCCTAGTTGCCGGACAAGGTGCCGCACCGAGTATTTTTCAGCCTACTTTTCAAACTGATCGACAGCTCATCTCCGTGACGATGCCGGATGTGAGCGGCTGGACCCTCACTGTGGCCAGTGATGCGGCGATCCGCAGCCAGTCGTGAATCGGGCTTCTCGTCGTGATGCTGTGTGGATGGATTCGATCCGATTTTTCGATAGGTTCTCTGATTTTAAAATGACCCATCCAATCAATAGACGTCGCGCAGATAGCGCTTCTCTTTTTTCAGTTGGGCAATGAATGCGGTGGCCTCTTCGGGGGTCAGCCTGCCGTGTTCTTCGGCCACGTTCAGCAGGGCTTTGTCCACGTCCTTGGCCATCCGTGAGGCGTCGCCGCAGACGTAGAATGCCGCTCCCTTTCCCAGCCAAGACCAGATTTCCGCACCGTTTTGCAGCATCAGGTTCTGCACATAGACTTTTTCCTTTTGGTCGCGGGACCAGGCAAGATCAAGTCTGCCTAGAGTGCCGTCCGCCAAATAAGCGCTGAGTTCGTCTGCGTAAAGAAAGTCGGTAGAGCTGTGGGGATTGCCGAAAAACAACCAGTTTTTCCCGCTTGCGCCGGTTGCTTTGCGGTCTTCCAAAAACGCACGGAACGGCGCAATGCCGGTGCCGGGGCCCACCATGATCACCGGTGTGTCGCCATTGGCCGGCAAGCGGAAGGCGTTGTTGGAGTGGATGTAAATTTTCGGACTCACGCCGCCATCCAGCCGGTCTGCTAGAAAGGTGGAGCAGATTCCGCCGCGTTTCCTGCCATAGGTGTCGTAGCGGACGATGCCGACGCACAAATGCACTTCGCCCGGATGCGCGCGCGGGCTGGAAGCGATCGAATAAAGCCGCGGTTGCAGTTTCTTGAGGATGGAAACAAATTCCTCCCCGTCCGAAAAGTCTGCTGGATGATCGATGACGAGATCGATCAAATCCCGTCCCCAACAGAAATCATCCCAGGCCTTTTTATCATCCGCCTGCACCAGCGAGCGCAGGAACGGTGAACCGCTCTTCGCTTGCCATTTTTGAATGATCGATTTGTTTAACGAGCCGATATCGTAGTGCCGGATGAGCGCCTCCCGCAGCGAGGTTTCGCCACCCTCGGGCGTTGGGACATCGCCGGCCTTGAAGGGGAGATTGGCAATGATTTCATCCACTACCGCAGCCGGGTTGAGCGGATAGACGCCGAGCGCGTCACCGACTTCATATTCGAGCCCGGAGCCGTCGAGGGACAGCGCGACATGATGCGTCTGCTTGTCGCCCGGCCCGTTGAGGTTGAAATTCGCCACCACCGGAGAGGGGAAGGGGTGGGCCTTCGAGTGGCCGACCTCGGCAGTTTCCACCACAACGGTCTCACCCGCCGGAATTCCGGCACCGGCGGGTGCGAGCACGGCGAGCACCCCTGCGGACCATTGGGCATACGGCGCGTCGGCGTCCACATCCACATCGATCCGCGCGTGAACGCGGCTGGCTCCAAGTTCGGATAGGCGGGTGTCGAACTCGATGCCGCACTTGCAGAAATCCGGGTAGCTGGTGTCGCCCAGCGCAAGCACCGAGTAGGAAACTCCTTCGAGACGTGGGGCGGCATCGCTCAGCAACCAACCGTGAAGCTCGGCTGCCGAGTCCGGCGGTTCACCGTCGCCGTAAGTGGAGGTGATGATCAGCAGGTTTTTCTCACCGGCCAGACGCGAGCGATCGTAAACCGCCATGTCATGAAGTTCCGGCTCGAAATTGCCCTTTTTCAGGGTTTTGAGCAATTTTTTGGCGAGGCCTTCCGCGGTGCCGGTCTGGGATCCGTAAAGCACCGTCACCGGCACCGAGGGGCCAGCCGCCGCTGCGGTTTGATTGCCGGGGGCGAGTGCCTTGCTGAGAAAATCGTTGAGCCAGGCACGTTGCTCCGGCGTGAAAGGAGCGTCATTGGGAAGTTGAATCGGGAAGACCATTGCTCTGATGGGACAACAAAATACGCCCGCTTCCGGGCGGCGAAACTTGTGCCCGGACGGGGACTCGATCAAGCCTGATTCGTGCCAATTCCCTTCATAATCCTCATGAATATTTCAGCTTTTCCAGGACAACGAACGAGCAAGGAGGGGGGCGGCTCGCAACGAGGTTGGTGGCTTCGCGGGATGGGTGCGCAGGGTCAAACGATCCGCTCGCGCAGTGCCCGTGCCACCGCCGCAGCCCTTGATCTCACATCGAGCTTCTTGAACAAGTGCCGCGTGTGGCTATCGATGGTGTGGATGCTCACGCCGAGTTGATCCGCCATTTCCTTGGCGGTCAGGCCTTCGACAATCAGCGAAAGCATTTCCAGTTCGCGCGGTGAGAGGGCGACGGGCTGGCTTGGTTTGGTGAGCTTTGCCAGCAATTTCACGACGCTCGCGGCGATCAGCGGGGACATCGGGGAGCCGCCGCGGGCCGCCTCGTGGATGGCGTCCACGATTTGCTCCGGGTGTGCCGTTTTCAAAAGGTAGCCCGAGGCCCCGGCGCTGATGGCGGCGGAGATTTTTTTTTCCTCCTCGAATACGGTTAGGATCACGATGCGGCAGTCGGGTGCCAGCTGGATGACGTCTCCGAGCACCTCCAGCCCACTGCGCCCGGGAAGGCC
Organism: Akkermansiaceae bacterium; assembly: GCA_040881795.1. Classification (GTDB taxonomy): domain Bacteria; phylum Verrucomicrobiota; class Verrucomicrobiia; order Verrucomicrobiales; family Akkermansiaceae; genus Luteolibacter. Next base: position 2,802 of record JBBECN010000272.1, read on the forward strand.
GACATCCATCAGCAGGACGTGGGGCTGTTCCGATGCCGCAGTCTTGCGTAGGGCGATGATCATGGTCTCCGCATTGGCAAAGGCACCGGTGCAATTCAGTCCGCGCGCCGGCGCGCACAGGCGCTGGAGGTTTTTGCGAAGGATCTCGTGATCCTCGACGATCCAGACGATGGGGTGGCTTTGCGACAGGTTTGGCATGATGGTGGATCTAACGTTCCGTCCAGCGCCGGTTTCGCGGGACATCGAGGATCACCCGGGTTCCCTTTCCCGGTGACGAGGTCAGGCTCATCTCGGCCTTCATCATTGCCGCCCGTTCGCGGAGATTGCCCAGGCCATGGCCGCTCTGGACGGTGTCGGGATCGAAGCCGCAACCGTCGTCGGAGATCTCGATACGCAACCCACCGGATGTGGGGCTAAGGTGGAATTTTACCTTTGAAGGCGATCCATGCCGGGCGGCGTTGTGGAGGACCTCCTTGCAGAAAAGATAGATCTCGCGCTTCGTTTCAAGATTTGGCTCCCGCGTGAGCGGCGACGTAGGCAGGCGGCATTCCAGTTCGACGTCACGCATCAGCCGCTCCGCAAGGCCAGTCATCACGTTGAGCCAATCCGCAGCGGCCCCCCCGCGCTTGCCGCCCAAGAGGGAAACCATGTCGCGCATTGAGTCGGCGCTTTCACGGGCCACCTGCTCGATTTCCGCCAGGTCGAGCCGCATCTGAGGGGCCTCCTCGTGCGCGGCAAGCGAGGAAATGAGTGCGATGCTGCCAAGATTCGAGCCGAGTTCATCGTGCAGATCGCGCGCCAATCGCTCGCGGTGGCGCTCCCGGTCCATGATCCGGTGCCGCCGGCCACGCCATGAAAGCAGGCCAGCTATCACAACGATGCCACCCGCCCCACCTACGCTCACCCCCACCAGCGTGTGCTCAGCCCGCGAGAAAACCTTCGCCCGCCGTTGGATGAGGATTCTCCGCTGCTTATCCAGAAGCCTGCGTTCTTCCAAGCGCCTGATCCACTCGGGTAGCTCCAAAATGTCCCCGCCTCTCGCAATTCCGTCGGTCAGGCCTTGCTTGCGCCACTCCGGATCACCCTGCAGTTCAGAGGCGCTTACTTCCGCGCCTTTCGCGATATTTTCATCGCCCGAATATGCCTGCAATTCACTCAGGGCGAAGACATAGTCCCCGGTGCGGTTGCGCAGACGGGTGGCCGTCATTCTGACATACCTCGCCGGTTCTTTCGCCGCTGCGAAATACAGCAGGTTCTGCCCAGGTGAAAGCAGCGAACTTGTCGTCCTGTCATAAACCGTCACCGCATCGGTGAAATCCGGTGTTAGCGAGGTCTCGAGCTTGAAGCGGGCAGGAAATCCATAATACGAGTCCCAAGCCATGCGACTCCGCCATGCGGGGATCAGGCAGATTTCGTCAAGTTTGGTTTTCTGGCCGAGATCCACCGTGAAGGCCTGCACTTCATTCATGTTGGACGCCACAGGGCCATGCCAGCCCATCACTTCCGCCTTGGCGGATGGTGCGATGGGCAGACCGAGCGGCGTGATCATGTCCACTAAGTTGCTGCGCGACCACGTCGGTGAGAGCTCACGCGAACTGGATGCCCTGACCTGCGCTTTCAGTGCCATGTTCCGGTTGCCGCGCAGCACCATCATCTCGGACAGAGCGAGAACCGGCGGGCCATCGCTTCCCCATGGCTCGGTGGCTGTCAGGCGGATCCGCTTCAAGCGCTCGCCCGGCGGACATTGCGCGACCACTGGGTAGAGTCCGGGGTTTTGGAAATCCCTGCTGGTTTCATCCATCAGGAGAATCGTTTCGCCACTTTCGTCAAAACCCTCCAACAAAAAGCGCCGCGGAAATCCAAACCCCGGAACTTCTCCATGAGAGCCCTTGGCGAGCAGAGGAACCATGACCACGGTATCCACGGGCGTCGCGGAAGCGAGTTCCACCTCCACCCACATGTCGTCATTCCCTTCACTTCCGGCACTCTGGTATCCGTTCCGGTTTCCGCTGTTTACGCCGGCGATGGTTGGCAGCAACCTTCGATCCCGATCAATATTTTCGACTTGGGATTTCAGACTCTTCAACTCTGGAGCCGCCCAAAACGCCAAGCGCTCCACCCATGGTGGGGGCTCCGCTGCGGTCGCTGCGGAGCCGAGCGGCAACAGCCAAAGCACCATGCGGAAATGGATGGAGTGGTGAGTCACCGCAGAAACATAAGCGCCCCCTCACAAGTCCGCAATCGCCGATCACGCGTTGGCCCCGCTTCAGGCATCACCAATTCTCGTGATGTGACCATGCTAGAGACCATGGCAAATGGCCGGAATTGGATGAGTTGCGCTTCACTGGGCGGAGATCACTAATTTTCGGGATCTTCCCACCCGCCGGATTTGATTCATGATTTATGTGCTAAACCCACTCTAAACTCCATGAAATCCACCTGTTGGCGATCTTCGGTTCGAGGCCCCACCCACCTACGCGCTGGCTTTGCCTTGATCGTGACCCTCTCGCTGATGATTCTTCTGACCGTCATCGCCGTCGGCCTGCTCACGCTTTCGAGTATTTCCATGCGTTCATCATCGCAGGGAGAAGCCATGTCGGCGGCCCGGGCAAATGCACGGCTGTCGCTCATGCTGGCTCTGGGGGATCTCCAAAAGCAACTCGGCCCGGATACCCGCATCTCGACCACTGCGGATCAAATCGCCGCTGCGGATCCCGCGGTTTCAAGCACGCCGCAGTCCCAGCGCCACTGGACGGGGGGCTACAAAGCTTGGTCAGTCACTGCGGTCACCCGACCCGCCAACCCCGAGTTTTTGCAGTGGTTCGTTTCCGGCGCACCCTCGGTGGTGACGGCAAAATCCTTCGCCGCCACGGCACTCGGAACGGGTGCGGCCACCTCGGTTGAAATTGTCAGTCCAAACAGCGTGGGAACGGGTGATCCCGTCCGGGTGCCATTGATTTCCCAATCCGTCGCGGGTGCGAAAAACAACTACGCGTGGTGGGTCGGTGATGAAGGGGTCAAGGCCTATGTGCCGAGCGATCCCACACTTCCAGCCAACGGCACCTCCGACCAACGTCTCGCCATGCAAGCCGCTCCGAACATGGGGCTCAAGGTGATGGCGGATGCGACCGGCACCAAAACACCACTCGCGGCACTTGATCAAGAGTCCGAGGCGATCCGCAAGTTGGTCAGCTTCAAACAAACCGAACTGGCGTTAGACGCGGCTTCGCGGTCGGACCTCAAGCTGCTGTTTCACGACGTCACCACCCATAACCGTGGCCTCCTCACCAATGTCCGCGCCGGTGGCTTCCGGCAGGACCTCTCCATGGTCCTCCAGGCACCTGCCAATTCCGTCCCCAAGACGGCGCTTTATACCGCTGGCGGCCGCAACGGAATCAATCTGGCAGAACTGTGGGCCTACCACAATCTCTGCGGCGAGCTCACGTCACTGAGTGGAAAATACACCACCGGCGACTCAATTCCCGTTACCGCGCGCGGCCTGCAACAAAAGACAACCCTCACCGAGTTCAAGTCTGACAAGTTCTATCATCAAAAACAACCGGTTTTCATTCGTTTCCAACAATTGATATCGTTTCTCGCGAAACCCACCAGTCCTGTCACCAATCCCCCGAACTACTCGCTGGGAATCGTCATCGACCCCATCATCACGCTCTGGAATCCACTGGATGTCCCACTCTCACTGCAAGGCTCTTTCTCCAGCATCAAATACTTTGCTCTTCCCTACGATCTGAAAATCAATTTCAACGGTGTCGAGAACCGGATCCCACTGGGAAAAATCACCGGATCACCCACAAACCCGCAGGGTGGTAATTTCCTGTCCATGCGTATCGGAAACGGTGCGAAACCCTTGATTCTGAAGCCGGGTGAGGTGATGACCTTCTCGCAAAAAAACGCTCCTACATCCACATCCGGCGGCGGTGCCCAGCAGGTCGAAGCACAGCCCGGATGGGTTTATGATCCTACCGGTGGTGGCTTCTATTATCCGTTCAGCGCCTATCGGGCGGCATCACTTGTCTCCGGCGCCGGCGTCAAAACCCTCAGTTACTCCGTCACCCCCAACACCGACAAATCATTGGGATCCAACTATGCCAGCGCTCATCATATCTACTACAAATACGATCGTCCCGACAAGGGCCAGGAATCTCAATCCGTCGGCTACTATACCATTAACAATCGCATCACCGCGAGTGATCCCCAGTATCTCAGCTTCTTTGATAAAATCACCCCGAGTCCGATGATTCCGCTTGGGCAGTTGACCTCCAAGCGCCCCTTCATGATCTTCAGCTTTCTTGCGAAAACCGAAAAAGGAGCGGAAAACTCCGGCCGTTTCCTCGCCCGCAACAACCCTCGGGCCATCCGACTGGACTTCTACGATCTGGCGCAGTCCGAACAACGCATGATGCCGTTCGAAATCAAAACCGAGGCCGTGACCAGCGTCGTCGGCATGGATCAATCCGTCGGCCAGGCACAGGCAAACGGCAACAGCTACTTCGGTGGCGGGTGGACCGCCGAGTATGGCTTGCAATCCGTCATCACCCACTCGATCCCGCGCCAGCCTCCCGTATCTCTCGCCGCTTTCCAGCACTCGCTGGCCAATGGTTTTCCTGTCGATGCAAATGGCCGGATCAACACCAATTCCTTAGATTACCTGTATCCCCAGATCAGCCACGCCATCGGCAACTCACTCGCTCCGTCGCTGCTTGCGGAAAACGCCACGGATGGCATGACGGGTGGGTCCCGACCGCTGGCCGATCATTCCTATCTCGCCAACCAAGCGCTCTGGGACGACTATTTCCTCTCCGGCATCTCTCCACAAACGACCTCGTCCTTCGCCACTCTCCGGGATCAGAAAACCGTCGCCACGGAGTTCTTGGACAGCACCAAGCCGCTGCCGGTCAAACACTACAAACCTAACCTGCAAGGCCGCGACGCGTCCGCAGTTCTGGCAAAATTGATCAGCGGCAAATCTCCCGCCGCTGGGGCGGAAAAACTAACCGCTTCACTCATCTCGGTGGAAGGCATGTTCAATGTGAACTCCACCTCCATCGAGGCATGGAAGGCCATGCTCAGCAGCCTGCGGGATCGTAACATCAGCGGACAAAACATCTCCGGCGGAGAAATCACCATTCCAGCCACACCGAAGTATTCGCCAACCGCCTCGCTGCTCACCCCTGCGAATGGAATCGTCAAAACCGGATCGAGCACCACCATCGCCGTCCAAGAGCCTGAGCAGTGGGCGGGTGTTCATCTTCTATCAGACACGGAAATCGAGATGCTTGCCAAGGGCATCGTCAGGGAGGTCCGCAAGCGCGGCCCGTTCCTCAGCCTCGCGGACTTCATCAATCGCCGCGTGGGAAACGACAAGGCACTCGCCCTCAGCGGAGCCATCCAAAGCGCCTTGGATGCCGACACCGTCACCATCAACAAACCCTTCAGGACCGGTGACCGGGCAGCCACTGGCAGCGAGGAGGGCATTGCCTTCCCTGAGGCGGAGCGAGGTGCCGCCGCATACGGGATTCCCGGATATGTGAAACAAGCGGACATCCTCACCCCCATCGCCCCCTTGCTTTCCGCCCGCTCGGACACCTTCGTCATCCGCGGCTACGGGGAGAAAACCAATGCCGCCGGCACAGTCGTCATCGCAAGAGCCTGTTGCGAAGCCGTAGTCCAGCGCGGTTCGGGCTACGTTGATCCCGCCGAGGAAATGACCGTGACCCCTCCGCTCCGGCCCACCAATCAAACCTTTGGACGGCGTTTTGAAATCGTCTCGTTCCGCTGGCTCAATGCCTCGGAAGTCTGATTCCATTCGAGCGATCCTGCTTACCTACGAACTGAAATCCCATGTCACGTTTGCTTTACCTCATTCCCTTTTTTTGCCTCTTCCCAAGCTCCGCCCCTGCCGAGGCCGAGCCTTCAGCCAAGGGGCTGTCCATCCGCTTGTTTGCCGTGGCCTTGGCCAAGGACCAGGGGCCGGTGTGCTTCATGATTGGCCAGACCCGCACCCCTGCATTTGAGATTCCAACCACCACTCTCTCAGAACCGATCGCTGTCAGCGCCCGCGAATTCACCCTGATTTCAGCGGCCACCCCCCCGGATGCACCGGCCGTCGCCTTGGCGACCCTTCGCTTGCCGGATCAAGGTTCGGACTTCCGCATCATCCTGGTGCCGACACCGGATCAATCCTACAAACCCGTCATCATCCGCGGCGATGACTCGAAGTTTGCCCATGGCGACTTTTTCTTCATCAACCTCTCCACCCACGAAATACTCGGTGCCTTGGGTTCCGCGCGACTCACCCTGAAACCCGGCGGACAGGAAATCCTCCGCCCGAGCGCCTCAAAATCTGACAAGTTTTTCGAGGTGAAAATCGCCCGGCGCGCGGAAGACAAGATCCTGCCTCTAACCAACACCTGCTGGCCAATCGTCCGCGACAACCGCTCATTCGTGATCTTCTATAACGGAAACAACGGCCGCCCAACCTACCGCGCGGTGGATGAGTTCATGGCACTCGCGGTGGGAGGTTAATCCGTGAGCATCGTTTGCTCCGGGTCACTTCGAAGGGCTCTCCTTCGGAAGATAGGTCGGGGTGACGCCAAGATGCTTTTCAAGGAATGCAAAGAGCTCAGGACGGAGGTCGAGTTTTTCAGATTCGAGGTAAAACGTGTGCGGCCCGTCCGGCACGATCCGGAGTTGGTGCTCGACTCCGGCGGACTTCAAGGTGGCCGCCAAAGTTTCACTTTGAGACAAGGGCACCGTCTCGTCCGCCGTGCCATGGATCATCAGAATCGGCGCGTCCTTCGCATCCACATAAGTGATCGGGGATGCCTTGCGGTAGAGTTCCGGCGCTTCCTCGCGGGTCTTGGCGAACATCTTCATATCGTGGTAATTCATCAGGTCCACCGCACCGTAGAAATCGATCGCGCATCGCACATGGGTGGGAAATTCTCCGTAGGGACCTTCCGGTTCGAGTCCGTCTCCGGGGCCGGTGGTGGCGAGCATGGCGGCGAGATTTCCCCCCGCTGAAAATCCGATCACGCCGATGCGTTCCGGGTCGATGCTGAGACGCTCTGCGTTTTTCCGGAGCCAGCGGACGGCTGTTTTGGCGTCATGCAGACTTTGTGGCCACGTGACCTGGCCTTTCATTTTCCGCAACTTGTAGTTGATGCTCATGGCGACGCACCCATTCCGGGCGAGGTGGCCACCGAGGTTGATCTCGCGGGGGCGGGCCTTGTCGCCATCATTGAAACCTCCGCCGTGGATGACGATCACCGCCGCAGACTTTACATTCGGAGCGCGCTCCAGCGGGAAATAAAGATCCGCCTTTTCCTTCCGACCCTCAGCCAGGAAGTCGGTGTTGGGCTCCACCCTGACGTCCGTCGGATAAACCGGCGGGGATTTTTCCTTGGCCGTCGCAACCGCCGATAAGGTGAGGAGCCCGACCATCAGAATCGCTGGGAATTTCAAACAAGGTGACATCCATGGACATTGCCCGATCTCAACGGGGGGTGTCGCCTCACGAATTCTCGTGACTCAAGTCCTAGGTGGCGGATTCACGGGCTGCCAAGGCCGACATGCGAGAGTGAATGCACCTCCCCCACTTCACCGCTCCACACATCACCAATTCTCGTGAGGTGACCATCCGATTG
>JBBECN010000273.1:0-54610 GCA_040881795.1 Akkermansiaceae bacterium
CGCAGCGCGGCGACCTGCGATGCGGCCTGCCGGAGATCCGGGGTGTCCGCCGTGAGCACGTAGTCGAGCTTGCGCCCGACGGCTTCCATGAGTTGGCGGCGAACGGCGGGGGCGAAGGATTTGAGTTTGGACGTATTCACTTTTGAATGATGAAGGATGAAGGGGATTCCGATTCGAGGGCTTTTTGGAGGAGGCCGGTGACCTCGTGGTAATCGGCGACATCCATGTCATCGGCACCTTGTCGAGGATTGATGAGGCTGCCGAGCACAGGGGCTTTTTCAAAGAGGTTGTGGAGCCGCTCCATGCCATTGCGCAGCTTCTCGTTGTCCCCGGCGAGCTTGATCCATTCCTCCTTTTTTGCGTTCGGCGCGAGGCCGGAGCAGGCCAGGTTCATCGTCGGCAGCGCGCAGTGGCCCACGCGCCGCCACGCGGCCAGCGCCAGGTTGAAGGCAGCGATCTGCGTGCAGCGTGGGTCAAGCTCCAGCCCGAACAGGTTGTCGCGGATGCCGGCCACCACCGCCGCCTTTTCATCCAGCTTTTCCTCCGCCAAGCGCAACGCCACCAAGCGCTCGAACATCGCCACCACGAAGTGCCCGCTGCCCATGCACGGGTCGAGGCACTTGAGTTCCTTGGAAAGAGAGGGCATGGTGGAGAAAAGCTGAAACTGGGAGAAGCTGAAATTCTGAAATGGAGAGGGTGATCAGTGGGAGCAGAGTCTGGTGACGGTATCGAGCAGGGAGCCTGAGATGGCTTGGACGCGGAGGTCGATGGGGGCGAGGAGTCCGTCGTCCATGAGAATGATGTTTCCGCGGTGAGTGTCGGAGATCACGATTTTCCGTTCGGGATCGAAGAAGGCGATGTTGCCCTCGACCACAAAAGGCAGCCAGCCGGACTCGGTGAAAAAGCGCCGAATCTCTGCATCGGTGGCCGGCGTCCCGGCGATGGCCGGTTGACAGATCAAGAGGCGGAGTCCCGTGTCGGTCTGGAGCGCGCCGAGGAAGACGACTTGGTCACCGAAAACCTCATTGTGAAGATGCCAGCGCTCCAGATAGGCGATGGGGGATGCCTTGTGTTCCTCGTGGGGCCGGTGGACGACGAGAAGTCCGAAAAAGTCAGGCCAAGTGGCTTTGAGGACCGTTTCAGTATCAGGCAAAAACCAAACCTGATGCTCGTTTCCCTCCTCGTCAGGCGTCCGATTCAGCTCGCCTGGCGGGGTCGTGATGATGAAACCGGCCTCGCCGGCGTAGTCGCGGAAAATTCCGAGTTCCTCGGCGTAATAGGTTGAACCTCCCTGAAGGCGCGAAACTGCCTCACAGCGTCGGCGTAGCTCTTCAACGTGTGTTTTGAGCGGGATTCCCGCAGCATGCTGGCTTGGTTCATGGGATGACATTAGGGTGAAACGATCAGGGGAGCAATGGGGAATCCGTGGAGAAATGCCCTGCTATTTTCGGTGAGGCGATATTTCTGAAGGCGGCTGTTCGGCTTTTCTGGGATGGTCCGCTCGATGAAGTCGAGGTCGAGAAGCTGATTGACACGGAGGTTGAGCTTACTGGAGATGCTGGCATGTCCCAGCGCTCGCGCCAATTCCGCCTTGGAAAGGGGGGATTCAGTCAGAGACACTAGGATTCGATCCGCGAGCGACTCTAGCCTCGACTCTAGCCCCGACTCTAGCCCCGACCCTGCCCCTGACTGGGCCTTTGTTGGATGGATGCCGCCTTTTCGGGATTGCTCGCGAGTGAGAGGAAGAATTTCGGCGAGGGGCACGGTGAAGCGGACGCGTCCAGCCAGTTCTTCGATGACAGGCTCCGGAAGTTTTTCGGCCTTGGCCTGGCGGAAGATGCCGGGAATGCCGCTGCCCCACTGCTCGATGAGGTCCAGCTCACGGAATACTCGGGCGATGACGGGATTGCGGATCTGGGAGACCCCGAGCTTGATGTCCTCGATGTGATCGAAGATGTCGGCCTTGTCCTTGCCTATGAAGCGCCCGCATTGGATCCAGGCGTCGTCGAAGTATTGCCGGCGATCCGTGCCGTAGAGAAGCATACCGCCTTGGCTGGGGACTAGCCGACCTTGGTCTCTCACGAGGATGCGGAGGCTTTGGAGTGTGCGCTCATCCGCAGGTTTTCGACCTTCGAAATCCTTGGCGATGGCCTTGAGATCGAGCGCGTCCTGGGTGAGACCAGGCATGGGGAAGGCATCGAAACTCACTCCGGCCACTCCGCGCTGCAGTTCGGCGACGAGGTGGGCATCGGCCTGCCGGTTGGTGGAGCCAAGGCGGACAAAGACACCGCTTTCCATTCCCCCGGACTTGAGGAAATGGGGACGCGTGCCGCTGAGAAACACTTCGACGACCAACAGGGTCTTCCCATCCACCGTGGCCATCTCGATATTGGGTACCAAGCGCGGGGAGATCGAGTCGGCGATCAGATTTGCCAGCCTCTCCTCCTCATCCAGTGGGTCCGCCACGCCAATGATCTGCCGGTCATCGTCCACCCCCAACACCAGACGACCGCCAGCAGAATTGGCAAAGGCGACCAGCGTCTTGAGCACCGGGCGCGGCGATGACAAGTCGCGCTTGAATTCAAGCGTCTTGCTTTCCGGTTGGTGGATCAGGTCTTTGAGCATGATGGCGATGCTGGATTACTTTTGAATTATGAAGGATGAATTATGAATTATGAAAAAAGAGAAAGAGGTGATGAATCTGCGGGGCTTCATAATTCATAATTCTCCCTAGAGGCTAAGGCGTTTGCCTTGTTGGATCTCGGTCACGGCGGATTCCCGCAAAGCGGCGAGCCATTCGTCGATCTCGGCTTCGTTGGAGAGGAAGGGGAGTTTGCACTTGGTGCGCAGGGACGTCGCCGGGACGTAGGTGGGAGCGGGCGGTGTGGGGGTGGAATTACCTCCGCCGGGAACAGGAGCCGGTGTCGCAAGGGTGGCGGCGAGCTCAAGCTGGGTGGGGTAGTCGATGCTGCGGTAGCGGTTCACCCGATCCCGGATGGCGGTGACGAAGCGGGCGGTGGCGATGGCGGCGCGGGCGTCGGTGGATTTGGCAAGAACCTTCGTTTTTGCTGAATCGTCCAGTTTTCCGCAGTCAGGCAGTGCCGCAAGCCGTTGCTCGTGGTCGGTCAGAACTGCTTCCGCATTCTGCCGCTCCTGATCGAGGAGGCCGGCGATGGCGATGCGCAGTTTCGTGACAGCGGCCTTGGCGAGGGGCACCGAGTTTCCGCGATACGGAGTGGCGGCTTGAGCGAGATCGCGCAAGGGTTGCACGTCTTCGGGTGTGAGGTCGTTGAAATTCGCCTCCTCTTCGCGGAGAAAGGCGATGGCTTCATCGTAGGCAACCTTTTGCGGGCCGTTCATGAACACCTTGATGGGGTCCAGGATGTCCTCTTTCGCGTTCAACAAGGAATCATCGAAGTCGGTCAGGTGGTTGAGCAGGTGGGTGTAGTCGCGGTCCGCGAGCTTGGCGATCTGGTCTTCGACGCTGCGGAGCGATTCCAGGAAGGGATAGCGGTCGGCCTGCAGCAGCAGATCTTTCAACAGGCGGGACTCCACCGCTAGCTGGGTGAGAGTGGACTGCCCCACGCTGCGGGCATCCGTGCCATCGTTGGTGCGATCAAAGAAATCCTGATGGAAGCGCTTGAGGGCATTGATCTTGGTGGAGTCGAACTGCTCTTGGAGTCGGACTCTTACGGTGCCATGCAGGCGGGTATTCACGAGATGTTCGAGCGCGGCCTTGCCATCCAGCGTCGCGGGAGCCCGCAGTTCGATCTTGCCCATGCGGAAGAGGCGGCCGATCAGCGTTTGGACGGCGAGCGGATACCAACCGTAGGGACGCCGGCCGAACTGGCGGATCATTTCTTCCACGGAGGTTCGTTCGCCTTGGTCCTGATTCCGTTGGACATAAGTCATGATCTCCTGCTCGGACTCGGAAAGCGGCTGCTGGCCGCCGGTGAGCAGATCGTCCGGATCGAGTAAGGTTTTGCGGAGCAGGTTCTCGTCATAGCTGCCCTTGAGCATCCTAAGATTCGGGAAGGCGAAGGTGACAAGATCCTGCGCCATTTTGTGGAAGCGGGTCTTGGGCTCCGAATAATACGAGCCCTCGATCTTCGAGCCATTCAGATAGATCGAGGCTTTCACGAAGAGTTCGGAGCAGAGCGACTGGAGGTTTGAACGGCGGACGCCGTTTTGCTTGCGCCTTTCATCGAGAATGACTTTCCGACTGGGATCGGTGTTCGTTCCCGTGTTTTGCTGGGCGTATTTCTCGGTCTTGAGGTAGAGGCGGGCCTCTTCCATCAGGTGGTAGTCGGATGCCAGCACGAGGATCAGCTCGGATTTGCCGGTGCCTTGGGCGGCGAGCGAGCGTTCGTCGCCGTGATTCGGATGATCCGGAGTGATGATGTTGAGAGTCAGCTCGGCATCTTTCCCGACCAGATGATCGTCAAGTTTCCGCGCGTAGGTGTAATCTTGGCCATTGCCCTCGAAGCGGATCTTTGGCGACTTTACGACATCGTCGAAAAGGACTTCGGAAAGGAGCTTGGTGACTTGGGAGTCGTCAATCTCGGTGCCTTTAATTTCGACTTCGACGTCCTTCTCTGAATCCGTTAGGAACTCGAAGACTTCACCATTTTGTTGGAGATAAGATTGGGCGGCGAGAAGCACCAGGGACTGCTTCACCGCCTTCTCGTGGGCGGCGATATCTTCCATATTCGCACGGTCGATCAGGAGAATCGCGACATTGCGCGGAGTGGCCTTGAACTCTCGCACCCATTTGAGGAGGAAGAGCGCTTTGAGGATCTTGAGTGCAAGCGGATCGTCGAGATGGTTTGCGGCTTGGAGGATGGAGGTCTGCATGTCGCCCCGCAGAGTGGCGGTGATGCCGTCGAACATCCGGTCGAAGGTGGCCAGAGAGCCGACTTCCTCGTTTTTGAGCGACTTGGCGACACTCTGGAACACCTCCAGCATCGAGCGCTCGCCGACCGACGTGTGTTTTCCGGTGAAGGCATCGTGCTTGGACAGTTGCTCGATGGCGCGCTGGAAGAGATCAAACTGGTAGGGGTGGAAGGGATAGAGATCGCAGAATTCATCGCTACCGCGCCAACCCTTGTATTGGACGGAATCGTCTGAAAAGCGGAACAGTGTTTGGAGGTTCTCCTTTTCCTCGTCGAAGATTTTTGTAAGGGCTTCGGGCTCTGATTCCATCTTTGCGAGCAGACGGCGCTGAATGACTTCGCGAACGTCGGCGCTCGTTAGATTCGGTCTTGTCTTGAATCGGCCCTGGATTTTCGTGAAGTCGTCACCCTGTTCCTTCTTGAGATCACCCAGCACTTTCTGGAGATCTCCCTGCGAGGTCACAAATACCCAGGAACGTCCGTCACACTTGGTGGCGAGGCTCTCGGCGACCGTTTGCAGGTTGAGCATCAACTTCGAATCCTGGCCGATGAACTGGCCGACTTCATCGACGAAGAAGTTGAGGCGAAAGTCTTTCCCTTGTTGGTCGATGTATTCACGGACTTGCTCGGCAAACGACTCGATGGAAACGCGATATTCGTCGCGGATTTGGTTCAGCACGTTGACGGCATCCTCTTCCGACACTGCGAAGTGTTTCGCGTAGGCGGCATTGAACGCTTTTCTCCGGGCGGTGGCCAAGGCATCGCGATCCTTCTCCCACTCGCGGCTATTCACTTCGAGGTAGGTTTGCTTGAATGCTGCGAGTTGACCGGCCTTGTCGAGGTCGTATTCCAGCTTTGCGATATGCCCCTGTTTCCCATGGTAGCCACGAAGCTCGTTGAGCACCTTTACGAACACTTCAAGAATCGGTGCGGCGGTATCGCCTCCGATGTGGTCGGCCTTCTGGTCGATGTTGAAGAGGATGCTGTGGGACGGGATTTGGACGGCGCGCTCCATGCTGCCGCGCAAAATCTCATCCTCGATGTGAGGAAGGATCACATCCGCAGGCTTGCGACCGCTGGGAAGGGGCCGCTGATCAAGGAGGAGGGAGAGAATCTTGAGTAAGTGGGATTTACCCGAGCCAAAAAATCCAGAGATCCAGACACCGTTAGCGCTGGTATCCTCCAGGTATCGTTCGACGAATTGATCGAGCGCCCGCCCGACCTCGCGGGTGACGACAAATTCATCGACTTCCAAATCAAGGTGACGGTCGTCATCGGCCTTAATGACTCCGTCGATGGGGCGGGATACGTCCTTGAGAAATAGCTGGTGGATCTTCATGTGTGGGCGAGGCGGTAATGATCGAGATTGAATGCGCGGTAATATCCCTTGGCGGGAAGGCTGCCAAACAGCCTGAGTTGCGAGCCGAGGCCCGGCATTTGGATGTATTCTCCGGGGAAGAACATCACCAAGGGATGGTGCATCATGACCGGTTGGATCGAATCCAGAAGTGTATGAGCCCGCAGAAACGGGAAGATGTGCCCCACGCCGGAAACCAAGGTGATTTGAACATCCTCTTCTTCCATGATCTTCACCAAACGAGGCACAATCCTGCTTTTCGGGTCAGCGTAGTTTTTGAGATCGCGAAGGAGATCCTTCCGATCATAGCCGGCATCTTCATCCGTGAAGGCATCCAAAAGCCCCTCCTCCTTGAGTTCATCGAGCAATAGCCGGAATAAATCCACTTCGGCAACCTTGATGCCTGATGTGCGGAGCCGTTGGGCCAAGGCGCGGATCATGGACGACTCCTGGTCTTCTTCTCTAACATCGTAAGGCTGGATGAAAATGGGCACCTCATTCGCCAGCCCCTGCATCGAGAGAAAATTCCCGTGGGAGAGGATGGAGAACAAGCGGTCAAGTTGATGATTCATCGGGAGCGTCAATGGGGTTGGATTTCACTCTCTGGCACTAGATAGGCAGCGAGCCATGCGGGGTTTTCTGCCCGAATCGAGAGTTCCACTTCATGGGGAATGGCAGGTCGCTGGAGCGATCCGATTTCCTCTCCCTTCGAGAGAATTCCCGCCTCGCGAAGCATGGTGAGCAACACGCTTCGGACTTTCCCGGATGTGGATTCAGAGAGCTTCACCAATTCGGGGTGGGAGGGCGTTTTCTCTTCGATGAAGCGCCGGTAGTCGGATTCACGAAGGACGTAGTCATGCCGCTCGGCCTTCGAGCGAAGGGCGTCTGCAGCAAAATCGAACAAGAACGAGGAGTGCTTCACGGCGGCCAGCCATGCCAAGCTGATTCTGGTGTCGGCTCCAGATCGAACCAACAATTCAAGTTGGTGATGACTGAGTGTCTGGAGACGAGGGCGAAGCTCCCGCTCCATTCGTTGGGCACTCGTTGCCGTCCGGCACTGCAACTCGTTTGCGGCAAGGACGCTCTCCTTGGTTTTCTCCCACGAGCCGGTCTTGAGATAACGCTCAGAGACGATGAGAAGCAGCTCCGGCCGCAGGGAGGCTGCGGTGAAACTGAATGCGTAGGGTGATGTGGTGGTGATCGGCAAGGGTGGGTGACTGAGAGATTTTAATGATTGGGGTGGGACAAATACGGGGTCAGGCTTAAAATAAATGGAAATTTTGGAAAGTCAGGCAGGCGCGACCGCATCGCTGGCGCAGGTATCTGTAAAATAACGAATCGAAAGGGCCTTAAGTCAGGAGCGGCGGCAAGCCTAATCCGATAGACAGCCGCGTTTGATCCGGCCGCCCGTCTAGTCCCTCGCCCGGTCTCGCTGCCTTAAATTCTGGTGGATTCTCACCTGAAACAACGGCACGGAGGCCCATTTTGACTTCCTGAACGGATTCTCAGGAAGCGGGACCGACAGCAGATCATCCGCCGCGTCTTCGAGTCGCTGGCTCCAGGAGGTGCCTTCATCCTCGTGGAGAAGGTGCTCGGTGCCACCTCCAAGCTTGATGAGGCGTTCGTGAATCTCTTCCTCCAGATCAAGCGGGAGAACGGATATTCTGACAGCCAGATCGACCGCAAGCGGCTGTCGCTTGAAGGGGTGCTGGTTCCCGTCACCGCCCGCTGGAACGAGGACCTGCTCCATCAGAAAGGTTTCACATCGGTCGATTGTTTCTGGCAGCACCTGAACTTTGCCGGATGGGTGGCGGTGAAGGCATAATCTCTTTTTTCGGCTTGAAATGTGAGGCATCGCACTGGCTGTGGCTCTGGCTTGAACCCGGGCCGAGGTCTGCTATTTTCCATCCGTTAACCGCAATACGGTCAGGTTGCTCGAAATTCAAAAAGCCCACCAAAAGGAGCGGGACGAGGATGTCCGTGCCTTGCGGACAGGAAAGACCTTCGCGCGGAAGCTGCAGGAGAAATTTTACCCCAATCGGGGCAACTTGACACCCCGCGTTCCTTCGCACATCCTTGACCAATCTCTTTGGATTTCATCCCCCGAAATTTTCCCATTTCCCCAAACCCAGTCATGCGCCTCTTAATCTTCATCCTGGCCACCTTTGCGGCGGCGCTCCTCAGCCACGGACAGACCATCACCATCCCGGATGGCGACTACCAAGGCCACTCCTCCCTCGCAAACACCACCGTCACCATGACCGGCCGCAGCGAGCTGCGTCTCACCGCATCCACCACCACCCTCTCCGGCTGCACCATCCACATGAACTCCACCGAAGCCTTCATCCGCTTCACCGACGTCGTCCCATCCGTCGTCCAGTCCACCTACCTCTCACAACTCCGCGTCAACGGAGCCCAAGCCACCCTCAATTCCAACTGCCGTATCGTTCAATTCGGCGAAGGTTCTGTCGTCATCTCACAACCTGCAAACTTCTCACCACTCCAAGTTTTCACCGAAAAATACTTCACCGGCTCATCCGCCAACCTCAACCAATACACTGCCTACGGCGACTCCCAGCTCGGGATCCACGCCAACAATATCCGCTCCTTCAGACTCAAACGCGGATACATGGTCACCTTCGCCACCAATTCGAATGGAACTGGCCACAGCCGCAACTACATCGCCCAAGATGGCGACCTCGAAATCAGTGCCATCACCGGCGTGCTCGATCGCACCGTCAGCTTCGTCCGGGTCTTCCCATGGCGTTGGGTCAGCAAAAAAGGACTCGCGGGGAATGTCGGAAACAACCTCAACTCCCGCTGGTGGTATAACTGGAACCTCGATCAAAACTCATCCCTCGATCGCGAATACGTCGCCATCCGCCAAAACCAATACTGGCCCAGCCTCTCCCAAAACTGGCAGTCCCGCGGCACCAATCACCTGTTAGGATACAACGAGCCCGATAGCCCCGACCAGGCCAACATGACGGTCGGCACTTCCATCTCCGGATGGCCGGACCTCCTCGCCACCGGCCTCCGCGTCGGATCTCCCAGCCCCACCGATGGTGGGCGCAACTGGCTCTACAGTTTCATGGATCAGGCAAACGCCAACAACTACCGCGTCGATTTCCTCGCCGTTCACTACTACTGGGGTTTCTCCAATGCCAACGATCCCGCAGGTGCCGCAAACCAAATGTATAACTTCCTCAAGGAAATCTACGACCGCACCGGCAAACCCATCTGGGTCACCGAATTCAACAACGGAGCCAATTGGACCACCGGCGTCCCCGACCCCACCTTCAGCCAACAGGCGGCCACCTTGCAGGCCATGATCGATATGCTCGAAGGAACCCCGTGGATCGAACGTTACTCCATCTACAATTGGGTCGAAGACGTCCGCCGCGTCACCTGGAACGACGGCTGGCCCACCGCCGCGGGCGAAAACTATCGCGATAAATTCTCCAACCTCTCCTATACCCAAGTGATTCCTAACGCCACCGTCACCCCCTCCGCCTTCTACCGCTTCGAAAACAACGCGCGCGACACCGGGGCCTACGGTCACACCGCCATGATGCAGGGCGCCGCAAAATGCGCGGACGGCCACAGCGCACGCTCACTTTCCCTCAGCGGCAGTTCCACCACCCGCGACCACGTCCTCCTCCCGCCGCGCATCGCGGACAGCAACGACTTCACCTTCGGCGCATGGGTCAAATGGGACGGCGGTGCCAACTGGCAACGCGTCTTCGACCTCGGAGATAGCACATCCGACTACCTTTTCCTCAGCCCGTCCGCCGGCAACGGAAGACTCCGCTTCACCATCCGCGTCAACGATTCCGATCAATCCCTCGAACACTCCTCCGCCCTCCCCGTCGGCCAATGGACCCACGTCGCCGTCACCATCAGCGGAAACACCGGAAAACTGTTCGTCAATGGCGCACTCTCCACCACCAACAACTCCATGTCCCACAACCCATCCGCCGTGGGATCCAATACCAACTACCTCGGCCGCAGCCGCTACTCACCAGACCCCTACTTCAACGGCATGATGGACGACGTTGTCTTCCTCTCCACTGCACTCGCGGACGCGAAAATCTCCACCCTCATGGCAAACAACCCGCCATCTCTAACGGCCATCCCGCCAATGAACGCCATCCAAGGCGTCCCCTTCACTGGAAGCCTTTCCACCTACGCCACCGACCCGGACGCCGGGGACACAATCTCCTTCAGCAAGGCCGAAGGACCCGCCTGGCTCTCCATCGCCCCCAACGGCCAGCTCACCGGCACCCCATCCCCGGGTGATTCCGGCACACAGCTCGTCGTCATCATCGCCACCGACTCGCATGGCGTGCCCTCACTCGGCTCCTTCAACATCACCCTCCCATCCGTCCTTGGCAACGGCACCTGGATCGCAGATGCCGATGGCGAATGGAGCGATGCCACCCACTGGCAGGAAAACTTCCCCGCAAACGGCAACGACAACAACGCCAACCTCTCCACCATCAACATCACCGCCAATCGCACCATCAACCTCGACCAATCCCGCTCCATCGGCAGCATCACCTTTGGCGATACCACCGGCACCCAGGGCTGGACCATCACCGCCAACGGCATCGGCGCGCTTGCGCTCTCTAACACCAGCGGCCCATCCATCACGGTCAACTCCGCCTTCGCCAACATCGACATCCCACTCACCTCCACCAGCGGTCTCAACAAGCTCGGCTCTGGCACCCTCATCCTCTCCGGAAACAACTCCATCAACGGCACTCTCAGCATTGACTCTAACAGCGGAACCCTTGCCGCAGGCATCACCCGCGCCGCCCACCCCGACGCTCTGACTGGCCTCGCCACCATCGCCATCCGCAACAACAACGGCGGCTCATCCACCCTCGAAATCGACGGCTCCCAAGGCGCTATCACCACCAACTCCGCCATCACCCTCTCCGCCCGCAACAGCACCTTGCCGGCCCTCCGCAACCTCAGCGCGGCGAATTCCATCACCGGCCAAATCACCCTCAACGTCGGCGGCTCCAACTACATTTTCCAATCCGATGCCGGCTCCCTCGCCCTCGGCCCCCTCACCTCTGTCGCCGGCAGCACCCGCACCCTCACTTTCCAGGGCGATGGCAACTTCTCGCTCGGCAATCTCACCCTCGGCACAGCCACCGCCTTCGCGCTCACCAAGAACGGCAGCGGCACCCTCACCCTCGCCAACCACACCGGCCTCTCCGGTGCCATCGCACTCAACGCCGGCACCCTAACCACCAACGGCACCGGCAACCTCGGCTCCGGCTCCATCACCACCGGCGCCGGAACCGCCTGGAACAACAACGCCACCACCACCCTCTCCGGCTCACTCAGCGGCCCCGTCAATCTCATCACCACCGGCCAGCTCACCATCTCCGGAAACACCACCGCCCACAACGGTTCCTTCATCCACAACACACCCACCGCTTCCACCGCACTAAACAGTGCAAGCGCCACCAGCGCCAATGCCACCTATCACATCGCCTCCACCCAAGGCAGCGTCCAAGGCATCATCGTCGCCGGAAATGGCGATTACACCCTCGAAATGGGAGCCCTCAGCGGCGTCCCCGGCTCCCTCCTCCGCGGCGGCCTCTCCGCCACCGGAAACACCACCCTCCGCATCGGCCATCTCAATACCCACACCACCTTCCACGGCTCCATCAACAACGGCACCAACAAAATCCTCTCCCTCACAAAAGTCGGTTCCGGCACACTCCGACTCTCCGGGACTAGCAACTACTCCGGCCCCACCCGCATCGATGGCGGCGTCCTCTCCATCAACTCCGCACACGGCACCGGCACGATCACCGTCAACTCCGGCGGAACCCTCGCAGGAAGCGGATCACCCGGCGGAAGCATCAGCGTCCAGAACGGAGCCACCCTCGCCCCCGGCGATCCCGTCGATCCCGTCGGCACCATGACTGTCCAACAATCTGTCACCCTCCAATCAGGCTCCACACTTCGCCTCGATCTCTCCCCAGACACCAACTCCGCAGACAAACTCATCGTCGCCGGAAACCTCCAACGCGGCGGCACCCTCCTCGTCAACCACCTCGCCGGAAATTTCCAATTCGGTCAATCCTACACCCTCTTCCAAGCCTCCTCCCTCACCGGCTCCTTCGAAACCGTCACCCTCCCCACACTCCCGGAAGGAATGGATTGGAACACCACCCAGATCCACAACGGCATCCTCAGCCTCCTCAATCACGCAGACTCGTGGCGCATGCAACACTTCGACCAAACCTTCCCCACCGGCGACGCCGCAGACCTCGCCGATCCAGATTTCGACGGTCTCGCCAACCTCCTTGAACGCGCCACTCTATCAGACCCGAACAAAAGCAGTCCCGCACCCACCGACCTAACCAAATCCGGCCCGTCCATCTTTTTCACCTACACCAAAAATCCCAACGCCACCGACCTCACTTACCGGGTTGAATGGAGCGACACCCTTACTGGCACCTGGAGCGCCTTGGGCGTCACCCAACGAATTGAAGGGAACCAAGTCACCGCCACCATCCCCGCCGGAAACCCATCCCGCTTCGTCCGCCTCCGCGTCACCAGATAATATGAACGCCTGTTAGCTGGGGGTGGAATCACCGCTGCGGGGTAATCTGATAGAGTCCGGCACCGTGTAGCGGGTTTTTGCGGCATTTGATTTTCCCTCCTCCGGGGCGGATGTTTCGCCGCTTGCGTCCGGAGAAGGGGCCGGTTTTCCCAGCAGTAGCTGGTCCAACTCGAACTGGAGTTGGTTGGGGTCGAGTTTCTCGGAGCTGACGCGGGAATTCGATCTCGACGAAGCGGACCTCATGACAGGTGAGGCGACGGGATGGAGCGGGGCGGGATTTGGACATCCCGGCGAGGATGCACGGCTAGTGGCGGCTGGATAGGGGGTGGATTTTGGGACGCTTACGATGAGTTGGAGCTGGCGCGCTTTTTCATCGGCTGAACATGCGCTTGGGCGATTCGGAGATCGCCCTTCCTTGGGAACGATTGTGACAACGCGCTGAAACCATTCTCCTAACAGATCACGGAGGCAGGGGAGCGCTGCGAACCTTGAGGCGGACGAAGGACTTGGGGTCGCCCGTGGGTGGAAGTGGGCTGAGGCTGACGGTGGCGGGATTTCCGGTGCCATAGTTGGCGGTGAGTCCGGGAGCGATGGTGTTGCCGAGTCCGTTGCCACGGATGGTGGCGGCGGTGGTCCAGGTGTTCAGGTTATCGCTGGTTTCCACGATCCATTCGACATCGCTGCGGAGTGGCAGGTGATTGAAGGTGAAGGTGTCGTTGACCAAGGTGGGAGTGGGGCGGTCCGAGGCATCGTTGGGATCGCCGCCGAGGGCGTATTCGACGAGATCGTCGAGGCCGTCGTTGTCGCTGTCTTCGCCGGGCATGGCTGTCACGTTGTTATCGGTTTGCCATTGGGAAAGTGAATTGACCGGCACGTCGAAGATGCCCATGACCTTGGTGTTGTAGTTGAGATAGGAAGTGTAAGTCCCCTGCATCCAGAGCAGGTGTTTGGAGAGTCCGTGGTTTTCCGGGACGATGGGGCGGAGGTTGTTTTCCGCGGAGTTCTGGGTGACGGGCGTCCAGGTGAAGGTGGCTCCGCCATCCAGGGTGATGCCACGCCAGATTTCATAGCGTTCGGTGGTGCCTAGCGGAACATTGTTGAGATCGGCGAGCGAGAAGGGGCTGGCGGCATTGGTGGAAATGTAAACGACGCGCGGGTCCTCGGGATCGAGGGTCATGCCGCCGCCGTAGTCGTCCTCGGCGGAGTAGAGACCGCGCCCTGCCTGGGCGATGAAGGTGCTTTGCCAAGTGCTGCCGGTCCAGCGGGCGTAGTGATAGTAAATGCGGTCATGATTCCAGCCGGTGCCGGTGACGTCGTCGCGCTGGGTCTGATAGACGCAGACCGGATGGCTGTCCGCGCCGTAATGGATGTCCCAGGTCCAGCCACGGCCCCAGGCGGGATTGTATTGATAGACGACGCTGCCTTTCTCGCCGTTGTTCGGATCGCTCACGGTGCCATGGTTGATGGGGAGGTTGGCGAGGGATTTGACGAGGGTGCCATCGGTCTTGCGGAAGTTTTCCGACTGATAATACAGGTGATAGACCGAGTTGTTCTCGTTGCGCGGGTGGGCGTCGGTATAGATGAAGTCGATGCGGTTGGTTTTGTTAGAAACATAGCGCGGGTAGGGGCGGGTGCCGCCGGTGCCGACGTTGATGACTTGGGTGACGGTTCCCCAGGTGGCTCCGTTGTCGGTGGAGAGGGTGACGCAGGGGTTGTAGTTGATGCAGCGGGAGAAGTTATAGATCGTGTTGTTTTCTCCGGTGCCGGAACCCGCGAGGCGGTAGGTATTGGCGTAGGTGTTGCCGGCGGGAGTGGTCTTAATGGTTTCCGCGCTCCATTGGGCGAGCGATGCGGGGGAGGTGTTGGTGGAGGTGCGATGATAGAATTGGCTGGCGGTGCCATGTTTGGAATAGACGGTCAGCAGCCTGCCATCCGGCAGGGCGGTGAAAGAGGGGTTGTTGTGATCGTCCACCTGCACGGAGGTGGCGGTGCCGAGGTTCATGTGGTTTGCGCTGCCGCTGAGGTGGTCGTAGCGGGTGACGCCGGCGTTGCCATCGCTGCGGACATAGCCTGCGAACAGTTTGCCTTGATGCCAAATGGCGCGTTCGTCATTGAACCAAGTCCAGGTGCCGTTGGGAGCGACCTCGACAATTTCGCCTGCGACGGGCGGGGCTGGTGGGGTGTAGGGATACTGGAGGGAGAGGTTGTAAAGGCTGATCTGATCGGCATCGAGTCCGCCGCCGGAAAGGAATCCGACTCGAGTGAAGGTGGTGTAGGCGGCGCTGTCCGAACCGGTCATTTCCGCGAGGACGGAACCATCGGACTCGCGGGTCATCAGGGCGCTGACTTCAACGCCAGTCCCGGAACGGGTGATGACGAGGTTGAAGTCGTAAACCCCTGCGGCGATGTTCGCGGTGCCGGGGTTGTTGACGCTGGTGGAAAGGTATGAACCGTTGGCGTTGTTGCTGCTAACGTAGAGGGTGCTCGTGCTGTTTTGTCGGAAGAGGGAACCGGCATTTCCAGTGGTGCCATTGCCGGCCCAATAACCGGTCCAGCCGGTGGCATCGGGCGACCCGTTGTGATCGAAGAGGCCCCAGCGGTATTGAATGGTTCCGGCGGCGTTGGTGATGGTGGTTTGGAAGTTCACCTTGCCGCTGAGACGGATGCTTTGGCCATCGGCGAGGTTGACGGGCTCCACGGCGGTGGTTGCCGCGTCGCCATCGATGGTGGCATGGACGGCGGTGTTGTCGGCATTGTTCGCCGTGTTGTCACCCCAGATCAGGCTGTTTGTGGTGGGGATGGACAACGCCGGGGTGCCGAGTCCGGTTGCCCATGACGATCCGATGATGGAGGTGGATCCGGAAGCGGGTGCGTAGCCGAGGCCGTCATACCAGGTCCGGCTGTTGGCGGCATTTGAAGCGAGCGGACCATTGCTGACATGGACGGCGAGGTCTCCGGATGCTCCGACCCAGTGTTTGCCGAGGTAGTGGCGGGCGAGGGTGCGATCCGATCCGCCGGTGGCCTGAGTTGGGGTGAAGCCGACGGAGAAGGTGCCATTGCCGAGGTCTGCGGCAGGGACGTAGGAGAGGTCCGGTGAGGCGGGAGTGAAATTGATGGGGGTGCCCATGGTGGTGTGAGTTCCGCTGTGGGTGGCGAACTGGATGGCGCCAAGGCTTGTGGAGATCCGCCAGTTGACGTTGGTGGCGACCCAGAAATAAGCATACACATCGTAGAGAC
The DNA here is from genome assembly GCA_040881795.1 of Akkermansiaceae bacterium. Taxonomy (GTDB): domain Bacteria; phylum Verrucomicrobiota; class Verrucomicrobiia; order Verrucomicrobiales; family Akkermansiaceae; genus Luteolibacter. Next base: position 16,076 of record JBBECN010000273.1, read on the forward strand.
CGGGTGTGACACCGCCGACGGTTTGCCGCAGGGTGGGCACGGTTTCGCCTCCGCCGGCTTCGTAGATGGTGTCGTTGCTCGCGAGACCTGCTGCCGTTCTCAGGGACCAGTTGTTGTCATCGTAAACATTTCCTGTGTTGGTAGGCGTAAAGGCTGCCCCATCTAGACGCGATATGTTGGAAGCGGATGCATCCACGTAAGTGATCTGGCCTTGTGCGGCGAGCGCGAGGCAGGAAAGCATGACGACAGCCATGAAGTGGATTGCTTTTGATTGATGATTCATTATAAGAATGTGCTAGAGAGAGTGATGTGAAACATAGATTGGCGGGTTGACGGTGGGGTGCTCATTCAAGCCATGCATGAGTGCGGAAAAACGATCTCGGAGCTGAAGATGTATCGATAGGAATGAGCCGGAGAACGTTATCTCCGGTGAGGATCTCCTGATCGGGAAGCGGTCGCCATGAGGGAGTGGATAGATTCTGGCTGGTGAGGATGCGGTAGCGGCGTGTCCAGCCAAGATAGCCGGGGCCGAAGGCGGCGCTTGGCAGGATACGGAGATGATATCCGTGAGGAGGGACTGGGGACTCGATGGAGAGGAGGGGATCAGGTGCAGGCGAGCGGGGATCCGAGCCGGTGATGTAGGCTGACTTGAGGCTTGGATCCACGCCGGTGGCACCGAAGTGGTGGATTTCCCATGAATCCGGCAGGCCATTGGCATCGGAGTCCGCTGCGTCGAGCGCCTCGGCGGTGAGGATGGGCAGGCGGATTTCCGTGACGCTGTTCCAATCGCTGGTGCTGTTGCCCCTGCCGATGTAGCGGAGGTAGCGGGCGTTGCGGGAGGGGAATCGAAAGGTTTCGAGCTGGGTGGAGGAGCCGCTGCTTTGCCCGGTGAAGACCTGTTGCCAAGTGCTGCCATCGGTGGAAACCGCGAGGTCGAAAAAGGAGAATCGGGTGTCGCCAAGGTGGAAGGCGATCTGGATTTCATCAAGCGGAAGCGGGTGGGGGAGTTCGAGTTGCAGCCACTGGCCGATGCCCTGGTGGGACCAGCGGGTGCCGAGGTTGCCATCGAGCGCGTTGGCGGAAGGATTTCCGGTTTGGAAGCCGCTGGCACTTGCAGTGGGCTGGACTTGTGCGCGTGGTTGGACCGTAACCTCGGTGGTGGCGGTGTAGGGAACATCGTTCGCATGCTCGACCTTGAGGGTGACGGAGTGGGTGCCGAGCGGGAAGCTGAAATCGAGCGTGACGCCCTCGCCGAGGAAGGTGGGGCCGAGCCACCATGACATGCGGACGGGGCCGACATTTCGGAGAATGGTTGCGGAGCCGTCCAAGCGGACGGTTTCGGCGTAGTCGCCATCGGCATCGACGCGGATTTGATGGGGACCGGCGTCGGCGGAGATCGGCTGGAGGGTTTTGGCGTAGCGTGCCATTTCGGCGGCTGCCATGAGGAATGCACCGACCCCGAAGTCGGCCGTGGAGCGGGAATCGACCACTTGACCGGGGATCGCTCTCTCGCCGATGGGCTGGATGAAGCCGACGGTGCCGTCTGGCTGAAGCGCGGTTTGGGTGAGGAAATTCCATCCCTTGAGGGCGACTGGGCCGTATTGGGCAGCATCGAGCACCTTGTTGCGGAGTCCCCAGAGGTAGCCGTAGGTGAAGAAGGCGGTGCCGCTGGATTCGGGGCCGGGCGCGTGGGCGGGATCGAGGATACTGCGTGTCCAGTAGCCATCTTCCTGTTGGGAGGCGGCGAGGCTGCTCGCCATGGCGCGGAAGATCGCCAAGTAGTGGGCACGGTCCTGATGATCGGCCGGCAGGTCGTCAATCACCCGTGGGAGGGCGGCGAAGACCCAGCCGTTGCCACGTGCCCAAAAATCTTTTTTTCCGTTCGCAGTCTTGTGTTCCGGATAGACGTATTTGGCATCGCGGAAGAAGAGTCCGGCCTCCGCGTCATACATCAGATCGCTGGCGTAATCGAAGTAGGTGCGGAGTTTTTCGAGAAAGAGATCCTCGCCGGTGATGCGGTGGAGCTGAGTCATGACGGGCATGACCATGAAGAGGCCATCCGACCACCAGAGGTAATCCTCCTGCGGGGTGGTGATCTGATAGGCCATGACCTCCCGGGTGCGGGCGATTTTTTCCGGGGCCGGCGCGAGCGCGTGGAGTTTCAGGTAAACCTGGAAGCAGACCTGCCAGTCGCCAAACAGGACGTAGCGGTCGGTTTCCCCGTATGAGTAGAGCCACTCGGAACGGTTGTCGGATTTGGCACCCTTCCATTGGTTTTGCTCCGCCCAGGCTTCGGAGTAGCGGAGATAGGGGGCCTCGCGGGTGATTTCGTAGGCATCCATGTTCCCGACATGATAGACAGCGCGATTCCAGAAGGCGTTTCCATGGACGGGATTGGTTTCCTGCCAGCGGTTGTTTGCCTTGCGGATGACTTTCGTGACCTCGTCGAGCGTGGGGACCTGGGCAGAGGCGGCACTGGTAGCTACGGAGATCAGAACAGCGGCGAGAAGGGCTAACTCGCAGAGTAACCCACGCGACTGTAAGGTGCATCGGCGCCCTTCGTTTTGCGACTGCGGCAAGCGGTATGACTTTTGGGTGGGCATGAGGATCGGGCGGGCTCTCGGATGTCGGGTGTGATTGTGTGCCCAGAGCGAGTGGAGGCAGGACGCTTGGTTCTGATCCCAGAGGCCGCCGGCGGAGTGCGTCTGGAGGACATTAGAACGGTGGCATTGGAATAACATTCTCACAGTAGAAACGAGATTGGGCAACAAATCCCGACATGGATTCTCAATTTTGGCCCGGTCTAGCCCGCATTTGTCACGTTCGAAAATGCCCGAGGGCGAATCGGAGTTCGCCCTTCCTTGGGGTTGCGCCTTGGGCACTCAAGGGGCGATGGAAGCCTGCTTTGCCATGATGACTACCCAGCTTCTGGGAACTAGGAAACCGGCGGCGGTTGAGGCGAGGCAATGTGTTTCAAGGCCATACAAAAACCATCCATTCGGGTCAGTCCTTGGATTTAAATGTTTTTTCACAGCCGTCCCATAGCCTCTCCAGAGCGGTCTGGAAGGCTTGAGTTCTCGTCGGATTTGAGTCGTTTTGGCGTTTTGTGATTGGCGGTGAAAGCCATATTGTCTTTCGCGCGTGTGACCCAGTGGACCCCACGCCGGTTGAGAGCGAAAAGGTGGAGGAAATTGATGTAGGCCTTATCAAATAAGGCGGTTTCGCCTTCCTGGAGGTTGGCGCAGAGTTGCTGGGCGCGGGTGTCGTCGTGATGGCTGGCTTCCTCGACGATGGCGCAGGCGGGAAGGAAGGTTTGCAAGTCGAGACGAAGGTGCAGCTTGGCAGCGGCTTTGCGGCGGCGGTGTTTGGCCCAGCTCATGCAGTTGGCGATGAGTGCCATGGTGCTGGAGTCGATGGCGGAGACGGCTTTCTTAAAACGCCGTAGTTGCCCCTTGTGGGATGGCGTTGAGTTTGTTGGACCGGGCGTGTGCGGTGGTGGCGTGGGAAATGATGCGGACTCAATGCGGCCCCGGTAGTGGCGCCGTATCTTTTTTGGGTCCGCTTTGCGATCTTAGCAAGCGCTCGGCGGCTGTGCGGCCGGAACATCGTCGATGTGACAGCGGGCAGGAGGGATATTCCAAACCTCAAACGTGAGTCGAGCTTCCCCGCACGCCCGAGTAATTTTTTTAAAATTACTCTTGCGCTACCAAAATATCTTTGTCACTTTCTTATCGCGGTTGGCAAACTATTTAAGAAATTGAATAATTAAGCCATCTGTCATTTCCGAAGTCCAAATAGACCAGGCATACGGGTGTTTCCATTCCGGGGGGAAAAGGAGCACCTAGCCAGCCTCTGATTGGATTTCTTTGGGGGGAATGTGCAAACGAAAAAGCGTGGACTGGATTTCCGGTCCACGCTTTTTTCGGTTTGTGATTCAGCGCAGATATTTGATTGCCACGAAGCCGCCGATGAGGAGCAGGGTTCCGGCGATGAAGCAGATTTCAAGGTGCTTTTCGATGAAGGGTTTCACCTGCGCACCGAACAGGCGGATCAGCGCTGCAACGACGAAGAAGCGGAAGCCGCGGCCGATGATGGAAGCGACGATGAGCAGCGGCAGGCTGTAATTCATCATGCCGGAGAAAACCGTGAATACCTTGTAGGGAATGGGGGTGATGGCGGCGACGATGATGCCCCAGAAGCCGTAGGCGTTATACCAAACTTCGATTTTCCCCTGGGTGTGGCCGGAGGGATCGAAAAGCCCGAGTAGCGGCAAAGCGACACTGTCACGCAGGCCCCAGCCGATCAGCCAACCGGCGGCACCGCCAAGCACTGAGCCTGCCGTGCAGACCAGCGCGTATTTCAGCCACTTTTCACGGGCCCCGAAACAGAGTGCGATGAGCAGTACGTCCGGAGGAATTGGGAAAAACGAGGACTCGGCAAAGGCGATCCAGAATAATGCATGGGTGGCACCGGGATGCTCGGCCCAGGAGACGGTCCATTGATAAAGGCGGCGGATGGGGTTGGGTGGTTTATCGGAGGACATGGCTGAAGAGACGCGGCTTGTGCAGCGGAATGAGGATGCCGGATGGAGTGTTTTGGCAAGAATTTCCCGCCGCTGGCAAGCTCCTGCTCACTGCGGACGATCGCCGACCGCTCGACCAGGCGACCTTGCATGCAATCTCCGGTTTCCGATCCAACTGATCGCAATGACCCCCAGTGCTGCGGCGATGCAGGTCTTGATCACCGAATCGAAGCCGATTCCGGTGCCCAGGAGGATTCCGAGCGCCACCGGACCGAGCGCGGTGGCGATCACTCCGAGAGTCGCCACCGCGCCCTTGGTCGCCCCGAGTGATTCCACTCCGTAAACCTCAGCCCACACGGCGGTCATCACAGGACCCGCCATGCCCTGGCTCACGCCGACGAGAATCAGATAGGGAAATGCCGCCCAGGGTGAAGAGAATGATACCAAGATCAGCAGTCCGAGCGCCGCCGGAATCAGCAGATAAGGCAGAATCTTCAATGAGGTGTGGCGGTCGATCATCGGACCGACGATCAGCGAGGCGATCATTCTGAAAACCGCAAACCCGATGAAAGCCGACGCCATCGTCGCCGCGGACCACCCACGTGATTCCGCGAGCGGAATTTGATAGAGAAACAGGGCGGTCAGGACCATCGGCAGGAAAAGATTCGAGGGCAGTAGCAGATAGAAGATCGGATCGCGATAGAGCGAGGGCCGGGGACGGACCGGGCCAGCTCCGGCGATGGCCGCCTTCGCGGTGTGCGATTGCCGCCCCACGAGCGAATACATCGCCGGCAGTAACAGGAAAAGAATCAGCGCACCGAGGATCCACCAACTGGCGCGCCAGCCTGTCGCATGAATCAACAGCACCACGAGCAGAGGCAACAGACCTTCGCCGAGAGGATACCCCAGCGAGGACACGCTCAGCGCCTTGCCCCGGCCCTCGTCAAACACGCGGGCCATGGTGGTGGACGCGGTCAGGCTGAGCAATCCCTGGCCAGTGAGGCGCAGTCCCACGATCGCCATGAAAAGCATCGGAACATTCCACGAAGCCGCCATGGTGAAGCAGGCGGCGACCAAACCCAATCCCGTAAACAAGCTGAATCGGGTGAGCGAAACCCGGTCGATCATGCGTCCGAAATACGGCAGGCAGAACGCGCTCGCCAGGGTTGCTCCCGCATACAACATCCCGAACTCACCGGTGCCGAGAGAGAAGCTCTCCAAAATTTTCGGCACGAAGATCGAGATGATGAAAGTCTGTCCGAAGCTGGAAAACAGCGTCAGCAGGACGCCGAAAGCGAGGATGCGTGGATGAGTGGCGACAAAACGAAGCATGACAGACGGAACACGCGCGGACTCTTGGCCCCCCTCGCCGGGGGATCAACTCCCAAAACCCCGAGAGTGGATTCGCCTGAAGCGCCGGCCGTTGCGGATGGGGAAAATCCGCAGTGCCGGAAACTTTGCCTTGAACCCCGGGGCCGCAGGCCCGAACCTTACGTTGCAGCTGGTTCTTAACTGCGGTGATTATCCTTCACTGCGGCGCCGCCGCCTCCGGGCAGGCTTGCTTGGGCCATCCTCATTCCTAACAAAAATGAAGATGATACTCGCCAATCGAATTACCCGAATCCCGGCCGCATGGACGGCTGGTCCGCCTTGACCGCTTGATTGGCGACCAGGACGCGGCTTGTCGCACAAAACCAGGCGGATCCCTTCTCCCGGGTTGGCGAGACGCTCAAATCTAATTCGGCCGCATGATGCGTCCGACCGTTTCTTCAAAACGGGAAAACTTCCAGAATATGCAATCAACCTACCCACAACCCATCAACATCACTCTCGTTTTCGGCGACATCGAACACCAGCGGGGGTTGGATGCCGTCATCAAAGTCATTCCCAGCAACACGGGCATTCCTTTCGCCTTGGCGAATTCAGGCTGGTGGCATCGGACTCCCGAGTGGTCGCCATGGCCCAAAAGCTCATCGACGCCCAGCGAGACGGAGCGATCTCCACTGACAAGAACAACCTGCGATGATTCCCAAAATGACACAAGCCAAGCCTAACACCCTGTTCGTCGAAGTATCCGGATCCGGTCTTCCCGAAATCGACGGACTCTTTGTTCCCTCCACCGCGCCGCCCGTGAAATCCGAAGCCGGAAGCCTCTCAAGTCCGGGCTACTGGAATGACCGCATGGCCTGGGACCGCGCTGATGGCAAGGGCGCCCGAAGACCCTCGATCTCTTACTCGATCGGTTTCAAGTGTTGGAGAATCTCCCGGCTGGACGGCCACCTCGCCTACGAAATCACTTGCGAGGATGAATTGCCGCCTACGGACAGGCCGTGGAGCGTTTACAAGATGGGAGTCGCGCCCGCACCGAGGTTCGTGCTCCATCACTACGACCCGAGACTGCCCTGCCAGGAGCCCCACGTGGTGTTCGTGCTCGGCGGACCCGGCGCGGGAAAAGGAACCATGTGTGAACTCGCCGAGTCCCAACTCGGCTGGACCCACTTGTCCACCGGGGATCTTCTCCGCGCCGAGCGTGAAACGGGAGGCCCTTCATCCGCCACCATTGAAAAATATCTAGCCGAAGGAAAACTGGTCCCTAACGAAATCACGGTGGCTCTGCTCAGATCCACGATGGAGACCCTCACCCGCACCACCGGAAAGAGGAATTTCCTGCTGGATGGATTTCCCCGTTCGCTCTCGAATCTGGACGCATGGAAAAAGGTATTCGGTCCAGAAATGGAACTTCCCAGAATGCTCTATTTCGAGTGCCCCCGAGCGGTCCTCGAACAACGCGTGCTGGCGCGTGCGAAATACACCGGCAGAACCGATGACAACGTGGAGAGTCTGAAGCTGAGATTCGACACCTTCAAGGCCGAGACGCTGCCCATCGTCGAACTTTTCAAGAACATGGGAAAATGCGTGGAAATCGATACCAGCCTGGACCGCCAGGCGGTCTATACCCTCGTCTGTGAAAATCTGGCAGAGCATACCGAAAGGGAGTTCGCCGACAAACCTCTCACCGAGAGGGCGGAGTTACTGTTGGGATTGAAGCGTTACCCGAAGGAAGCGTGAACTCGTGAACGAAAGCGGGTCCGTCCGGAGCCAAGACTGACATGCCAGGATCCGGCGCAATCTTCCACGTGACCTGCCATGGACATCCTGAAAACCTCCCGTTACGCTCCGCGCGATGAAAGGACTCTTTGAAAAACTCGACTATTGCGAATGCCCGTTGGGGAAAATCATCCTTCGTCGGAGGAAAGTGCTCAGCCTTGGCTGATGAAAGGCCCCGCATGACTGGTCCGAATTTCATCCCTGCGAAAATGGATGCCGTGCTGGTTTCCATCGTCATGCCGCTGCGCGACGCGTCTGCCACCATGCGTGCCGCATTGGACAGCATTGTCGCGCAATCCTGCCACGAGTGGCAGCTCATCGCTGTCGATGACGGATCGGCGGATGACACTGCGGGCATCATTTCGACCCATGCACGCGCGGATTCCCGCATCCAGCTGGTCTCCACACCTCCACTCGGCATCGCGCGGGCTTTGCAAGCGGGCTGCGAAGCCGCTGCGGGAGAATGGATCATGCGGATGGACGGCGATGATACGATGCATCCCGAACGGCTGCGCCTTCAGATGGCCTACGCACGGGAAAACCCAGATTGCGGCGTGGTCTCGGGATGGGTGCGGTATGGTGGCGATGCCCTAGGTTACGCCGCGTATGTCGATTGGGTGAACAGCCTCCGCACGCACGGGGAGATGATGGCGCGGCGATTTGTCGAAGCTCCGGTGGCGCATCCCAGCGTGATGTTCCGGCGTGAACTCCTGGAGCAACACGGCGGATACCGCGACGGGGATTTCCCCGAAGACTATGAGTTGTGGCTTCGCTGGATGGAGGCGGGGGTGCGCTTCGGCAAGGTGCCGGCCGAGATTCTCATTTGGAACGATCCGCCGGGCCGCCTTTCCCGCACTGCCCCGCGATACTCAGTGGAGAATTTCTATCAGATGAAATTCGACTACATCGCGCGCTGGCTGAGGGCGAACGTCGATCCCGCACGCGAACTCTGGCTGTGGGGCGCGGGTCGGATCACCCGGCGGCGCTTTGATCTGTTAGAGGCGCTTGGATTCACCTTTGAGGGATTCATCGATGTGGATCCGAAAAAAGCTGGCCGCCACCGCGACGGGCGCAAAGTCGTGATGGCCGATGCGCTGCCGGATCGGAACATGGCTTTTGTGATCGTAGGTGTGGGAAACCGAGGGGCAAGAGACCTGATCGCCGCGGATTTGGTTCGCAAGGGCTGGATCGAGGGACGGGATTTCTTGTTAGCGGCTTGATCCCGTCGCTGACGAAGTGGTTCGGTCACCCGCGAATGAGATGAGCTTCGCCACAGCACTTGAAACCGCACTGCCATCGTGGGCGCACTTGCTGAAGCCCGCGACGGCGGTATGCCGCCTTTCATCGTGGGGGAGGTGAGCAAGCGCCTGCCTGCAGGATTTCTGGAAATGGTGCACCACTTTTACCGCACGCATCAATTGAGCGTGTTTGCCGGCGAGTCGATGGCATTTTGACGCTTGGCACTGGAGACTTCCAAACCCAGCCGATGTTGATTTTCCGCTGATTTTCCGCTTGCCCCGTCAAGGCGTCGCAAGCACTCTCCCGGAATTGGTTCTTAACTGCGGCCTTCTTCCGGAAAACGCGGCGCAGCCTTCCCTTGCGGATTACTGCTTGGGCTATCCTCATTCGTTTCAGCCGATGAAGATGACTTCCCATCACGAACGACCCCTTGCGGCGATCCTCGCGCCCGCAATCAGTCCGCCGTGATCCGTCGCAGCCGTTGATGTCACTCCCGTCAGACTGGAAGCGACCAACTCTGACCGCGCACCTCGTTCGGCGCGCATTGCGCCAGGCGCTCGGCACCTGTTCCGAATTTCAAGAATCAAAGTCATGCTTTCCGAATCATCCGTTTCTCATCCCACGGTCTTCAAGTCCGCACATCCTTCGCTAACCCGCCGCACGCTGGCGATCATCTCGCACCCGGATGCCGGGAAAACCACGCTCACAGAGAAATTCCTGCTCTACGGCGGGGCCATCGATCTGGCGGGCAGCGTCACGGCCCGACGCAACCAGCGCAGCACCACCAGCGACTGGATGGATCTCGAAAAACAACGCGGCATTTCCATTTCCTCCACCGTGCTCCAGTTCGAATACGCGGGCTTCCGCGTGAACTTGTTAGACACGCCGGGGCACCAGGATTTCTCGGAAGACACCTACCGCGTGCTCACCGCCGTGGATGCCGTCATCATGGTGATCGACGCCGGCAAGGGCGTCGAATCACGGACCCGCAAGTTGTTTGAAATCTGCCGCCTGCGCGGGATTCCGATTTTCACCTTCATCAACAAAATGGACAGGCCATCGCGCCCGCCGGTCGAGCTCATCGACGAGGTCGAGAACGTGTTGGGCATCGCCTCGTATCCGATGAATTGGCCGTTGGGCGACGGTCCGCGTTTCCGCGGCTTGATCGACCGGCGTGACGGGCAACTCCATCTCTTCGAGCGCACGCCGCACGGGGCCTACCGCGCTCCCGAAAAAGTGGTGGACATCCGCGACCCCAGAGTCCGCGCGCTGGTCGATGACGCCATCGTCGATCAGGTGGAACTCGATCTCGAACTGATTGATGGCGCGGGTGCCGCATTCGATCAGGATCGCGTGAATGCCGGGGGAATCACGCCAGTATTCTTCGGCAGCGCGGCGAACAATTTCGGCATCCAATTATTGTTAGACGGCTTCCTCGCGATGGCCCCCGCGCCAAAAGGCCGACATTCCGGCGATAGCATGGTTTCACCACAGGACCCGGAGTTCAGCGCGTTCGTGTTCAAGATCCAGGCGAACATGAATCCGAAACACCGCGACCGCATGGCCTTCATGCGCGTTGTATCCGGCCATTTTGAACGCGACATGACCGTGACCCACTCCGGCCACGAAAAACCGGTACGCCTGTCGAATTCCCAAAGCCTCTTCGCCCGCGAGCGCGAAACCGTGGAGGAGGCTTGGGCGGGCGACGTCGTCGGCATCGTCGGCAATCATCCTTACAAAATCGGTGATACTCTTTCCGCAAATCCATCTATCCGTTTTCGCGAAATCCCGGTATTCCCGCCCGAATGCTTTGCCCGCATCCGCGCCAAGAGCACGGCCCAGGCAAAACGATTCCGCGCCGGACTGGAGCAATTCGCCAGCGAAGGGGTGGTGCAGGTGTATTCGCTGCCGATGGGGCACGGCGCACAGCCGCTGCTCGGGGCGATCGGGCCATTGCAATTCGAGGTGCTCAAACACCGGCTCGAAAACGAATACGGTGCCGATGTCGTCATCGAACCCTGCCCTTACAACATCGTCCGCTGGATCAAAATGGACGGTGCGTTCCTGAACACGCCGGAACCACCACCCGGAGACATTCCATCCAACAGCACGCTCGCCCGCGATCCGTCCGGCTTCTGGACCTTCCTCGCAGAAGGCGAATGGGTGCTGCGGGCCTTGGTGCGATACCAGCCGGATTGGGAACTTTCCGAAAACGTGCCCTTACTGACCTGAATCATTTTCACAACCACCACGACGTATCCATTCTCATTTTGATCATGCCGCACAACGAAATCCCCAACGCCACCGAAACCGACGAACGCCGCCACCTTGAGTTCGTCACCGGGCGCATTCACGACGAAGCCATGCACTTCGATTCCATCGTCCGCCGCAAACGCGGCGAGTCGCTGGAGATTAAAAGATACCTCAACGATAACAAGGCGGACATGGATCACGCCGAAAAAATCTCCACGCGCGGCTCGGCGGATCAGGCGACGATGCTCACCGACCATGCGGAGCGCCGCCGCCAGCTCCTCGACAAACTCGTCAATTCCCCCTACTTCGGCCGCATCGACTTCATCCCTAACGGCCAGCCGACGCGCAGACCCTATTACATCGGCATCCATTCCTTCGCCGATCCCGAGAGTGACACCCACCTCGTCCACGACTGGCGCGCGCCGGTCTCCAGCATGTTCTATCACTACGAGACAGGCCCCGCCGGATATGACGCGCCCGATGGCCGGGTGGATGGCGAAGTGCTGCTCAAGCGCCAGTTCCGGATCGAGCGCGGCGAGATGGAATTCATGTTGGAGACCGCCATGAACATCCATGACGACGTGCTCCAGCGCGAGCTGAGCCGCAGCGCGGATGACAAGATGAAGAACATCGTCGCCACCATCCAGCGCGACCAGAACTCGATCATCCGCGACGACGACACCCACGCGCTCGTCATCCAGGGTGCCGCCGGATCGGGAAAAACCTCCATCGCCCTTCACCGCATCGCCTATCTTCTTTACAAGCACAAGGACACGCTCCGCTCCGAGGACATCCTCATCGTTTCGCCTAATAAAGTCTTCGCCCACTACATCTCGCGGGTGCTGCCGGAACTCGGCGAGGAAATGATCCGCGAGATCACCATGGAGGAACTCGCCGCCCGCCTGTTAGGCCCGCGGATCCGTTTCCAGTCGTTTGCCGAACAGGTCGCCAAGCTGTTGGAAAACGCCGACCCGGAATTCGAAGAGCGCATCCTTTTCAAATCCGAGCCGGAATTCCTCGGCCAACTGGAGGAATACGCCCGTTTGCTGCGGCGGGAAAACGTGGTGGCGGAGGAACTGAATGTCGGCCCCGCCGTGCTCCCGGCGGAGTGGGTGGCCGCCGAATTCTCCCGCCACAACGGCTTGCCCTTCACCGAGCAGCTCAGCGCGGTCACGGATGCCGCCGTGCACCACGTCAGCGACCATTTCCGCCGCGACGTCATCGGTGCCGCCCGCGCGAAGATCCGCGACCAACTCAAGGCCATGCTGCGCCATCCGGACATCCACGCCGCCTACGCGGGCTTCTATGATTTCCTCGCCGAGTTCGAAATGCTCGTGCGGGACAACAAGGGCGGCTACGAGTTTTCCGATGTCTTCCCGTTCATCTATCTGAAGATGATGCTCGACGGCGTGCACACCGACAGCGTGGTCAAGCACCTCGTCGTGGACGAAATGCAGGACTACAGCGCCGTCCAATACCGCGTCCTCTCCTTGCTCTATCCGTGCCGCAAAACCATCCTCGGCGACGCCAATCAATCCGTCAGCCCGCTGAGTAGCAGCGATTCAAAAATCATCACCGACATCGTCCCGAAAGCCCGCGCGGTGACCTTGAACAAAAGCTACCGATCGACCGTCGAGATCACCCGTTTCTCGCTCCGGGTGCGGCCGAACCCGGAAATCGTCCCGGTCGAGCGCCATGGCGACGACCCCGCCGTTCACCCCTGCGCCGACGAAATCGAACAGACCGCACTCATCAAAAAGTGGCTGCGGGAGTTTCTCGACTCCGGACGCCAATCGCTCGGCATCGTCTGCAAGACCCAGAAGCAAGCCGCCGCGCTGCACCGGAAGCTCAAGTCCTTCCACGACGACATCCACCTGCTAGACGCTGCAAGCACCCACTTCGACGGTGGCGTGATCCTCGCCACCGCACACCTCGTCAAAGGCCTCGAATTCGACGAAGTCATCATCCCCAACACCGATGCCGACAACTACCGCACGTCCATCGACCGGCAGATGTTATACGTCGGCTGCACCCGGGCGATGCACCTGCTGCGCCTCACGCACGTCGGCGCGCCGACAAGATTTCTCGGCTCACCGGCGTAGTTGCAATTCCTCATCTTCACTCAAAACCTCGAAAATATGACTACCCCGAATCCACCCGAATCCGCCGCCCAAAAAACAAACACCCTGTTTATCGAAGTCACCGGCTCCGGCTTGCCGGAAGTGGACGGGCTCTTCGTCCCTTCCACCGCGCCGCCCGCCGTTTCCGAGTCAGGCACGGTGTCGAGCGTCGGATTTTGGAATGGCAAACCTGCCTGGGACCGGGCGGACGGCAGGTCAGCCAGAAGCCCCTCACTGTCCTACTCCAACACCTACACGTCCTGGCGCATCTCGCGCCTGGACGGGCATCTCGCCTATCATGTCACCTGCGGGGATGAACTTCCGCCGACAGACAGGGAGTGGGACGTCTATAAAATGGGCGTCGCCCCCGCGCCGAAGATCGTCATCCACCATTCCGACCCCCGTTTGCCGTGAATGAAACTTCAAGCACAGGCCGAGCAGAGCGGGGCTTCCGGCATTTCCAGCAAGCGGGTGGTGGCGATTTGCCCGCCGCAGTTCAGGCAGATGCCGTAGGTGCCATCGACGATTCGGGCGGCGGCTTGTTGGAGCAGATGGAGGCGGAGCGTGCGGTGACGCTGGGCTTCCTTGGCCATTTCCTGCTGCATCAGGGAATCCTGCCGCGACAGCCGGCCGATGGTGCCATCGAGCGATTCCGGCGGCGCAGCTCCTTCCTTGCCGGCTTCGAAATCCGCGAGAAGATGTTCGATAGCCTCCTGGATGCGGATCTCAAGTTCGATTTCGGTTTCGGTGTCCATCATCAATCGCGTGTCCTAACGGAAAAGCATGATCGGCACCTGGCAGGTGCGGATGAGGTTGGTGGTGGTGCTGCCGAGGATGAACTGACGGATCGGCGAGTGGCCGTAGGCACCCATGACCAGCAGATCGATGTTCCGCTGGGTGACTTGGCTGGCGATGACATCGTCGGGATCACCGCTGGGGAAGTCTGCGGTGACGGTGAATCCGGCTCCGCGGAGGCTGAGAGCGGCATTTTCGAGTTCTTTGGCAACCGCGCTGCCGGGCTTGCCGACGGCGACGATTTGGCAATCCAGTCCGCGCAGCAGCGGCTGGGTGGCGACGTGATGCACGGCCTTGAGCGCACTGATTCCACCGTCGAAGGCGATCATGAATCGTTTCACCGGTCTGAACTCACGGGCGGCCAGTAGGATCGGGATCTGGGCGCTGCGGACCACGCGTTCCAAATTGCTGCCGAGGTGGCCCTTGGCGAGATCCGCGTGTTCGCCGCGTTTGCCGATGACGACGAGCGCGGCGTGTTTCTCGAACTCGTCGAGAGTTTCCACCAGCGAGCCATGGCGCTGGGTGGCGGTCACCTCGCTGGTGGAGCCGATGCCGGCGATGCCGAGTTGTTTGACGGCGTCTTCGAGAATCGCCTTGCCGCGAAGACGGGCGACGCGGGCGCGGGACTCGTCGAGCGAGACGAGTTCGGCTAGCAGCTCGGCATTCGCATCGAAGCCGATGCTGCCGCTGAGGTCCTGCTTTTCACGGGATTCGTGGTGCTCGATGACGTGGAGGACGTGGATGGAGGCCCCGAGGCGCGAGGCCGCCCAGGCGGCATTCTGGTAGATGCTGGGCGCGTAGAGGGAGCCGTCGGTGCAGGCGAGGATGGTGGACATGGGATTTAAATTTGAGATTTCAGATTTGAGATTTGAAATTGGCCGGCGGCTCAATGTTCGAGCATACGCTCGAGGGCACCGGCTTTGTCATGCATGGCCAGCTTGTCCACGATGGTGGCGGTGGCGTCGTTCATGCCAAGGATTTCCACCTCGGTGCCTTCGCGGCGGAATTTCAGGACCACCTTGTCGAGCGCGCCGACGGAAGTGAGATCCCAGAAGTGCGAGTGGGAAACGTCAATCACAACCTTGGCGAGCGCTTCCTTGAAGTCAAACGCGGCGGCAAAGGTCTCCGCCGAGGCGAAGAACACTTGGCCGCGGACGGTGTAGGTGCGGGTCTCTCCCTCCAAAGCACTGGTGATTTCGATGATTTGAGCCACCTTGCGGGCGAAGAACAGGGCGGCGAGAAGCACGCCGGCGGCCACACCGAGCGCGAGGTTGTGCGTCCAGACCACGGTGCCGACGGTGACGAGCATGACCATGTTGGTGGTCACCGGATGAGCCTTGAGATTCTTGAAAGACGCCCACGAGAAGGTCCCGATGGATACCATGATCATCACGGCGACGAGTGCAGCCATCGGGATTTGTTTCACCCAGGTGCCAAGAAGCAGGATCATCATTAGCAGGAACACTCCAGCTGATAGAGTGGAAAGCCGCGTGCGGCCTCCGGATTTTACGTTGATGATGGATTGGCCGATCATCGCGCAGCTTGCCATGCCGCCGAAGAATCCGGTGACGATGTTGGCTACGCCCTGGCCGCAGGCTTCGCGGTTCTTGTCGCTGGGGGTGTCGGTGAGCTCATCGACGATCTGGGCGGTCATCAGCGATTCCAGCAAGCCGACGACGGCGAGGCTGAGCGCGTATGGGAAAATGATGGCGAGTGTCTCGAAGTTCAGTGGCACCTTCGGCAGCAGGAAATAAGGCAGCGTATCAGGCAGCGCACCGAGGTCGCCTACGCTCCGGACATCGAGTTTGAGGAACATCGCAAGACCTGTCAGAACGACGATGCAAACGAGCGGCGAGGGGATTGTTTTCGAAACCAGAGGAAACAGATAGATGATGCCCAGTCCGCCGGCGACCATCGCGTAGGTGACCCAGCTCACCCCGGCGAGGCCGAGGTTGAGCTCGGGCAACTGGGCCATGAAGATGAGGATGGCCAGCGCGTTGACAAAGCCGGTCATGACCGCCTTGGAGACGAAACGCATGATACTGCCGATTTTCAGCAGGCCGAAAATGATCTGAATCACCCCGGTGAGCAGGGTGGCGGCAAGCAGGTATTCGAGCCCGTGGTTTTTCACCAAGGTGACGAGCAACAGCGCCATCGCACCCGTCGCGGCGGAGATCATACCGGGGCGACCGCCGGTGAAGGAAATGATCACCGCCATGGTGAACGAGGCGTAGAGCCCGATTTTCGGATCGACTCCCGCAATGATGGAGAACGCGATGGCCTCCGGGATGAGTGCGAGGGCGACGACGATTCCTGCGAGCAGGTCGCCGCGAACGTTCGAGAACCAAGAATCTTTGAGACTATTTGAAAACATAAGTGATATAAAAGGTGTGAAGAGCAAATCGACAGGGACGTGCCTGGATGTGGCACAATGAGCCCGGATCAACCAGCCGGGGAAACCGGTGGGAATGGGAGGGGAAAGCCCGGTGGGCGGGTAACTTACGGCGGCCCGAAACGTCGAGGAGGAATTTTCAAACTAACTTTCAAGACCGGGACACTTGAGAACCCGCTATGGATAGGCAAGGAAAATCCTGAAAAAAGGCGTCACCAAATGCCCTCCATCAGTGATTCTCATCCAAGCACCCGCAACAGCGACCTGTCCAAGCTTTCGATTCACCACGAGAAGATCACCCGGTCGAAAGACGCCTGAATCTAACACCCAAGCGTGCGATTGGAAAGAAGATCAGCCTTTTTCCGGGCGCGGATCGCGTTGCAGAAGATTGCGCATCGCCTCGGCGGCGGGTTTTCCCTGATAAAGAATGGAATACATCGCATCGATGATCGGCGTACGGACGCCGGCCTTGCGGGCGGCATCGTGGATGGAAAGGGTGTTGGGCACGCCCTCCGCCACCATGCCGAGCGAGGCCACCGCCTCCTCCAGGGTTTTTCCACTGCCGAGCGCGAGGCCCACGCGGTGGTTGCGCGAGTGCTGGGAAAAGCAGGTGACGATCAAATCGCCGACACCGGAGAGCCCGGCAAAGGTTTCCGAACGCCCGCCCAGTGCGATGCCGAGGCGTGTCATTTCCGCGAGGGCGCGGGTGACGAGCGCGGCGACGGCATTGTCCCCGAGGCCGAGGCCGTGAGCCATGCCAGCGGCGATGGCATAAACGTTTTTTGCAGCCCCACCGAACTCGATACCGGCCAAATCATCGCTGGTGTAGGAGCGGAAATGGGGCGAGGTGAAAAGTTCCTGAAGTCGCACGGCGAGCGCGTGATCCTCGGAGCCAATGACGGCGCAGGTGGCGAGTTCGGTGGCGATCTCTTCGGCATGATTCGGCCCGGAGATCACGGCGATCGGGTTCTGTGGAAAAACTTCGCGCAGGATTTGGCTCATGCGGTCGCCGGTTTGTTTCTCAATGCCCTTGGCGCAGGAAACCAGAATGGCGCTGGCTGGCAGACCGGCGGCAGCGAGTTTGCAGGCGGTTTCACGAGTGCCGGAGGTGGGCACGGCGAAGAGGATGATAGGGTGGGGGAGTGCATCGGCTGGCTCGGTGGAAGCACGGACGTTTTCGCTCAGGACCACGTCGCTGAGGTAATGCGGGTTTTTGTGGTCGCGGTTGATCGCCTCGGCCGTGGCGGGATCGCGGCCGAGCAGGACGATGCTTTCCAGCTTGGGGGCGAGAAACTTCGCCATCGCGGTGCCAAATGAACCGGACCCGAGGATGGCGGCGGACTTGAAGGGAGAGTCAGACATGGTCGGGTTTTGGCTTGCGGGTGAAGCGGTGCTCGGTGCCATCGCGCAGGCGGGCGATGTTGCTGCGGTGTTTCCAAATCGCCAGCACGGCGATGATCAGCGAGAACACAAACAACGGTTTGTTCCAAGTGCCGTTCTGGACTTTTCCGTCAAACCACGAGCCCCATAGAGTGAGCAGCGGAAGGGCGGCGGCGGCGACGATGGATGCGAGCGAGACGTAGCGGGTCGTCAGAAAAATCACTCCCCAGACGACGATCAGAATCACGATCGCGGCGGGCATCATCGCGATGAGGACGCCGGCCGAAGTGGCGATGCCCTTGCCACCCTTGAAGCCGACCCAGGGCGAATAATTGTGGCCGAGAATCGCGCACAAGCCGGCCACGACTTGGAAGATCTGCGCGGTGAGCATCGGGAATTCCCGGGCGTAGGGAGCCAGCGCGGTGATCGACATCGGGTTTTTCATGCCCTCAAACTGGATCAGCGAGATCGCGATCACGGTGGGACTGAATCCCTTCAGCGCATCGAGCAGTAGGCAGGAAATCCCGTATTTTTTCCCAATCACGCGCAGCACGTTGGTCGCGCCGATATTGCCGGATCCGTGTTCGCGGATGTTGATGCCCTTCGCCTTGGCGATGATCAGGCCGAAGGGGATCGACCCTAACAAAAAGGCAATGAGCGGGCAGAGCCAGAGTTGCATGCGGCAGTGGTTAGGGACGCGTCACTCGGCGGTGGCGGACGTGATCACCACGTTTTCCTGAGGGACATCGGTCGATGGCGCTTCCATTTTCGCGCCGGTCATCGGGTGGCGCATCATCAGGGAGGTCGTGCCGGTGGGCGCAGCCTTGATTTTGTCCACCACGTCCATGCCTTCGACGACTTTGCCGAAGACCGCGTAGCCGCCGTTGCTCGGGTAGTTGAGCATCGCGTTGTCCTTCACGTTGATGAAGAATTGGGCGGTGGCGCTGTTAGGGTCGTTGGTGCGGGCCATCGCGATGGTGCCGCGGTCGTTGGAAAGTCCGTTCTGGCCTTCGTTCTTGATGCCCTTGCCGGATTCCTTTTCGACGAGGCTGGTGCCCTCCAGGGCGAATCCGCCGCCTTGGATCATGAAGCCGTCGATGACGCGGTGGAAAACCGTGCCGTCATAGTGCTTTTTGTTCACGTAGCTGAGGAAATTTTCGACCGTGACCGGTGCCTTCTCCGCATTCAGTTCGATGACGATATCGCCCTTGCTGGTTTTGAGTCGGACTTTCGGGGAGGCCTTGTCAGGAGCGGCGGCGGCGGGTTTTTCGGCTTCTTTGGCGGGTTCTTTGGCGGGTTCGCACGAGGCAAGGACCGGGAAAAGAACGAGGGAAATAAGGGCGAGTCTGCGTTTCATCGGCGAAATCTTTAAGTGAGCCCGCGGCGGAGTGCAAGCGCTGTTGAGTCTGATGGAAAAGAGATCGCTCGATCGCGGAGGTGGCTTGGCGGATTATTCCACATTTCCTGATGATTCGCTTTGACGAATTACGGTGATCGCCGTAGAAGAATGCGTCCTTGCAATCATGAAGTGTCCCCGTTGTGTCCAGCGAATCCACCGAGCTGCGGCCTCGTGCCCGCATTGTGGCTTCACGCTTGCGGATGCGGACAGCCGGTTCGGCGACGAGGAAGTGCGGCTCCGTTGCCTAACCGACAGTGCCGGAATCCTGCGCCGGGGCGACCGCGAGCGGGTGCAGGCGGCGATGGATCAGATTTCGCGGCGGTTCCCACAGATTTTTGTGGCGCTTTACACCGGATCGCTGGGAGAGGTTGCGAACATCCGGCAATTCGGGTTTTGGCTTTTGAATCGCTCGGCGTTCGAAGACGTGCCGGTGAACAAGCCGAATGAAGCGGGCATTCTCATCACCATTGATCCGGAATCCAAGGCGGTGGGAATCGTTTTCGGTTATCTGTTGGATCCCTTCCTGGAAGAGTCTGACACCTTCGACTGTCTGTCGCGCGCGCACGCTTACTGGCTGGAAGGCCGCTACGCGGACGGCATTGTAAAAACGCTGGCGCATCTCGATGTGATCCTGCGGAAACGCAGCCGTCAGGCGCGGAGAGATCCCGAACATTTCGAGCGCAAGGTGCTGCCTCCCGCGAAAATGGGCGATGTGGTGCGGCGGATCCGGAACGGACACCGGCCCGCACCGGCGGCCGACGAAAACGCGGAGGTCGTGCCGTGACCGGTTGGCGTGCGCTGCTGGTGTTGGGAGCCTCCTTGACGGGCGCACTCGCGGTGGTGGAGGAAGTGAAATTTCCAGTTTGGAATGGCGACGAGCGCGGGGCCCTCGAATCCGCAGGCTGGATCGCGGGTAGCCTGCTTCTAACAGGTGATCCATTGCCCGATGAACCCACACTGGAGCCCGCTGCTGAACTCGCCGTCGAACAACCGACTGCGGATGAAATCGCGGGGGATGAGAATCCGTGGCCCGAAATCCCCGAAGAGTTCCTTCCCGCCTATTTCGCGCAGCGCCCGGAAGGTTTTCTAGTGGATCCGCAGAAGTTGCTGGCTCCGGCCGACTATCGGGATCGACTCAACTTTTTGAACTATCACGCCAGCGACTCTTCGATTGATTTGTTCGTGTATGTGATGGGTGGCGATCAGGAAATCCCCAGCGAGGTCCGCGAGGAGGAAATGATCGAGCGCTTTTTCTTGGAGGGCCGTCCGGCGGCGATTGTTTTTTATCATCTCGGGGCACCGCAGCGCTCGGTCGTCTATCTCAGCCCCTCTTTAACGGATGTGGTGTCTGCGGCGGAGCAACGCCGGGCGGTGGCGAGTTCGGTCATGCAGGCATTTGAAAAGCTCAATCCCACGGCGCAGATGGAGGCGTTTTTGGTTCAGATGTCGATCCGGATTTACTGGATGGAGCGGATGATAGCCGGCGGGACGGAGGCGTCCGACTCGATGCCGTTGACGGACCTGCGGATGATGAACGAGACCTCGGAAAATAATGGGGCCGCAAGCGCGAGATTCCGCTGGCTGATCGATTTGGTGGTGCCCTACACGATGCCGGCCGGGGTCATGTTAGGTGGAGTGCTGGCAGTCTTCGGGATAAATTTCTGGCTGCGGCGGCGCGCGAGATATCATTTTCCCGACTTCGAGGTGGAACCGCGACTCGGCGGCGCGCATGCCGCCGGAGTGGGCGCGGTGATTTCTTTTGCGAGCGCGTCAGTGCCACCCGCCTCTCAGCGCGACCAGGTGCCGGACTACCTGCGGCGGGCGTGAACTCGGCGTGCGTGGCGTTTCTACCGGCCCGGGTTTATCCTATTTTTCAATTCCATAAGCATCGTGCCCCAGCGTAGCCTCGATCCATGAGTGGCATCGAGAAGTGGTTGGAGTCGGAGGAAACCGGTGAGGGGTTTTCCCACTGCATCCGCTGCCGGTTGCCGCTTACGGAAATCGCGGCGCCGTGGCTGGTGAATAAGGAATTCCATCGCGGGGAATGTGTGCTGGAGTATGCGATTTGCCAGCCGTGCCGCGACCAGGTGACCGACCAGCTCTCCGAAGCATCCAAAGAGGCGGTTAGAAATTTTATAGAGCGTGAAATCGATTGGGATGCCCGGGTGCGCGAGTTCATGCTGAGTCATGATATCACCGGGCGTTTCGACGCCTGCATCTCCTGCCGCGGCCCGCGCGCTGAGTTGGATGGCTTCGGGATTTCCGTCTTGTTTGACGCGGGCGGGCAGTTGGTCACCGGGCCGCTGCCCTTGCTCATCTGCCGGGGATGCATGGGGCGGATGACGGCGGATTTATCGCCGGAAAGCCGTGCGGTTTGGAAAAACTTCCTCGCGGAAAACTTCGCCGGCCCACCCGACGAATCCGGCTTTCCGGGGTTTTTCTAAAGATACAAAGTAGGAGATGCAGCGACCGATCAGGCATGGACGAGTGCCTCTTCGAAGGCGGCGATGATCGTTTCCAAGGGCTCTTGCCCGCAAGAGACGCGCAGCAGGTTGGCAGGAACGCCGCAGGCTTCGGCCCACTCGAGTTCGGCGTAGTGGGCGATCTGGGTGTAGGGGACGACGAGTGTGAAATGGGTGCCGAAGCTCGGTCCCTTGCTCAGGCGCAGGGCATCATAGACTTTCGGGGTTTTCTTGGGCGACTTGAGGGTGAACGAAAGCAAGCCACCGTAGCCACCGCCTTTGCGCATGACCGCATGATAGTTTTCGGTGTTCACCAGCGAGGGATACCACACTTCCGCGATGGCGGGGTGGTTCGACATCCAAGTTGCGAGCGCCAGGCCATTGTCGTTGGTGGTTTGCGAGCGTTTTGAGTAGCCCTTGAGATTGGAGAGCAACACTTCGGCGTCGCCGATGTAAAGGGGCGCGCTTTCCGTGGAGTCCGCCGTGAGGGATGCGCGCAAGGCATTGGCGACGGGGGAGTCGGCGCGCACCGTGGCCATCCCGGCCATCACATCGCCTTCGCCGGAGACCCATTTGGTGAGGCTGCTGGTGACCACGTCCGCGAAGCGAAGGGAATCCACATTGATCGGCCCGGCGACCGAGTCATCGATGATGAGTGGCGTGCTGCTTTCGGCGCAGGCTTTTGCGACGCGTTGGAGATCGACGGTGCGGAGCAGCGGGTTACTCGGGACTTCGGTGAAAACTCCGGCGAATTCGCCTTGGCGGATCCGCAGCAGGGCTTCGTCGAACGATTCGCCGGTGGCCTCGTTGAGATAGACAACGCCTTGCCCGAAGAGTTCCTGAACTTTCAAACAATCGACATAGGGAAACTCCAACTGAAGGGTCTTCTTGCCATCGTGCAGGCCGGGCAGTGCCCGCAGCACGGAAGTGACTGCTGCCATTCCGCTGGCGAAAATGAAGGTGTCTTCCGGTGCGGCTCCGGTGAATTTGGAGAGTGATCTCGCGATCAAATGCGACTTCGAACCCTCGCGCATTTCACTCTCGAGGAAATCCTGGGCTTGGCGGCTGCTCACCACTTCACCGGAGAAACGCCAGTAAGCATCGGCGGTGGCCTTGGCCTTGGCTGGCACCACCAGCACTTGCAGACCGTGAAAACTGGTGATTCTAACCGCTGTTTCCGCGTGACGTTCCACCCAGCGATGCGCGCGCTGCACGGAGGCGCGGGTGGGCAGCACAATCACCTCCTCATGCTCGCCGGCAACTTCGGATTTCGCGGCGGCAAACAATCGCTCCACCACCCGGTTCTTGAAAAACCGCGGATAGCCGGTTTCCAGGCGCTTCAAAATCTTTTCGCGGCCTTCTTCGTAACCGATGATCGATTCCCAAGTCGGCAAACACACCGAGCATGCGTGAGGCGAATCCGGGAGCGGTCGCCCCAGATCCTCCTCCTGCCAAGCGGGGTTTGCTGCTAGGTTACGGGTCACCCCTCCTCCATGCCTCGGCAGAGGACTAAGGGCAAGCCGGATTAGCATGCACAGGTGAACAAATTCCGGGTGGCCGCATGAATCAGCCGAACAGGCATCTCCGTCTGCGTTATTACGGCCGGATGTCGATCATGGCGCGCTTGCGCTTGCCCTCGATCCAGCGTTCGTATTGGGCGGAAGTCTTCTTCCGTTGTACGCGTTCCTCGATCATCTTGCGCAGGTTTTCATCCAGCGGCGGTGGCGGGCCAAGGTCGATCTTGGTCGGCTTGACGATGGTGAAACCTTGCGGATCCAGCAAGGGCCCAACGATTTTCCCGACGGGTGCATCAAAAATGATGGCGGCGAACTCAGCAGACAAGTCGGTGCGTGGCACGTTTTCCTGGACCCCGCCTTGTTCGGCGAAGGCATCTTTGGAGTGCGTTTTGGCAAGTTCGGTAAAATCCCCGCCATCGGCCAGTTGTTTGGCGATGCTCTCGGCGAGGGAGAGTTGGGACTCGGGAGTGGCGATTGGATTCGTCGGATCTGAAGCGGCAATGAAGATTTTTTGGAAGGAGATCACGTCCTTCGACACGTCGCGCAGGGTGGACTTGACCTCGTTGTATTCCTTTTGCACCTCGCCGGGCAGTGGCGGCGGGGCGTCGGCGAATTGTTGCGAGCGCATCGCCTGGACGATCATCTTTTCACGAGTCATTTCGCGGTAGCCGGGCATGGTCAGGCGGCTGCGTTTGAGTTCTTCGCGGAACTTGGTTTCGTCGCCATTGTAGAGATCGCGCATCTGGCGCTTGATCTCCTCATCGATGATGTTCGGTTTGATGGAGGCTCCGAGCTGTTTGAACTCATCCATGATGATTTCCCGGTCGATGAGCTCTTGGATAATTGAGGCCTTGGCTTCTTTGAACTCGGCTTCAAACTGCGGTCCACGGCGCGGATATTGGGTCGCCAACTGGGCGTAGCGCGGCGCAAGCATGAAGGAAACTTCGTTCTTGGTCACCACCTTGCCATTGACCTTGGCGGCGATGCCATTGACTTCGATGGGGCCGGACGGTTGGACAGGCTGCGGCGCTTGAGGTGCCTGCTGAGCGGAAACCGAAGGTGCGGCGAGGGATGTGCCTACCAACAGGGTTGCCAGAGCGAGACGCGATTTCATGGAAGTCATGGATGGTGCAGTCAGAAGTTTTGAAGCAGCATGGCCACTTCGGTGAGTTTCCCTTGGGGACTGGCGGATTGCAAGCGGGGAAACCTGCGGCCTTCCAGAAGGATGTAGTCGCCATTGCGGTGCAGCATCAGTCGTTGGCCGTTGATTTCCACCGATGCGATCCCCTCGGATGCCGCAATGGATTTGATGCGGGTGATTTCGAGCAATCTCGCGGCGGCTTCGGGGATGCGGCCGAAGCGGTCTCGCCAGGATTTTTCGAGAGCGTCGATGGCTTTGAGGGTGCCGGCCTCGGAGAGTTCGCGGTAGGCGGTGATGCGCAGTTTGGTTTCCTCCAGCCAGGCGGTCGGGAGAAATGCTGGCAGCACCAATTTTGGGTCTTCGCGGGCGTAGGTGGTCTCGCTGAAGGCGATGAAATCCGCCTTGAACGCGGTGTCGCCGCGCGGCGCGTCCTTGCGGCCTTTGAGCCGGTCCACCGATTGGCGCAGCAGTTGGCAATACAACTCGAAGCCAATCTGGGAAACGTGGCCGGATTGTTTCGTGCCTAACAAATTTCCCGCGCCGCGGATTTCCAAATCCCGCATGGCGATTTTGAAGCCGGAACCGAGCGCGGTGTATTGTTTGATGGCGTTGATGCGCTTGCGGGCGTCGCCCACGGTCATCATGTCGCGCGGCAGCAGCAGGATGGCGTAGGCTTTTTCCCCGGCACGGCCGACGCGGCCGCGGAGCTGATAGAGATCGGCCAGGCCGAAGCGGTCGGCGCGGTCGATGAGGATGGTGTTGGCGTTCGGGATGTCGATGCCGGTCTCGATGATGGTGGTGGCCAACAGCACGTCCGCCTCGCCCTTGACGAAGGTGTGCATGACCACTTCCAGGTCGTCCTTGTCCATTTGGCCGTGGCCGATGAGGATGCGCGCCTCGGGCACCAGCTCGCGGATCTTGGCGGCCATCATGTCGATGGTTTTCACCCGGTTGTGGAGGAAAAACACCTGGCCGCCGCGTTTCATTTCGCGGCGGATGGCGTCGCGGATGACGCGTTCGTCGTAGGCGCAGACGCTGGTGGAAACCGGCACGCGGTTTGGCGGCGGCGTGTCGATGGTGGACATGTCGCGCGCGCCCATCAGTGCCATGTAGAGCGTGCGCGGGATCGGCGTGGCTGATAGCGTAAGCACGTCCACCTGCATGAAGATTTGTTTGAATTTCTCCTTATGCGCGACCCCGAAGCGCTGCTCCTCGTCCACCACCACCAGGCCGAGGTCCTTGAATTTCACATCGCCGGAAACCAGGCGGTGGGTGCCGATGACCAGATCCACCGAGCCGTCTTCCAGTCCGGCGATGGTGCTGCGCACTTCGGCGGCGCTGCGGAAGCGGTTGAGCAGGTCGATGCGGATCGGGTAGTCGGACATTCGCTCGCGGAAGGTCCGCCAGTGTTGTTCCGCTAGCACGGTGGTGGGCACGAGGATGGCGACTTGTTTGCCACTGGTGATCGCTTTGAACGCCGCGCGGATTGCCACTTCGGTTTTGCCGAAGCCGACGTCGCCGCAGATCAGGCGGTCCATCGGGCGCGGTGATTCGAGGTCGAGCTTGGTTTCATCGATCGCGCGGCGCTGGTCGGTGGTTTCCGTGTAATGGAAAGAGCGCTCGAATTCCCACATCCAGCGTGAGTCCGGCGGGTGGGCGAAGCCGGTTTCCGATTGGCGCTCGGCCTGCACGCGGAGCAACTGCGCGGCGTAGTCGAGGATGGATTTTTCCGCGGACTTGCGGGCTATCTTCCACGCGGCGCTTCCCAGTTTGTTGAGTTCGGGCGTTTTCCCGCCGAGGCCGACGTATTTGCCGACGAGGTGGGCCTGTTCCAATGGCACGCCGAGCAGCGCGCCATCGCGGTATTCCAAAACCAGTTCGTCGCCCTCATCGCCCTGCTGGATTCCGCGGAACCGGCCGATGCCGTATTCATAATGCACCACCAAATCGCCCTCCTCCATTTCATCGAGCGTCGCGCGGGCACGTGCGGCGCGGGCTTTTTCGAACAACGAGCGCCGCGGCCCGCCGGGCGTGCGGTAGCGGCCGAAAAGCTCGGACGATGAAAGCACCGCCAGCTTCGAGGCCGGCACCGTGAATCCGGCTAACAACTCGCCGCGCACCGGCGTCAGCCCGAGGTCACGCTGCAAGTCCTTGCCTGCGAGTTCGGCGAACCGTTCCTGCTCGCCCTTGTTGCCGAAAACCATCGCGACCTCCCAATCGTCGCGCTTCCAATCATTGAGCTGGCGGAAAAAATTCTCCCGCCGCGATTCCTCCAACACAAAATCCCCAGCCTCGAAGTGCCCCAGCGGGCTGCCGAAGCAGGCGAGCGTGAAATCCTCCTCGTTGTTGTATTCCGCCGCGTCTTCGAGAATTCTAACATCCGGCTTGGCGATCTCGGCGTTGAAGGAAATGATCAGGTCGCCCTTCCGCCGGTAGTCCTCCACAGTCCCCTCGGTGGAGGGTTCCGCCAGCAGCAGATCCGCCTCTAACAATTTGTGCGTCGATGCCTGTGAATCGAGGTCGAACTCGCGGATCGATTCCAGATCCGTATCGAAAAACTCCAGCCGCAGCGGCTTCGCGGCCTGCCAGGCAAATAAATCGAGGATCCCGCCGCGCACCGCGAATTGGCCGCGCGAGGCGACTGTTGGCACGCGTTCGTAGCCATGATCTGAAAGCGATTTTGCGAGCTGCGCGGGATCGAGCGCGGCGCCGGGTTTCAACGGAGTCCGGCTCGCCCGCAAGGCACCGGGGGAGGGGGCTTTACCTGCAAACGCGTCGCTGCCGCAAATGATCACGCAGCTTTCAGAGCGGGCTAGGATTTCCAAAACCGAAAACCATTCCGCCGCCGATTCGGGATCAGCGATGGTCCCATCGCCCGTCTCCACCGGCCCGTCCGGCAGTATCAGTCCAGTCACGCCCCAAAGTTCCAGCTCCGCCGCCAATCGTTCGCGATGGCGCGGCATGTCGGAGATCATCCACAGCCGGGTTTTCCCATGATCCTTCGCCGCCTGCGCGACCACGGCTGCTAGAAACGCATGCGACGCCTCCGCCGCATGATCAAGCACGACCTCCCGTTTGCCTTTGGCCAAAGGGGCCAAGCGAGCGGCGAAGTCGGGATGGGTCACGGCCCGGCGTAGCCAGGCATGAGTCAGATCGTCCAGTTGGGACACGCCGCAGCCTTAGTCGGGATTTCTCCACTCCGCAAGTGGCGAGTGGGAATGTTCCGGCCATTCATCTGCGTGGGCATTCCCATCCGTTCAAAAAAATGCAGGGCCGTTGATCCCCCGATCAACGACCCCGCGGCTCCCGAGGATAAACCCATGAACGAGTCTATCAGTCGCCGAGGGGCTTGGCGGTGGAAGCAGTCGCACTGATGGCCATATCAAAGGCCTTGAAAGGGTCGGGCTTGGCCGGGGTGAAATCGCCAAAGTCCGGGTCGATGGATTTCGCCAATGGGAGCTTGGCTTGGCGAATGCCGGCGATCACGCACTTGGCGAGCAGGTAGCTGCCGTAGTTGTTATGATGGGTGCCGTCTTGGAAGGCCATGCCGAGTTCGCCGCCGAGTGCCTGATAGAGCTCGCGACTCATGACGTGAAGGTCGATGAGCGCACATTGCTTTTCCCGAGCCACGGCGCGCACGGTGTCCGGGTAGCTACCGAGTGTGTCCTGCGTGACGCCGGATTTGCGCTCCATCGAGGTGATGAGGACCGGAGTGGCACCAAGCTCGCGAGTCCGGGCGACGAGTTTTCCGAGATCGTTCTTGTAGGTTTCCAAGGCGTCGGGCCGTGTGTCCTTCATGTCGTTGTGGCCGAACTGAATAAATAGATAGTCACCCGGTTTCATCAGGCTGAATACCTTGTCGAAACGGCCGGCCCCGAGCGAACTGCGGATCGATTCGCCGGATTGGGCATAGTTGGCGACGGCCACGGTGGGACTAAAAAAGCGCGGCAGCATCTGGCCCCAACTGCCCCAGGGTTCGGCGGGTTGATCGCAGACCGTCGAGTCACCTGTTAGGTAAACCGTCGGCACTTTGGCCGGGGCAATGGTGAGCGCGCGCAAGGCCGGACGCCGACCGTTGAATTCGAGCGTGAGCTTGTCGTCCCAGCCAGTCATTTCGCTCTCCAACTCGCGGCTCTTGAGTTTGACCTTGCTGCCGCCCGTGATGTCCGGCGTGCGGATGTTGACGATGAAAGTCCGGGTGGCCTTTCCAACCACCTTCTCTAACATCAGTCGCCGGGTTTCGGATTTCACGGTGGCTGACGAGCCGCCTACATCGTCTAACATGATGGTGACGGCGTGATTTCCTTCGGGAAGTTTCACAGAAAAAAGGAAGGGTTTTCCGCTGGTGAAATGCTCATCACCCCCAACTTCCGCACCGGGCTCGAAGCCGTAACCAGGTTCGGCGAAGTAGAGGTCGGCTGCGGCCACGCGGGTCCATCCGGCACTGGGCTTCTTCGTGCCGAATGAAAATCGGCGTGCCGCGGATTCCTCATTGGCCGGGGACTTCTCCGCCCCCGCGAAGAATCCGCCCAAAGGATTTCCGGGGAGGCTTTTCAATCCGGCCACGACGCAGACGGCATTGAAACTCGCGCCGGCATCGCTGGTGTGTGTGTTGCTGTCGGCAAAGAAGGTCGCCACCTGCTCGCGGCCGGCTTTCTGATAGGCCTCGGTGATGATACGGGTGAGATCGAAATAAAGTGTGCTCTTGGATCGCGCGAGCTCACTGGCCCAGGCGGCGATGTTTTCAAAATCACGGCGGTGTTCCCAACGATCCTTGTGCGGAACCGGCGAGCAGACGATGAAGGTCGCTTGCTTCGACTGCGCGTCGGCCACAAATTGTTTCAAATACCATCCGAAGGTGTGGACGGTTTCCTTGCTGCCATCGGGCTTGGTGTCTTCCACGGTTTCATCGCCGGTGCCGGGTAGGTTGGCCCGGCCCTTGTTGGCGGGATCCCCGACGCGACCCTGATCGTTGTGGCCGAACTGGATGATGACGAAATCGCCGGGCTTGAGCATGTCCTTCACTTTATGCCAGCGGCCTTCGGTAAAAAAAGTGCGTGCACTGCGGCCGCCGATGGCGTGGTTGATGACGTTGATTTTTTTCGGATCGAAGAACGGCGCGATGCGTTCGCCCCAGCCCCACATGCCGTTGTGCCCCCCCATGCGGACCGTGGAATCGCCGACAATGTGGAAGGTGGGCAGTTTCAGGCTGGCAGCACGTTCTGCGGCGATCTTCGAGGCTTCTACGACCGGCCGATCATCCTCTGCGGCAGTCAGCAAGCCGATGGCTAGAAAACAATGGAATGCGGCGATGAGAGTTTTCATTTCACGAATGGGAGCAGAATCGGGGTGCTGATCTGCTTCCAATAATGAACGAGATCGGCTCTCGCCTCACAATAACCCGTTTGGACTACCAAGTGCCCATCCTCTCCTCCTCTCAGCCAAGCCGCCCGTCCGCCAGTCCGGCAGGCTCGCATTGGTTTTTTCGCTATTGGTCTTGGACTTTTGTTTGAGTCTGGAGGCAAAATCAACGCCGCAGGACGATCAAGTGATTGTTGAAAGGCGTGCCTCCCCAGAGCGGCGAGATGCGCACCTCGCCGAATGGTGTTAGAATATCCTTAAGGTCGTTTACCGTCGGATAGTGCGTTGGCGCGGCTTTCATCCAGAAGGTGGCTTTTGCCAACCAATCTCCCAATACGGTGATTTTAAAGCGCCATGAGGCATCACGCAGTCCGGAGCGGATCACCAGTTTGCCTCCGGGAGCCACCCGTGAGGCGGCGAGTTCCAATAGATCCCTGAGCTCCGCAGGTGTGAAAAATTGCAGGATATCCAGGATGCTGACATTTCCCGAATGTTCGGGAAGGCCGCTGCGGGCGTCGTGATGGGCAAATGAGAGGCCCTCGCTGTTCGATGTGATCGCCGCCCGGCGTGCGGAGTCGATCTTCCGTGGATCGTAGTCGAGCCCGTGGATGGGCGCATCAATGCCCTTGGCTCTGAGGAAAAATGCGAGCAATCCCAAACCGCAGCCGAGATCTAACAGAGGCATGTTTGAGCCGCGCAACTCCGCTTCCAATGCGGTGTAAAGAGGATCCGTCCGCAGCTTGCTGGCCACGTAGTTCCGGTTCCATCGTCCGGGGAACAGGGCAGCGATCTTTTGATGAGTCGGATCGCTCATGGTGACGGCGGGCTGAGGAATTCAAGGGGATTGTCTTCGCGAAATAGCAGCATCGGAAACCTCAAGAGGAACCCGCAAAACAAGCGCAGGTGCATGAACGTGAGCAGCAGGTTGTCGCGAATATAACGGAATTGCGAAATGCCGCCTTCTTCCTTGCTGGGATAGTGGACGGGCGTTGGCAGGTTGATGACGGGCACTCCCCGCCAAGCGAGGCGCACCGCCACTTCCGGGTCGAAATCAAAGCGGCGGGCGAATTTCGTCGATTCCAAAACGGCCAGCAAATCCGCAGCGGGATACAGGCGCATCCCGAACAGCGAATCATCGACGCCCCAGCCGAGCGTTTCCAAATTGGCCCAGAAGTTCGATATTTTCCGCCCACTGACACGAATGGCCGGGGCGGATGCATCAAAAATCGGCCGTCCTAAAATTGCCGCTTCGGGGTGGGCAGCGGACAATTTGAGAAATTCCGGGACAAAATCCGCCGGGTGCTGGCCATCCGCATCCACGGTCAGCACGTGGGTGAATTCGGCGGTGAGCGCTTGCCGCAGGCCATGCATCACCGCCGCGCCTTTGCCGGAGTTGATGCCGAGATAGATGATTCGAAATTGGTCGTCGTCCGGGTTTTGCAGTGACTCAATTTGAAGGGAGGAGTTGTCCGTGGAGCCGTCGATCACCACCCACACCGGAACCTGAAACGACAGAAACGAAGCAACGGTTTGCCGTAGAATCGGCCCGGAATTGTAGCTGGGAATGAGAATGAGGGGTCGCACATCGGACATGGGGCTCTTGCTGTAATTACCAAATCGCCCATGGGCAAGCTCCGGAAGAAGTTGAGCCATTCAGTTGGACTGCATCACGCCCGGGTCTTAACGCCCTCATCCTGGATTTGGCGCCGCAGCGGGTGCGGTCGTGAGAGTTCCTGTTCGTAAACCGCCGCCAGCCGCTCGGTGAATGCGTGGGACGTTTCACTTGGCTGCGGGATCAAAGGTTCGCCGACGTCCACACGGAGTTGGATGGGGAAAACCGGGCGCCTCCACAGCGGCCAGCCTTTTTGTAGAAAGCGGGTGTTGCTGCGGATGAAGATCGGGTAAACCGGCACCTGCGCGCGGATTGCGATGATCGCACAGCCGCCTTTGAGCGGATTCACCCACCGGGCATCGGGCCGGGTGCGGGTGCCTTCGGGAAATAACAACAGCTGGCCTCCGCGACCAAGCGATTCGGAGGCGTTTCGAATCAGGCGGCTCATGTGGTCATTGGCGATATACCCCGCGAGGCGCGCCCCGCCGCCCAGCACCGGGTTGATCAAAATGCTTCGTTTCAGCACACAAATCGCCTGTGGCAGGCGGGCGATGATGAAAACCACATCCCAGAGGGAGGTGCGGTTTGGCGCGGCGATGAATGGCAGTTTGATTTTGCCCAAGCGATCCATGGCGGTCAAATCCGCGTGGACCAAATCGCTGATTTTCAGGTAAATTACGAATTTCCTGAACAACTGGTGAAGCAGCCTTCGTCCCAGTGGCTCGCCGATCCTGCGCGGAAGAATCAGGTGCAGCGGTCCGCCGATCAACGTCAGCAAACCGCCGAAAACTCCCCAGGAGGCAAGGCCGCAGGCCATCGCGAGATAGTCCCATGGCGCACGCAGAATCCAACGAAGAGTCATCGCTTCCGGAGCTTTGGTGGTGTGAGCGCTTGGGTTCCCTGAAGACACGGTGGAGAGGGTTACGGAAAAGTCCCGGGCGGGTCGAATGGATTTTTCCCACCCGGCTTGCGGGACCCGGATCGGCTTACAAATGGGTGCCTTCGTAAATGGTCACCACGCCGCAGGTGATCGGTGTGGCGTCGGTTTGGGAAAAACCGCAGGACTCTAACAAGTCGGTCATCGCCTTGCCCGAGGGGAATTGTTCGATGGAGCCGCCGAGGTATTCGTAGGCGTCTTTCTGCCCGGTGAGCCATCCGGCCAGGTGAGGCAGCACGTTGTGAAGATACCAGCGGTAGGGGACGCGCAGGATGTTTTCAGGCAGAGAAAAGTCGAGTATGAGGAGGCGTCCACCCGGCTTGATCACTCGCCGCATTTCGCGCAGGCCTGCCGGGTAGTCCGCCATGTTGCGCAGGCCGAAGGCCACGGTGACGACGTCGAACTCGCCGTCCTTGAATGGGAGCTTGAGTGCATCGGCGACGATGGTTTTTGCGATCCCGCGGTTGGCCGCGTGAACAAGCATTTCTGCACAAAAATCGGAGGCGATCACCTCGCATTGCGGGATTTGATCCTGGATTTCCAAAGCCAGATCGCCGGTGCCGCTGGCGACGTCGAGCAACCGCCGGGGTTTCCATTTGCGGATACGGGCGGTGACGATTTTGCGCCACAGAATGTCCATTCCGCAACTCAACACATGGTTGGTGAGCACATAGCGATCGGCGATGCGGGCGAAGGCATCATGGACGTAAACAGCGTCGGGCATGCGCGATGGGTAGTCCGGATGAAATTTCCGACAAGTGCGAATTACGCGCCGATGGGATGCCAAGTGGTTTTGGCTTCGAGGTGGTCGCGGATTTCGTAGAGGCCTTGGGCGTTGTCCGAATACCAATCGGTGGCGGCTTCCGCAGGGATGAGTTTGAGCCGCTTGACGCTGTCGGCCGCGCCGATTTGCAGGGTTATGCGGTCTTCCAAACTCGCCACGGCGGCAATCCCGCGAAGGTGGGCGTGGGTGGCGAAGGTGGGGACAAGATCGCCGCGCTGGCCGGTGAGTAGATTCACCACGCCGCCGGGAAGATCGCTGGTGGCAAGCATTTCACCCAACAGAATGGATGGGTAGGGCAAGGTGGTGGATGCGAGCGCGACCACCGTATTGCCGCTGGTGATGGCCGGCAGCACGAGCGAGAGCAGACCTAACAAGGGCATCTCGTCCGGTGCCACCACGCCAATAATCCCCATTGGTTCCGTGACCGTAAAATTGAAATGCGGTGAGGAAACCGGATTCACGCTGCCGAGCAGGGCCTGGAATTTATCGGTCCAACCGGCGTAGTGGACGATGCGTTCGATACTGGCGCGGACTTCGCGTTCAGAGTTTTTTTTGGAAGTGCCGCCGAGCGAAATCGCTTCCGACATTTCCGCCGCGCGGGCATCTAACATCTCGGCGATTCGGTAGAGGATTTGGCCGCGGTTGTAGGCATTGCGCGCGGCCCAGCCGGGACCGGCCTTGGCGGCGGCTTCCACCGCATTCCGCAGGTCCTTGCGGGTGCAGAGCGGGATGTTGGCGAAGAAGATGCCGGAGGCATCGTTCTGTGGTGCCACCCGTCCGCTTTCGGACCTGATGAAGGCTCCGCCGACGTAGCACTTGGGGGTCTTGGTGATTTTGAGCATGGTTCGGATGGAGATTAAATGAGTTGCGCGTAATCCAGCAGGCCTTGTTTTCCACCCTCGCGGCCAAAACCGGATTCCTTGTAGCCGCCGAAGGGAGAGGCGGGGTCGAACTTGTTGAAGGTGTTCGCCCAGACGACGCCGGCTTTCAGTTCGGTGGACATTTTCAGGATGCGGGACCCCTTGTCGGTCCAGACGCCGGCGCTGAGGCCGTAGTGGGTGTTGTTGGCTTTCTCGACGGCCTCTTCGGGCGTGCGGAAGGTGAGGATGGAAAGCACCGGACCGAAGATTTCCTCGCGGGCGACGCGGTGGCTTTGCGAGACGTTTGAAAAGAGAGTGGGCGGAAAATAGTAGCCTTTTTCAGGAAGGGCACAGCTCGTCTGATAGATTTCCGCGCCTTCGGAAACCCCGGAGGCGACCAGGTCGGTGATGCGCTCGAGTTGGGCCTTGGAGTTGATCGCTCCCACGTCGGTGTTCTTGTCGAGCGGGTCGCCGGTGCGGAGGGATTTGAGCCGGACCTTGAGTTTTGATAGAATCTGGGCGGCGATTGATTCCTGAACCAGCAGACGGGATCCGGCACAGCAGACGTGGCCTTGGTTGAAGAAAATGCCGTTGATGATGCCCTCGACGGCTTGGTCGATGGGAGCGTCGTCGAAAACGATGTTGGCCGCCTTGCCGCCAAGTTCGAGCGTGAGGCGTTTGCCGGTCCCCGCAAGTGCGCGTTGGATGGCTTTGCCCACTGCAGTGGAACCGGTGAAGGCGATTTTCGCAGCCAGCGGATGATTCACCACGGCGGCTCCTGTTTCACCCCCGCCGGTGACGAAATTGACCACTCCGGGAGGCAGGCCCGCGTCTTGCAGGATGGAGACGAATTTTAATGCGGTGATCGAGGTGGTTTCAGCGGGCTTGAGCACCACCGTATTGCCGGTGGCGAGGGCCGGAGCGATTTTCCACGCGAGCATAAGCAGCGGGAAATTCCATGGAATGACTTGGCCGATCACTCCTAACGGGGCAAGCGTGCGGCCCGGCGTGACATAGCCGAGTTTGTCCGCCCAACCAGCGTGATAGAAAAAATGGGCGGCGGCCATCGGCACGTCAAAGTCGCGGGATTCTTTGATCGGCTTGCCGCCGTCGAGGGTCTCCGCGACGGCGAATTCGCGGGCGCGGTCTTGCAGCAGGCGGGCGATGCGGAAGAGATATTTCGCGCGCTCGGTGCCGGACAGCTTGCTCCAGGATTGAAAAGCGGTGGTGGCGGCCTGATAGGCGGCATCCACATCAGATGCACCGGCGAGTGCGATTTCGGATAGTTTCTCCTCGTTGCGCGGACTGATGGAATCGAAGTATTTTTTGGTCTTTGGTGCGACGAATTTGCCGTTGATGAAAAGGCCGTAGCGATGCTCGATGAAGGCTTGGGCCGTTTCCGGCGCGGGATCGTATTCCCAGAGATCGCCGAAGAGCAGTTCGCGGGCGGCGGGGCGGGTGGACTTTTTGGCGGGCATGGGAATCAATTAGTAGGCGCTGGAGGATTCGCTGAAGGAGTAGGGCGCTTGATAGGCCCCGGTTTTTTCCTTCACGAGTTGGCGGACGAGGTCGTTGAGCAGGGCGGAGGCGCCGAAGCGGTAGCGGGTGTTGGTGAGCCAGGCGTCGCCGAGAGTTTCCTTCACGGCAACGAGGAAATGCAGCGCTTGTTTTGAGGTGCGAATGCCGCCAGCGGGTTTCATGGCGATCTCGACGCCGGTCGCCAGGAAGTGGTCGCGGATGGCTTCGAGCATCACTTGGTTGTTGCCGAGCGTGGCGTTTTCCGAGGTTTTTCCGGTGGAGGTCTTGATGAAATCGCCGGGGCGGAGGACACGCATCGCGAGAAACGAGGCGGCGCGGATGTTGTCGTAGGTTTCGAGTTCGCTGGTTTCGAGGATGACCTTGAGGGTGCTTTCGCCGCAGGCTTCGAGCACGGCGGCGATTTCATCCTGCACGAGTTGGAGGTCGCCGGCGAGAAAGGCTCCACGGTTGATGACCATGTCGATTTCATCGGCTCCATCAGAAACGGCGGCGCGGACTTCGGCGAGGCGGGTTCTGAGTGGAGCTTGGCCGGACGGAAAGGCGGTGGCGACCGAGGCGATTTTCACGGAAGTGCCTTTCACCCACTTTGCGGCGTGCTTCACCATCGAGGGATACACACAGACAGCCGCCGTCGGCGGGATCTCCGTGTCGTCATGGGGGTGGAGTGCTTTCTGACAGAGCGAGGCAACCTTCCCGGGCGTGTCCTTACCTTCAAGCGTCGTCAGATCGACCATCGTGGTGGCCAATTTCAGACCGAATACCTTCGCATGCTTCTTGATGCTGCGGGTGCCGTATTTCGCCACCCGTTCTTCGATGCCGACCTGATCAACAGGGCCGACCTCATGAATCAGACGACGGAGGGAGGATTGATTCAGGATGGCCATTGCAGCTAGGTTTCCGGGAAACTGGCCACCTGCCAAGATTCAAGTTCTGCAGTCCGAAAAATATCCTTGGCCTGAGGACGAAAGCCTTTCAGTCTTCTGCCGACTTATACCCTCAACAATATGTTTAAAGAATTTAAAGAATTCGCCCTCAAGGGCAACCTCATCGATTTGGCGGTCGCTTTTGTGATGGGCGCCGCATTTGTAAAACTATCCACCGCCTTTATCGAGGACCTGATTATGCCGCTGGTCGGAAAAATTTCCGGCGGGATCGATTTCTCAAACAAGTTCTTCGGCCTGTCCGACGGCGTCACGGCGACGAATTTGGTGGATGCAAAAAAACAGGGAGCCGTGATCGCCTACGGAAACTTCATCACCATTGCCATCAACTTTGTCATCGTCGCCTTTGTGATGTTCCTCGTCGTCAAGGCGATCAACAAGGCCAAGAAGCTCGCGCTCAAGGAGGAAGCCGCCGCTCCAGCAGCCCCAGTCGAGCCGACCGCAGAAGAAAAATTACTCGCCGAGATTCGCGATCTGCTCAAACAGAAAGTCTGAACTGTGGCTCAAACCGAAACACCCGATTTCGACAGCTTTTCGGCTAGTCAGCGCGGCCCTAAGTGCCTAATCTTGTGGCGGAAATTAATTTTGGAGCGTGCATAAGTTGGCACGCACATTGCTCTACTCAAATCACCAATCCGCCGAACTATGAAAAAAATCGAAGCGATCATCAAACCATTTAAGCTTGAAGAAGTAAAGGAAGCCCTCGCCGAGGTGGGTGTGCAAGGCATGACAGTCACCGAGGTCAAAGGCTTCGGTCGGCAAAAGGGCCATACGGAAATTTATCGGGGTTCGGAATACACCGTGGACTTCCTCCCAAAGGTGAAAATCGAGATCGTCGTGGACGATGCCCAAGCCGACGCAGTAGCCAGCGCGATCGTCAAGAGCGCGAACACTGGCAAAATCGGTGACGGCAAGGTCTTCATCTCAACGGTTGAAGAAGCAATCCGGATCCGCACGGGCGAAACCGGTTCTTCAGCGGTTGCCGTCAACTGAGACTGGCCACCTTCATTTTCAAATTAACCGACCAATGGTTTCCCAAAAGGAGCCATTGGTTTTTTTTTGTGATTGCCAGTTGAACTCGCGAATCTTCCCCTAAGACATGCCGAATTGGAAAACATCGCTCGGGCGCGTCCGCCTGACAGGAATGATCGAGGGCGTTTCCTTTCTCGTGCTGCTCGGGTTGGCGATGCCGCTCAAATATCTCGCGGGTATCCCGGAGGCGGTGAAATGGACCGGCTGGATTCACGGGGTCTTGTTCATCATTTACTGCTTCGCGATCCTGCTCGCATGGATCCATGGGCGGCTGTCATTCGCAAAATCGGTGTTGGCTTTTTTTGCCGCTTTGATCCCATTCGGCCCGTTTTTGATCGATCGGAAGCTGGCCGAGGACAGCCAAGGCTCAGCCGACGAACTTGGGTGACTGGCTGAGAAACCGGCGCGGGTTGTGATAGATGATTTGCTCGATGGCCTTGGTGTCATGCTTGCGCCTCTTCATTTCCAGCGCGCACTTGGGGACCGCCAGAGGATCGGAATGGCCCCAGTCGCAGGCGGAATTCATCCACAGTCGCTCGCTACCGTAAATTTCCAACATGTCGATCGCCCGGTGGGGCGAGCACTTGCTTTCCGGATAGAGCGTCATGCCCGCCCAGTATCCGGCGTCCAGGACGTGCGAAATCGTGTGTTCTTCGACGTGGTCGATGATGACCTTCGCCCGGTCCAACTTGGAAAACGACGCCAGTGAATCGAGAATCAGACGGGTGCCCTTGAGTTTGTCCTCGAGGTGGGGCGTGTGAATGAGAATCGGCAGGTCGCGATCCACGGCGAGTTGCACGTGTTCCTCGAAAATCGCGAGTTCGTTGCGGGTGTTTTTATTCAGCCCGATTTCACCGATGCCCAAGACCGTCGGGCAATCGAGAAACTGCGGGATGAGGCTCATCACTTCGCGGGCGAAGCCGGGATCGTCCGCTTCCTTCGGATTGATGCAAAGCCACGAGTAATGCTTGATCCCATACTTTGCGGCGCGCTTCGGCTCGTATTCGGTCAGTTGCCGGAAATAATCGTAGAAACCATCGGCCGATGAGCGGTCGAAACCGGCCCAGAATGCGGGTTCACAAATCACCTCGCAGCCGGAGAGCGCGAGTTTTTCGTAGTCGTCGGTCGTCCGGCTGACCAT
>JBBECN010000274.1:0-10325 GCA_040881795.1 Akkermansiaceae bacterium
GATGCCTGCCGTCGTGATCTTCGATTGCGATTTGGCGGTCCATGGTCTTCTTGAGTCGGACCGCGGAGTGGCGGCGGCTGTGGGGGAAGTCTTTGGCGCGTGGGCGCTCGACAGCGATGGCCGGCCCAATCGTGAGTATCTGCGCCGCCACGTATTTTCAGATGATGCCGCGCGGCGTCGTCTTGAGTCCATTCTTCACCCGCGAGTCTTACAGGAATGTCTTGATTCCCGCCAACAGGCTGATACACGAGGGGCGGAATTGTTCGTAGCCGATGTTCCGCTCTTCTTTGAGACGGGGCTTGATTTCGGTCAGTCACAGGTGCTCGTCGTCGCATCCACCCGCTCCACTCAAGTTCAGCGGCTCAAGGCACGCAGCGGATTCGATGATGATTTGATTGAATCGATCATCGCTTCCCAGCTCCCGGTCCAAGAAAAAATTTCCCGCGCGGACGTGGTTTTTTGGAACGATGGCCCCGCCGCCGTGCTACGCTCCCAAATCCGCCGCTTTGTCCAAACCTTCCAAATGAATCCTCCTCACGAATCCGAAACCGCCGAGTCCCAAGCGGAAGCCGCCGCCTCTGCGGTGATTCCATCCGCGCCGGCATCCATTGATATCAACCAGTTCCGCCTCAAGTCGCTCGCCGAGCTTCAGTCGATGGCCGAGACCGTTCCCGCCAGAATTCAAGGAGGCATCCCCAAAAGCCAATTGGTTTACGAGTTGCTCTGTTTCTTTGGTCACGAAGGTACGGGATTGATCTGTGAGGGAGTGCTTGAGCAGGCAAAGGACAATTTCGCAATGCTCAGGGATCCACAGCGGAGCTTCCGCCCTGGCCCTGATGATATTCACTTGAGTTCGAATCTGCTCCGCGATCATGGGCTGCGCGTGGGCCAGTTGATCAAGGTCCGCGTGCGGGCACCCCGCGAACGTGATAAATACCTAACGGTTCATGAGGTTTTGGAAGTCGAGGGAATCCCGATTGCCGACTACCAGCCGCCCAAGGAGTTTGATAAACTCACGCCTCTTTTTCCCAATGAACGCATTCACCTGGAAGGCGAGGGGAATGATTTTCTCGGTGTGCGCGTCATCGATCTCATCGCGCCGCTCGGCAAGGGCCAGCGGGGGATCATCGTCGCGCCCCCCCGCGGTGGCAAAACGATCTTACTCAAGCAAATCGCGCGCTCGATCCGCATGAACCATCCCGCTGCGGAATTGATCATCCTGCTGCTCGACGAGCGCCCCGAGGAGGTTACGGATTTTGAGGAAACCGTCGGGACGCAGGTTTTTGCATCCACTTTCGATGAGTCGCCGCGGCGGCATGCCCAAGTCGCCGATCTGGTGATGGAACGCGCCAAGCGATTGGTCGAGCAGGGCAAGGATGTGATCCTCCTGTTGGACAGTCTGACCCGCCTCGCCCGTGGCCACAACTCGGCGATGCAAGGCGGGCCGATCGGATCCGGTGGCGTCAGCCCGGTGGCGTTGCAGAAGTCCCGCAAGTTTTTCGGGACCGCACGCAATGTTGAAGAAGGTGGCTCGCTCACCATCCTTGCGACGGCCTTGGTGGAAACGGAAAGTCGTCTCGATGATGTGGTTTTCGAGGAGTTCAAAGGCACCGGCAACATGGAGGTCCGGCTGGACCGCGAACTCGCGGAGCGCCGGGTTTTCCCCGCAATTCATATTCCGCAGTCCGGCACCCGCAATGATGATCGCCTCTATCATCCTGATGAATTCCTCAAGGTGGTGGACATCCGCAAACAACTTGCGCAACAGCCGATCGGTGATGCCATCGAGACCTTGCTGGCCAATTTGAAGGCCACCAAAACCAACGCGGAATTGCTCCTGCGCGGGCTCCGTTGAGGCCGCTGAAAGGGGCTGCCCAATACGGGTTTGCAGGGCCTGAATTAGGCGCATTTTGCGGAACTGGTTCATTGACACTGCCATGGCCGCCGCATAGCCTGCCGCGCCTTGCGCTGGGCTGGTGAAACCATATTCTCCAGTAAATCCGGCACTCGACGCCCTAACACGATATTATCCAATACGATGGCAACCAAAAAGAAGGCCGCTAAACCAGCAGCCAAGAAAAGCGCACCGAAAGCCGCCAAGACCGCGGCTAAAAAACCCGCAGTGAAGAAGACCACTTCCTCCAAGAAGATCAAATACGTTTACAGCTGGGGAGCCGGCAAGGCTGACGGCAACGGCGGCATGAAATCCCTGCTCGGAGGAAAAGGTGCCAACCTCGCTGAAATGACCCGCATCGGTCTGCCAGTGCCTCCCGGATTCACGATCTCCACCGAGGTCTGCACCTACTTCTACGACAACAAGCGTACTTACCCGGTTTCTCTCCAAGCTGAGATGGAAGCCGGCGTGAAGAACATGGAGAAAATCATGGGCAGCAAGTTTGGCGACGCCAAGGGCATGCCGCTTCTCGTCGCAGTCCGCTCCGGCGCGCGTGATTCCATGCCCGGCATGATGGACACCATTCTCAATCTCGGTCTCAACGACCAGACCGTGCTTTCTCTCGCCGCTGTCACCAAGAACGAGCGCTTCGCCTGGGATTGCTATCGCCGTTTTGTCCAGATGTATGGCGACGTCGTGCTCGGCGTGCAGAAGGCCGAAGGCGAAGACCACGAACCCTTCGAAGTTGAAATCGAAAATTTCAAACACTCCAAATACGGCAAGGAGATCATCGATTCCGATCTCACCGCCGACGACCAGAAGGAACTCGTCAAGCGTTTCAAGGCCCTCGTCAAAAAGCGCACCGGTCACAGTTTCCCCAGCGATCCTTGGGACCAGCTCCGCGGTGCCGCCGGTGCCGTCTTCGGATCCTGGATGAACGACCGCGCGATCGTCTATCGCCGAAAATACAATATCCCCGCCGCTTGGGGCACCGCCGTCAACGTGCAGGCCATGGTCTATGGCAACACCGGCAACACCTCCGGCTCAGGAGTCGCCTTCACCCGCGACCCTGCCAACGGTAAAAACGAATTCTGGGGTGAATACCTCATCAACGCCCAAGGCGAGGACGTCGTCGCCGGTGTCCGCACTCCGGAAAACGTCAGCACACTCAAGGCCGCGCTGCCGAAGCCATATGCCGAGCTGATGAAGGTCCGCAAGATCCTCGAAAGCCACTTCAAGGATGTGCAGGACATCGAGTTCACCGTGCAGGAAGGCAAGCTGTTCATGCTGCAAACCCGCAACGGTAAGCGCACCGCCGCCGCCTCGCTCAAGTTCTCAATGGACATGGTGAAGGAGAAACTCATCGACTGGGAAACCGCCGTCCTGCGCAACCCCGCCGAACAGCTTGAGCAACTCCTCGCACCGATCTTCGACCTCGCGGACGTGGCGAAGGCCAAGACCCTCGCCACCGGCCTTCCCGCCGGCCCGGGCGCGGCTTCCGGTCAGATCTATCTGAATGCCGATCGCGCCGTGCTCGCCGAAGCGCGCGGTGAAAAAGTGCTGCTCGTCCGCACCGAAACCAGCCCGGAAGACCTCCGCGGCATGATCGCGGCGGAAGGCATCCTCACCTCCAAGGGCGGGGTTTCCTCCCACGCCGCACTCGTTGCCCGTCAAATGGGCAAGGTCTGCGTTTGCGGAGCGGGCGGTGTCGATATCAACTACGAAAAGCTCACCGTCACCGCCTCCGGCCAAGTCTTCAAGGAAGGCGAATACATGAGCATCGACGGCACCAGCGGCAAGGTCTTCGGTGGCGAGCTGAAAACCGCCCCTTCGGAAATCATTTCCGGCATCGTCAGCGGTGACAAGAAAGCCATGGCCACCGAGAAGTTCAAGGGCTTCATCCAGCTCATGAAGTGGTGTGAACAAGCCACCCGCATGTCCGTCCGCACCAATGCCGACACACCCGAGCAGACCCGCATCGCGTTGGCGTTCGGGGCGCAGGGTATCGGCCTCACCCGTACCGAGCACATGTTCTTCGAAGGCGACCGCATCGACGCGATGCGCGAGATGATCCTCGCCACCACCCTCGAAGCGCGCAAAGCCGCCCTTGCGAAACTCCTGCCCTATCAGCGCGAGGATTTCACCGGCATCTTCACCGTGCTCAAGGGGCTTCCCGCGACGATCCGCCTGCTCGACCCGCCGCTTCACGAGTTCCTTCCCCACAGTAAGGAGCAGCAGATGGATCTCGCCCGCAAGTTGGGCGTGAAGGTGGAAACCATTATTCAGCGCGTCCACGACCTCCACGAGTTCAACCCGATGCTCGGTCACCGCGGCTGCCGTCTCGGCATCGCCTATCCGGAAATCACCGAAATGCAGGCCCGCGCCATCTTCGAAGCCGCCGCTGACGTGGCGAAGAAGAAGATCAAGGTGAAACCCGAGGTCATGATCCCGCTCGTCGGATTCAAGCGCGAGTTCGATCTCCAAGCCGAGATCGTCCATCGCGTGGCCAAGGAAGTCATGGCCGAGAAGAAGATCAAGTTCGACTATCAGGTCGGCACCATGATCGAAGTCCCGCGCGGTGCACTCACTGCCGATCAGATCGCCGAAAACGCCGAGTTTTTCAGCTTCGGCACCAACGACCTCACCCAGACCGCGCTCGGCATCAGTCGTGACGACATGGGTGCGTTCCTGCTGCCGTATGTTGAGAACGACGTGTTCGCCAAGAACCCGTTTGCCACGCTCGATACCGTCGGCGTTGGCCAGCTCATCGAAACCGCCGTGGCCAAGGGCCGCAAGACCCGTCCGGACATCAAGCTCGGCATCTGCGGCGAACACGGTGGTGATCCGGATTCCGTGGTGTTCTGCCACAACGTCGGCCTCGCTTACGTTTCCTGCTCGCCCTACCGCGTGCCGGTCGCCCGCCTCGCCGCTGCCCAAGCAGCGATCATGGAAAAGCGCGCTGCGAAGAAGAAGTAAGCTCTCTTCGTTCTAACGAATGATTCCAAGCCGTCCCGGGAAACCGGGGCGGCTTTTTTGTGGTCTCAGAAACTTGGGCGAAGGATTGCCATCGCCGGGGGGGCATGCAGACTGCTGATGTGGCTGGCTACGAGGAGCAGAAAAAAATCATGAACTGGTCGCTCGCGGCGGCGGTGGTGTTGCTCGGTGCGAAGGTGACGGCGGCGATTGTGACCGGTTCGTCGGCGATTTATTCGGATGCGGCGGAGTCGGTGGTGCACTTGCTGGCGGTGGCATTTGCGGCTTGGGCGCTGCGTCTTGCGCACAAGCCGGCGGACGAGACACATCATTTCGGGCACGACAAGGTGGCGTTTCTCTCGGCGGGATTTGAAGGGGCGATGATATCCGCCGCAGCGGTCCTGATTTTCTACGAGGCGGTTCGGCAAATGATTTTCGGCGTGGTGATCGAAAATCTGGGCTTCGGCATCATCGTTACGGCGGCGGCGGCGTTGCTGAATCTGATGTTAGGCTCCTCGTTGATCGCGGTGGGGAAGCGCAGCAACTCGCCATTGTTGCTGGCGAATGGCCAGCATGTGTTGACGGACGTGTGGTCGAGCGGAGCGGTTCTGGTGGCGCTCGGGCTTTATTATTCCACCGGCTGGGCGATGTGGGATCCAATCGCGGCAATTTTGGCGGCGTTGAATATTTTGCGCGTCGGATTCCGCCTGATCCGGGAAAGCCTCGGTGGCCTGCTCGATGAAAGCGACCCGAAGACGGAAAGGCGGATTTGTGAGCTGTTGGACCGAGAGGCGGAGAAGTTGGGGTTGTCGTATCACAATTTGCGTCACCGCCACTCGGGGCGGACGCATTGGGTGGAATTTCACCTGGTGTTCGATGA
Organism: Akkermansiaceae bacterium; assembly: GCA_040881795.1. Taxonomy (GTDB): domain Bacteria; phylum Verrucomicrobiota; class Verrucomicrobiia; order Verrucomicrobiales; family Akkermansiaceae; genus Luteolibacter. The sequence continues at coordinate 5,748 of JBBECN010000274.1, forward strand.
CTCGCTTTCGGTGGGCGAGGCTCACGAAATGGCGACCCGGGTGGAAGCCAAGGTGGCGGCGTTGTTTCAGCCGGATGGCCGGGTGATTTCCCACTTGGAGCCGAAATCTGCCGAGCACTTGGAAGAGCGCTGGGAGAAACGATGAGAATGTGGGTTGGTCCGGAGCCGGTTCTCGGTAGTTTGTGACATGCAGCAGCGCGGGCGTGGAGCGAATGAAAATCCCCGGAATCGTTTCGAGGCGATGCACGTGGAAACCGATGAGGACTCGTGGATCGACGAGGACGCCCGGCCGCAGCGCACGGTTTTTCTCAACGACGATTCGCAGACGATTCTCAGCCCGGGCGAGGCGGAGGATCTGTCGTTCGATTACGGGCTGAATCCTTACCGTGGCTGCGAGCACGGCTGCGCCTATTGTTATGCGCGGACCTACCATGAGTATCTCGGGTTCTCGGCGGGTCTGGATTTCGAATCCAAAATCGTGGTGAAACCACGGGCTCCTGAATTGTTGGAAGAGGCGCTGGCGAAAGTCTCATACAAGCCCGGTAAAATTTCGCTGTCGGGCGTGACGGATTGTTACCAACCGATCGAACGCAAATTGGAAATCACCCGGCGCTGTCTGGAAGTGCTCGCGCGTTTCAGGAATCCGGTGGTGGTTATTACGAAAAACGCGCTGATCGAACGGGATATCGATCATTTGGCAGAATTGGCGCGTTATCAGGCGGTCGCCGTTTATCTATCTGTGACCACGCTGGACGCCGGGCTGGCCCGGATTCTCGAACCGCGGGCATCATCGCCAAGAGCGCGCTTGAAAACCATCCAATCACTCAGCGATGCCGGCATTCTCGCCGGAGTGAGCGCCGCGCCGATGATCCCCGGCCTGAATGACTCGGAGCTGCCGGCGATCTTGGAGGCTGCTGCGGATCATGGGGCAAAATTTGCCGCTTACTCCATCGTCCGCCTGCCGGGCACGGTGGCGGATGTGTTCGAAAATTGGTTGGAGCGCCACAAACCGCAGGCAAAGGAAAAGATCCTCGGACGCATCCGCGCGGCTCACGAAGGTAAACTCAACGGAATGACACCGGGAGTTAGAATGCGGGGTTCCGGCGCGGCGGCGGAACAAACGCGCAAGTTATTCCAAACCTGCGCAAGGAAACGAGGACTGCAAATTTCGCCGCCGAGCCTGAATTTGAGTGATTTCAGGAGGCTTTCGCCCGGACAGCAGGAGCTTTTCTGAAGTCAGCCGCCGATTTCGGTGCGGCCGGAGAGTTGCGCACCTTCTTCCATCGAGAACACTTTGGATTTGATGTCGCCATTAATGCGCGATTTGTCCTTCAGTTCGCAGCGCTCGGAAGTGATTTTGCCTTCGACTTTACCGTAAACTTTAACCTCACCGGCGGTGACGTCGCCCTTGACGTAGGCGTTTTCGCCGATCGTCACTCGACCTTTGTCGGACATGATCTCGCCATCGACTTTTCCATCGATAATCATGTCGTTGGAGAAACGGATGGAACCGGTGATTTCGATTCCGCTGGAAAGAACGTTGGTCGGATTGGCCATGACTGGGAGAAAGGAACAAAGGCCCGCAGCGTTTGCAATGGCAAAGATTGCTTATCCGCGGCGAGCCTCCGGGAAATGTCTCAAATCAGGCCTCAGCCAAGCCGCCGCCGTGTGGCCTCAGCGCGGGTTTGTCCTTCTTGAGCAACGCCTTGCGCATTTTGGCCAGCGCTGAATTCTGGAGTTGGCGGATGCGCTCCCGGGAAACCCCGAATTCGCGGCCGACATCTTCTAGCAGCATCGGCTTGAGTCCATTTAGACCAAAACGCTCGTCGATGATCCGGCGCTCGCGCTCGTTGAGAATCGAAAGCAGACCGTCGATTTCCCCGTGGAGATTCTTGTCGGAAAGCGCGTCGAGTGGGTTGGTGGCGGATTCGTCGCTGATGATTTCACCATATTCGGTCGCATCACCCTCACTAACAGGGGCATCCAACGAGGTCGGCCGCTGCGAAGCCTGCTTGAGCATCGCGATTTTCTGGCGCGGCAGGCCCAATTCTTCTGCCAACTCATCGTCGGTCGGTTCGCGGCCAAGCGCCTCGGCAAGGCTGGAGGAAATCCGGCGCATGCGGGCGATCTTGTCCACCATGTGAATCGGCAGGCGGATCGTTTTCGATTGGTTCGCCAAAGCGCGCTTGATGGATTGTTTGATCCACCACGCGCCGTAAGTTGAGAGCTTGCCGCCTTTTTCCGGGTCAAATCGTTCCACCGCATGCATCAAGCCGATGTTCCCTTCGGAAATTAAATCGCTCAGCGAGAGGCCGTAGCCGGAGTAGTCTTGGGCGATTTTCACCACCAGGCGGAGATTTGCCTGGATCATGTGAGTGCGGGCTTCGTCATCGCCCATTTTGATCCGCTCCGCCAATTCGATTTCCTGATCGATGGTGAGAAGGGGAGTCTTGGCGATTTCGCGCAAATAGAGTTTCAAGCTGCTGTCGGATTCGTAGGCCATGATGGAAGTTTATTTGAGTCTATTTGGGTATTCGCCGGCAGTTGCGGATCGGATTCAGAAAATTCATTTTTTTTTCGGGAAGTTTTCTGAATCCAAAATGCCATCGTCGGCGAATTGCTGACTGATTCTGAAATTTTCACATCGATTCAATTTAGCGGGACGCGTGCCGCATTCGCGCGTTTTTCAAATTTTCCCCATGACCCATGTCCATCCACATCCGCCTCACCACCGAATTCCGGTCGGACAAGCGTGCGTGTGGCCGGGTGGCCTGCCCGGGCATGGGGCGAGTCCGACCCGATGGCGCGGTCGTAAACGGCCAGGATTGCCAAAAACCCAAGTGTTTTTCGAAAGTATCTTTACACGATTTGACGAAGCCATCTATTATCCCCGGCGAAAGGTGATTTCTTCCACACTCACAGCACAGCAGAGTATTCTGTCGCGAGTCGCGTCGGGAGAGTCACGCGCCATGAACCTTTGCATCAACGAGTATGGGGGCATCGTCTGGGCAATCGCCAAGCGCTATATCAAAGACAGCGCCGAGGCCGAGGATCTCGTCCAGGAAGTCTTTACTGAGGTCTGGAAAAAGGCAGCCTCGTTCGATCCCGCCATCGCTTCGGAATCCACGTTCATCGGCCTGATCGCCCGTCGCCGCGCGATTGATTTCCTCCGTCGTCTCGGTCGCCGGCCCGATTTCGAACCCCTCGCCGCCGCCGAATCACTGCCACTACCGACATCCGGGAACTCCTCCATCAGCTGCGACCCGGAAGCTGTGAAGTCCTCCCTCGCCAAGCTCCCGGACGATACCCGCCAGCTTTTCAGCCTCTTCTTCGAAGACGGTTTCACCCATCCGGAAATCGCCGAGAAAACCGGGCTGCCGCTCGGCACTGTTAAGACCCGCCTACGCCGCGGACTCATCACCCTGCGCGATCAATTGCAGCGCGCCGGAATCTCCAATCCCCAATCGGCATCATGAATCTATCCGATCCCATGATCCGCTTCGAGGAGCTCAGCGCCGGCCGCGCCATGGGTGATCTCACCCATGATGAAGCGCGCGAGTTGGATTTGTTAGGAAGCCAGCTTGGAATCGATGCGGACCTCGCATTCGAGCTGCTCGCCGCTTCCATCGAAGTGGAGTGCCTGCAAGGTTCCCAAGAGCCCCTGCCTGCTTCCCTCGTCGCCCGTCTGCAAAAATGCGCTGCGGAAAATGCCGCTCCGGAGCCACAAAACATCATCCATCCCGAGGTTTCCGCCTGGCGGAAAATCTTCACCAGTCCGCTCACCGGTTGGGCAGTGGCGGCCGCCGTGATGCTCTTCGCCGCTTTCCAAAACATCGAGGAAGCGCCCCTCAGCCCTGATCAGGCGCAGAACCGACTGCGCGGCGAGGCCGGTGACCTCATCGAGCGTAATTTCGAGGGTCTCGGCACCTTCAAAGGCGCCACCGGCAAGGTCATTTGGAGCGATTCCAAACAACAGGGCTACATGACGCTCAGCGGCATTCCCGTCAACGAACCCACCCGAGCGCAATATCAACTTTGGATCGTCGATCCCAAACGCGACGAAGCCCCCGTCGATGGTGGCGTGTTTGACATCCCCACCGATGGTTCTCCCGTCGTCATTCCCATCGTTGCCAAACTGCCGCTCACCGATCCGCAGGCCTTCGTCATCACTCTCGAACAACCCGGCGGAGTCGTGAAATCCAAGCAGGAGCAAGTCGTTGCCCTCGCGAAAAGCTGACGCCTCGCTTGCACATCGCTTCGGCATCCACCAACGTGCCGCATGAGCGAAATGATGATTGAAACAATCGACCTCCACCGCAGCTATCGGATTGGACGCAAGTCCATCGAAGTGTTGCACGGCATCGATCTTTCCATCCAACGCGGCGAGCGGGTTTTCCTCTGCGGCCCCAGTGGCGCGGGTAAAACCACCCTGCTTTACACCCTCGCCGGCCTCGAACATCCGGAGCGCGGAAGCGTCCGCATCGACGGCACCGACCTCTACGGCATGGGCCGCCGCGAGCAGGCGAAATTCCGCAACCAGCGCATCGGCTACGTCTTCCAAAACTACCACCTCCTGCC
>JBBECN010000275.1:0-10226 GCA_040881795.1 Akkermansiaceae bacterium
ATAATTCTAACCCGAAGCAGATACGATGCCGAACACTACTGGCGAGACGCTCCAGCCACGATGCAGCGATGATCGGCTTAACTACGTGCCATTCGTCGCTGCCCCCTACTGCGATTTCAAATACGCCACCAGTTGCTCGATTTGTTCCGCGCTCAGGTGTACGAATGGCGGCATCGCGGCGGCATCGCCTTTGACGATCTGAAGTTGGGACTGGGTGATCGATTTGCGGAGATAGGTTTCATCCGCAATCACCGTGGATCCATCGGTTAGGATCTGGCTGGAGCCGAAGATGCCCTAGAGATTCGGCCCGAGCTGGGCGGAGCCGGTCTGGTGGCAGGCGGCACAGCCTTGACTGACGAACCATTGCGCACCTTCCCGCATGGTGGGATCCATGTTTGTTAGGGCAGCTGCTGGAATCGTGGGGAAGTCCTGCGGCGAGCGACGCCATGAATTTTTTCTGATTCCGGATGATGTGGAAAAACATGTTGGCCGAGATGAATGAGCCCATCATCGAGCCGATCACGTGAACGAAGTGGAAGATCAGGCTCAACCAGCCCGCAATTTCGGATTTCATCACTTGAATGCAGTCGAGCACTCGATATACTGGGATCCAAACACTTAAGAAGTGGTCAGATCCGGGCGAAGAGCGCCACTTCTTCCGCGCGCAGCAGTCGCGACTCACCGGGGGCCAGCACTGGGTCGAGCACCAGCGGGCCGATGCTCTCGCGGTGGAGGCTCAGCACCTTGTTGCCGACGGCGTGAAACATGCGCTTCACCTGGTGGTAGCGGCCTTCGTGGATGCTCAGCAGCGCTTCATGCGCGGATAGAATTTCGAGCTGTGCGGGCCGCGTGGTGAGATCTTCGTAGGCGAAGTAGATGCCGCTTTGAAAAGTGGCGGCGGTTTCCGCGGAGATCGGATCGCGGGTGGTGATGCGGTAGGTTTTTGGAATTTCCTCGTCCGGTTCGGTGACTTGGCGCGACCATTTGCCGTCGTTGGTGAGCAGCAGCAGGCCGGTGCTCGCCCGGTCGAGGCGTCCGGCGAGATGGAGCTCATCCCGCAGCGGGTGGTCGATGAGTTCGATCACGGTCGGGTGCTCGGGATCGCGGGTGGCGCTGAGATGGCCCGCCGGTTTGTGCATCATCCAATAGTGCGCCCGGCGGTTTTGCAGGATGGTTCCATCCAAAGCAACCTCGGTGAATTCACCGATTTCCCGATGGCTGTCGCGCTCGATTTCGCCGCAGACGGCCACTTTGCCGGATGCGAGCAGGCGTTTGATCTCGTGGCGCGTGTGGGCCGTGCGGTGGCCGAGAAAGCGGTCAAGGCGCATCCCGGGATCAGGAGAGGCCGTTGAGCCATTGCTGGAATACGGCGGAATCCGCAGCCATCGCAATGGCGACTTTTTCGCGGTCGGCGAGGATGGCGAGGCGCTCCGGCACTTCCACGCAGCCAGAGCCGAGTTCGGCGTCCATGACGTCGGGGAACTTGGCGGGGTGCGCGGTTTCCAAGGTGACCGTGGCGCTGCCGGGATGGGCCGCCCTCCATTTTTGGGCGGCCAGCCAGCCGATCGCGCCATGTGGATCGATCTCGTAATCGTGGAGGGCCTTGACGGTGCGGATGGCGGCGCGCGTTTGCTCGTCGTCAAACATGATGCCGCTGACTTTGGATTTCATGGCCTCCCACGAGCCGCCGAAGAGCGCCTGCATGCGGACGAAATTCGAAGGCGAGCCGACGTCCATCGCATTGGAAATGGTCGCCACGCTGGGCCGCGGGGTGTAGATGCCCTTGGCGAGATATTCCGGGACCACATCGTTGCGGTTGGTCGCGGCGAGGAAATGATCGACGGGCAGGCCGAGCTGCATGGCGAGCAGGCCGGCAGTTAGATTTCCAAAGTTTCCGGATGGGATGACGAAGACCGGCTTGATGCCTTCCGGCAGTTGGCGGGCGGCGTGGATATAGTAGAAACTCTGCGGCACGAGGCGCGCGAGGTTGATCGAGTTCGCGGATGTTAGGTTGAGGCGTTCCGAGAGTTCGCGATCGAGGAAGGCGGATTTGACGAGTGCTTGGCAATCGTCGAACGAGCCGTCGATTTCCAAAGCGGTGATGTTGCCGCCGAGCGCGGTGAGTTGTTTTTCCTGAAGCCCGGAAACCTTGCCTTTCGGATAGAGAATGATCACGCGGGTGCCTGGCACGTTGTGGAATGCGGAGGCGACGGCACCACCGGTGTCGCCGGAGGTGGCGACGAGTACGGTGAGCATGCGGTCTTCGTCACGCGTGAGCCAGGCCATCAGGCGCGCCATGAAGCGCGCGCCGAAGTCTTTGAAGGCGAGAGTCGGGCCGTGGAAAAGTTCGAGGATGTGATCGCCGGGCCCGAGCGTGACCAGCGGCGCATCGAAGGAAACCGTGCCTTCGACGATTTCGCGCAGCGCTTCCGCCGGCACATCGCTGCCGAAAAACGCCTCGGCCACCGCGAAGCCGATTTCCTGAAAACTCAAGTGCCGCCAGATCTGCCAGAATTCATCGCCGAGCACCGGCAGCGAGTCCGGCATGTAGAGTCCATTATCCGGCGGCAGCGAGCGCAGGATGGCTTCCTTGAGATCGACGCGGTAGGTGGGGTTGTTGGTGGAGTGGTAGAGCACGGTGGAGAAAGGCTGAAGATTGCTCATCAAATTTCAAAAGAAGATGATGAATTAAGACGAGCTGAGCGTAAAAGGGGGGCTTCCCGTGATGCAAGTCTTCAGGCGAATGGCCTGTCATTCGAGGTGGTTCGCTCAACCCCGTTTGAAACGCATCTCGTATTCCCGATGGAGGCGCTCTTGCATCGTTTTGAGTTCATCGAGGCTTAGGGCTTCCAGCGATTCGCCGGAGCTCGCAGGCAGATTGAGGAACTCTTCGAGGATCTGAATCTTTCCGATCCATAGTCCCACCGCGCGGCCTTCGACACGGCCTTCAGCCTTTAATTTTTCTGCGACAGACATGGCATTCTTTTCGAGTTCCGGGTTGCTTGAAAGGGTATGGTAGATTTTCTTCGCGTCAAGATCGCTGTCGGAGTGGAGCGCGTAGAGCAGCATCAGACCGAGCAGGCTGTCGGGTAGATCCTGGGCGGAAAATCCTGCCAGCCATTGAAAAAACTGCAGCAGTTCCTTTTGCCGGGCAAGTTTCATCAATTGCAGAACGATGCGCAGCCGGGCGTCGTCTTCTTCAGTGGCGGGGTCCGTGCTGCTTTAGTGTTCGAAAAGAAGATCCAGCGGAGGCAAGGACGCTTTAGCCCCGAAATACAGGCATGCCTGCCCATTCTGGATCCAAAACTACCGCAAGAGCAGATACGCAGCCTGTGTCCGGCAGCACCCTGTCTGAAATGACTTCCTTTGGTGGCAATGGAGCAAACAGGCCCGCAACCGGGGTTTCTTGGAACGAGGCTGCGCGTTTCGTGAACTACCTGAATGTGACGAGCGGCTCTGTGGCAGCTTATAAATTCACCACCCAGCCGGGCGATGGCAGCTACGACGCGAATGCCAGCATCACCTTGTGGGCACCTGGAGACGCGGGCTACGACATCACCAATCCCTTCCGCAACAGCAATGCGCAGTATTTCCTACCGAGCGAGAACGAGTGGTATAAGGCGGCCTACTACAGCAGCTCTGGCACATATTCCATCTATCCGACCGGTAGCAATACGTTCCCGACGGCAGTGGCCAGCGGGACGGTGGGAGGAACGGCGGTTTACAATCAAGCATTTGCAACAGGCCCGGCGGACATCACCAACGCAGGCGGACTGAGTCTGTATGGGACGATGGGCCAGGGAGGCAACGCTCTTGAATGGATGGAATCGGAAGTTGACGGAGTGAATGATTCGCCCGACTCGGCGCGCTGGCTGCGCGGGGGCTCTTGGAGCAACCTCGAGGACAGCCTGCGCTCTTCCGACCGCCTCAACAACGTCCCCACGCTCGAGAACCTCGTCGTGGGGTTCCGCGTCGCCAGTGTCCCTGAACCAACGTCCCTTGTCCTGACGATGCTCGCCGGCAGTGTGATGTTCGCCCGCCGGAAACGGTAAGTTTTTCCCTTTGATCCTCTATCCCTTTGCCCTTTAAGGAGGGCTGACCTTATTGTCCGCCTGGTCAATGAGGTGGGCAAGGAAACGTGCGAAGCTCTTCTCTTGCGCCTGCCATTGGCACCACGACAGTAAGGTCGTGGTTCTCCCTTCGCCGCAGGCGGACGATTTTTCATGCGAAATCCAGGTGTTGGGGTTTCAAGGATTGATAGGCAATTTGATTGGGTTATCCTAGCTACATGACACTGAAAGCCATCATTCATGAAGCAGAGGAAGGCGGGTTCTGGGCGGAAGTATCAGCTCTTCCGGGCGGCTTCACGCAGGGAGAGACGCTTCCGGACTTGGAAACGAACTTGCGGGAGGCAATCCAAGGTTGGCTGCTTGCCGCAGAACCGGAAGATGGAGCCACGGACACAAGAGTCCTAGAAGTGGCTGTATGAAAGCCGTATCCGGCAAACACCTTGTGCGTCGAGTTCAGCGCGCTCCAACTCAATGAATGCGGGCGCATGGTCGGTGGCTGGCTGAGAAGCCATGGCGGCGATCACCGGGCGCCAAGCTCATCCTCGACAAGCCACCCCTCTTGAAGCAACTTCTCCTCATGCGCTATCCAGTCATGCTCGAACGTCTGCCGGAGAATGAGGAAATGCCCGGATATTTCTACGCCTACGTCCCTTCGCTAGGACTTACCACCCACGGTCTCGGTATAGAAGGTGCGCTGGAAGCCGCCCGTGATCTGGTGACACTCTGGAACGAGGAAGAGTTCCGCGAGCTGTGAAACAATGGCCAAGTCCTTCAAAAATCTTTTTCCCCAAGTCTGCTCGCTGGAAAACGTGATGGCCGCCGCCCGCAGCGCCATGCGGGAAAAAATGAGCGGCCAGGCTGCCGCCCGCTTCCACGCCCGCTGGGACACCGACGCCGTGCGCTTGCATGAAGAACTTAGCACGGGCACCTGGCAGCCGGGAAACTACACCTACTTCGATATCCACGAGCCGAAGCTCCGCCGCGTGGCTGCCGCACCGTTCTGGGATCGGGTGGTGCATCATGCGCTGGTCCGCGTGCTGGAGCCAATCTTTGAGAAGAAATTCATCGAGGACAGCTACGCGTGCCGGAAGGGCAAAGGGGCTCTTGGAACAACAACGAGAACAACCTGCGCTCCTCGAACCGCAACAACAATGACCCCACGAACGAGAACAACAACGTGGGGTTCCGAGTCGCCAGGCCCTTGAGGGTGTGTTGCCTTCCCATCGGTGAGATCATGGCGGTGGAAATTTTCCCCGTAATGCGGTGCCGGGTTCAGGGACCAGCAGGATGTCGCGAGCGATGCCGGGAATCGAGTTCGTCGAAAGATCGCGCTTGGGTGTGACAACCTTGAAGTGACGGCACGCTTGCAACAAGCCAACCTTCCGCGTCGCGTTCGATGACCACGCTGAATTTCTGCTGCATGACAGAAGGAGTTTATTCGGATTTAAGGATTTTGAAATCTTTTACCCGATCACATGCACGCCCGTTGGATTGATCCGCGAGACGTAGGCTTGGTTTTCGATCGGGATCGCGGAGAAAACCTTGCTGACGGCGTCGGCGACTTTGCGGGCGGTTTCCTCGCCTTCACAGAGCGCAAAGACGGATGGGCCGGCACCGGAGATTGAAAAACCGAGGGCCCCTGCGGCGAGAGCGGCGCGTTTCGCCTTGTAGAAATCCGGGATGAGTTTCTGGCGGCGCGGCTCGGCGATGACGTCGTGGATGGAGCGGGAAATCAGGCCGTAGTCTTCCTGGATGAGGCCGCAGAGCAATCCGCCGAGGTTGCCGATCTGCTGGGTGGCGTTTTCGAGCGGGATTTCCTTGGGCAGGATTTCACGGGCGACCTTCGTTAGAATTTCGATATCCGGGTGGACGACGGCGGCCCACAGGTTTTTCGGCGCGGGGATTTGCGCGAAGTCGAGTTCGTCGTTGGAGCGGATGAAAACGATGCCGCCGAAAAGGCAGGGTGCGACGTTGTCAGCATGCCAAGCGCCGTCGGCGGAGGCCTCGCCGGCCATGGCGAAGGGGAGTAGTTGCTTTTTCGAGAGCGGGTTGCCGATCAGCTGGTTGACGGCAAAGGCACCGGCGACGGATGAGGCGGAGGACGAACCTAGGCCGGAGCCGAAGGGCATTTTCTTGTGGATCTCCATCTCGATGCCGCGGTCGGTCATGCCGAGGTGCTTGAGCAGGTCGAGCGCGGCGACACCGGCGCAGTTTTGCGCGGGATTTTTCGGCAGCTTGCCATTGTCCCCGGTGATCTGGGTGATGTGCAGTCCGGGTTTGTCGCAGTGGCGGACAACGATTTCGTCACCGGGTGAGTCGATGGCGAAACCAAGGACGTCGTAACCGCAGGCGACATTCGCCACGGTGGCAGGGGCGAAAACGCGGATTTCTTGAGAATTGGACATGATGGAGGAGCTCCCCGGGAGCGGGCGGAGTTTGCGGGCGGAGTTCCGGGTTGTTCAAGTCCGGAAACGCTTAGAAAAACAGCCAGCGGCGCTTCTTGCGTTTGTAGGAGCCGTCGCCGACAGAAATCACTTCGACGCGGACGGTGGTCAGGCCATCACCATGGAACCCAAGTTTTTTGGCAGCGCGGGGGGTGACATCAAGGATGCGGTTCGCGATAAATGGGCCCCGGTCGTTGAGTCGGACTTTCAGCGAGTCGCCGGTTTCGACGTTGGTGACCTTAACCATGCAGGGCAGCGGTAGGGTTTTGTGGGCTCCTGTCAGGTGCCACGGCATGACCTTTTCGCCCAACGAGGTCGTGCCGCGCTTCAGGCCGAGAAATTTGGATTCGTTATACCACGAGCAGACACCGGTTTCTTGGTAGTCGAGCGCCTGATCGACACTCATCGGCTGATAACTCTGACCGCGCACCGTGTAGGAGCGCGTCATGTAGCCGTCGTAACCACCCGGCCGGGCGCAGGAATTCAGGGCAAATAACAAGCCGCCACAGACCAGACTGAGGCGGGAAACCGGACTTTTCGGAAGGGAAATCACGGCGAATCAGTTGCGCTCGCGAATGACTTGCAAGGTGGTGGCCACCTTTTCCTTCATTTCCTTGCCGGGCTTGAATTTGACTGCTGCGCGCGCCGGGATCGGCACGTCCTTGCCAGGATCTTTCGGGTTACGGCCGATTTTTGCTTTCATTTCACGCACTTGGAAGGCGCCGAAATTCCGCATCACCACGGTGTCGCCGTGGGCGAGGGAATCAGTGATCTCATCGATCAGGGTTTGGACAACCTCGAGCACGTCCTGTTGGGTGATCTCCAAGCCCTTGGCTCCGAGTTGGTCGGTAATTTTAATGACGAGTTCGCGTTTGGTGATAGTGGCCATGGGGTGGGAGGGATTGAGAATTAAAAGAGTGATAACACAGCACAGCAGAATTTTGGGTCTTGTCCCGCCCAAAATCGTTAAAAATGATGCGAATTCCGTGCCAGTGAGCGAAGAAACGTCGAAATCCGTGAAGAAAAATCAGAATGGTAGCTGTCTGATGATCAATGAGTCGGTGGTTTCACGGAAATTCGGGTTGCTGTTAGCTCAAGCGTCGTCTGGCGGCGAGGTGCCGAGCACGGCGTGGGTGGTGCGGAAATGCAACTTTGCCAATTTCGTGAGAGCGTCAGCGCCATCACGGGCTACCAGCGCCTGCCCGGCTTGGACGACTGCGGCGGATGCACCGAGCGGAAGTGTCATGCCGCAGGCGGTGGAAGCCTTGTCCATCCAGTCGATGAAACGTTCGCGGGCAATGATGGAGGCGGCGGCCACAGCGATGTCGGACTCGCCCTTGGTGCGCTGCTCAAGCTGGATGGTGAGCCCTTTTTCCTTGAGCGCGCGCTGCAAAACTTCGGGGCGGGCGAATTGGTCGCTCAGCGTGCGCGGGCAGTCCGGGCGGGCGGCGACGAGCTCCTCGATCACCCGGGCGTGCCCCCAAGCGAGCAGGCGATTCAGGTTCTTGAACGAGGCGAACATGGAATTGTAGCGCTCCGGACCAATGGCGATGACCTTGGTGATACAGCCCGGGGTGGCCCGGATGATCGCCGCAAGCGCACGAATGCGGGCGGCACTGGTGACCCGCTTCGAGTCCATGATCCCGGCGTCGATCAACCGCCGGGCGATCACGCCGTCCGTGTAGGCTCCGGCGATGACGAGCGGGCCGAAATAATCGCCCTTGCCACTTTCATCGATCCCGAAATGCGGCTCAAAGCGATCCGGATCCAGCACTTCCTCATACCCCAACCGCGCCTCACCGAGCACCTCCGGCTCCAGCGTGAAGCGGATGAAATCCTCAGTTTCCTTGCCCTGAATGAGCACTTTCGGGCCTTTTTCGTAAACCGTCACGTTGAGCTTCCCCTTGCGGGCGGCAAACAGCGCGTAAGGCTTGGTTTCAAAATCGTAACCCTGCCTCTCCAACACCTGCCGGAGAAGTTGCGCCTGGGCCTCGGTGAGCGGTGCGGTGTGGGTGGTCATGGTGGCGAGGTGCTTGTTAGGTACTACTGCATTCTCCTCTGCGATTCAAGCTTCGCGACTTCTCGCCCATAGCTTGATGCTCGACAAGCAGCGCCTCCGGATTCGATCCTGAAAACGTCCACCAAACCTGCCTATCATCCGACCATGAAACCCTCTGACCCGCCGTCTGTCGTTTTCCCTTTTCGCGCCGCCAGCCCGTCCGGGATGAGCGTCGAATTGAATGCCAACGGTTCGATCCGGAGGATGGACTGTGGAGACATCATGCTCAATGTCTTTCTCGGAAACGAGGCCGAGGGCGGCCCGGCGAACCTCTATCTGCGCCGCCTCGGAAAAACGGTGGAGTCGATTCCACTGCTGGGACCGGGCAGTCCTGCGGCCTATCAGACGTGCGGGCGCGGCATGGTCGCTTGCGGCACTTGGGGTGATCTGGATTTCCGGCTGCGGTTGGTGCTGGCGGAGTCTGCCAAGGCGTGGTTCTGGCATGTGGAACTCGAAAACACCGGTACGGAACCGGTCACCTGCGATCTGATCCACACCCAGGACATCGGCATCGCTCACTATGGCGCGGTGCGGCTCAATGAATTCTACGTCAGCCAATATGTGGACCACGCTCCGATCGAACATGCGGCGAAGGGCGTGGCCGTCGCGTCGCGGCAGAACCAATCGATGGGCGGGCGCTGCCCGTGGACGGTGATCGGATCTCTGGGAAAAGCCGTCGCCTACGCCACGGACGCGCTGCAGTTTCATGGACTCTCCACTCGTGCCGGCGGCCCGGCTATTGCTCTAACATCCGGTCTTCCGGGAAAGCGGTTGCAGCACGAGCACTCGCTGGTGGCCATCCAGGACGAGTCCGTCCTGCTCGAACCGGGTGCGAAATCGCAACGCGGGTTTTTCTCTTGGTTTGAGGCGGACAAACCGGCTGCCACTTCGGCGGATGATGTCTGTTGGATGGATGCCGCGCTGGCCTTGCCGGAAGCGGCCTGCCCGCCATGGTCGGAGGCAATCGACGGAAACAGCCTGGCTGCCAGCCTTTTTACCTCCGCCGGGGTGTTGGAATCCGCCGATCTTGATGAAGCGGAAATTCGTGGGTTTTTCGGTGAGACATTGCGCCATGCGGAATACGAAGATGCCAAACTTGAGTCATTTTTCACCGACCGCCAAAGCCATGTCGTGCTCCGGCGCAAGGAACTCAAGGTGCTCCGTCCCCACGGCCATTTGCTGCGTTCCGGCGGATCCCTAACTCCTGACGAAGCTGCGCTGACTTCCACCGCATGGATGAATGGTGTGTTTCACTCGATGGTCACCCAAGGTCATGTGAGCATCAACCGCTTCCTATCCACTTGTCACAGCTATCTCGGGCTTTTCCGCAGTCACGGGCAGCGGGTGTTTGTGGAAATCGATGGCACGTGGAAATTGTTAGGGGTGCCGTCGGCCTTCGAAATGAGTCCGGATTCCTGCCGCTGGATTTACAAACACAAGGATGGGTTGGTCGAAGTGGTTTCCTCGGCGCCCGATGACAGGCATGAGCTTGGTTTGACGTTGAAAGTTCTGGCGGGTGATTCAGTTAGATTTCTAATTTCCCATCACGTTGCCATCCATGGCGACGACGGCAGTTCCTCGGTGCCTGTCAGCTATCAGCTGGATGGCAGCACGGCGTTTGTGCGCGCCATTCCGGACAGCGACGTGGGCCGG
>JBBECN010000276.1:0-1608 GCA_040881795.1 Akkermansiaceae bacterium
AGGGTGAGCTTGGTCAACTCGCTAGCGGCCATCGCCACCCACCCCGCGCTCGCTGGCGTGTATGTGGGCAATGAGGTCCCCGCAGACCTGGCACGGTGGATGGGTCCGGTGAAGGTGCGGTTGGCGATCGAAGACCTGATTTCACTCGGCAGGGAAATCGCGCCGCACTTGATGTTTGCCTACGCCAACTACCCGAGCACCGAATACCTCGAACCGGAAAACGCCGACTTCACCGCCTTCAACGTTTATCTCGAAGATGAATCCGCGTTCCGAAGTTATCTCAAACGCCTGCATCATATCGCAGGCGACCGTCCGCTGGTGATTTCAGAATTCGGCCTCGATTCGCGACGCAACGGGCTGGAAAAACAAGCGTTAACCCTGCGCTGGGGCCTGCAAGCCACCCGCGATTTAGAAACCGCCGGAACCACGATCTACGCTTGGAGCGACCGCTGGTGGAACGCCAGCGCGGAAGTGCTGGACTGGGATTTCGGCCTGCTGGACCGCGATGACCACGCAAAACCCGCGCTGACCGCCGTCGTCCATCTCAATACTCTCCTCCCCGATTGCCACCCCTCCGTCTCCGTCATCGTCTGCACGCGCAACGGCACAAGCCGCATCGGCGATTGCCTGAGGGCCATCGGCAAACTGGCCGGCGGAGGAATGGAAACCATCGTGGTGGATGATGGATCGGAGGACGGAACCGCGGAATACGTGGCGCAGAATTTTCCATGGGCGCGCCTGCTGGTGTTAGAGCCTTCCGGCCTCAGCGCCGCCCGCAATGCCGGCGCGGAAGCCGCGCTCAGCGAGATCCTCGCATTCACCGATGACGATTGCGAGCCGGACGCCGAGTGGATCACGCGCATCCGCCCGGTATTTCAGGATGGCCGCTACGCCGCGGCTTGCGGCCCGAATCTCGCGCCCGGGCCGCGCACGTGGGAGGAAGCGGTCGTTGGTGCGGCTCCCGGAGCGCCGAGTCACGTGATGCTGGACGACGAGGAGGCCGAACACCTTCCGGGCTGCAACCTTGTTGTTAGGAAATCAGCCTTCGACGCCATCGGCGGATTTGACCCACAATTCCACACCGCGGGCGACGACGTGGATTTCTGTTGGAGACTGCGCGACGCGGGATACCGGCTCGGCTTCGTGCCCGGGGCCTTCGTTTGGCATTGGCGGCGGCCATCAATTTGCACATTCCTGCGCCAGCAAATCGGATACGGCCGCGCCGAGCACCTGCTGATGGCGAAACACCCTGCTAGATTCTCCAAATCCGGCGATGCGAAGTGGCAAGGATTCATCTATGGCGGTGGCCCGGTGCGGGTCATGGACGACTCGATCATCTATCACGGTCCCATGGGAAATGCGGGCTATCAGGCGATCATGAACCGGATGCTCCCGCTGCGCGGACTCAACGAAAAATTCCGCACACCCCAAGCCAAACTCGCCCTTGCCTTCGTCAATTTCATCCAACCCCAACTGCGTGGTTGGGCGCGCAATCACAGGTTCCGCATTCAACGGAAAGCACGGCCAAAACGCATCATCGATCCCACCGAAGAATTTCAAATTCATTGCGCGGATGGCAGCGGCCGCGAGCATTATTTAAACCTTCTC
>JBBECN010000277.1:0-9580 GCA_040881795.1 Akkermansiaceae bacterium
TCCTTGGCGACGTGGCCGTCCCACCAGTCGGTGGTCAGGCCGTAGCTGCCGTTGTTTTCCTTATCGGGTTCGACGGCGATGTCGTAGGGGCCTTTGAGCTGGATGACGTGTGGGGCGAGCCGGGTGACGCCGGCATAGCCACGGCATTTGGCATTGGGTAGGAACTTGAAGCCGAGTTCGACGCAGGCGTCGTTGAGGGCTTCGAGATCCCGGATCTGGGTTTGGATGGTGGTGAAGTGTGACATGTGTTTGGTTGGTTATTTACTATTGGTTAGAAGGTTTGATTGAAGATGCGCGAAGGGCGGCTCCTGGTGTGGAACCGCCCTTCGTGCAGAGTTGGGGGAATATTTGGTGTCGGGTGGGGGATTGGCTTGAGGAGTGGTTGATGTTGGCGGTGGGAGTGGTGGTTTAAAAATGTGCTAGCTGAGTAGGATTGGCGTGTGGTGTGAGGGTATTGGCGTGTTGGGAGAAAGTGATGGTGCCCGTGATGTGGACACGAAAAAGCCCGCCGAGGTTTGATGGCCGGGCGGGCTAGTGGGGATGCGGATGCTCCATGGAGCTTGTGCAAGGCTCAGGTCATGCGCGACAATCCATATTTCCAACAGACCGCCCATAAGCCTGAGAGGTCGGGAGGAGGATCTTTGGAAAAATCACCGTGGGCATACATCAGGGCGATGAGTTCGCAAAAGCGCTCATCGCCACCGCCCTTGGCTCCATACCACGAGGGTTCACCTTGGGGGCGGGAAAGGCCGCAACTCCACGATGCCCGGTGCGACATTGTCGTTTTCCAAGATTCGCGGGCGTGGATCTCATCGTAGTCTTCAGGACGCTCCTTGCCAAATTCCGCACGGAAAGGCTTGCTTCGTTCCGGCCGGTGGTGGTCCCACAAGACGTGTCCGAGTTCGTGCATGGCGAACCAATTTCGGAGGAAGGATCCGGGATAGCGGCCCATATTCAGGCTGACGTTTTTTCTTTCTGTGAGCACATAAGAATTGCCGGGCATCCATGGATGCCAGTCGGTAGTCAGGTTGAACTTCGGAACATGGATCCCGCAGGACCTAAGGTAGTGCACCGCGCGCTCCACGGCATCTGTCGCCAGCAATTTCGGTTGTGCGGACATGATTGAATACATGATGAAACCCGGAGCGGATCAAGCCCGCTCCGGGTCTGATGTCGAATCATGTCGGTGTCAGCCGACGGCAGCGAGACGACGCGTGCCCATCTGCCCGAAGCGGGAGATGACTTCGCGGGCGTCGGTGCGGGCAAGTTGCACCGCATTTTCCCGGAGGCGGTTGAGGCCTTCGGTCAGTGTGGTCATGGCACCGGGCTGGTTGCGGTATTCCTCCGCCGTGCGGTTTAGGAGATCGCGGCGGAAGCGCTCTAACGTGGCTTCGAGTTGCTGGTCGCCGGCGAAGTTCAGCGTGCGGAAGCTGTCGATAAACGTGCTGAGGCGATTGAGCGTACGTTGGTGGACGCCGTGTTCCGATCCGTCGATGGTGGCGAGCACCTCGCTGGCGAGGCGTGCGGTTTCATCACGCAGGGATGCCACACTCTCACGGATAAATCCGTCGAGGTCGGTTTGGAGTCGGCGTGATGCATCCTCCGCGATCCGGCGACGGTCGTCGGCGACTTCTAGTTGCGCCATGCCATCGGCAACCTCCAGGCGGATGCTGTCGGGTGCCGCGATCTGATAGAGCCGAGTCTCGAACCCGAAGCGCTTGACGATGGCCCCCGCGGGCGGGAAGGATTGCTCTATCGTAGCGATCAATCGTTCGGCGCTGCCGTTGAGGTGGTGGGCGGCTTCTCGCCACTCTACCATCGCTTGGTCTCGCAGCGGGCTGTAACCCCCCACGAAATCGAGAGTGGCTTCGCGAAATTCATCGCGGAGTTTGTCGAGCTTGTCGGTGAGATCACCGAGGCGCGGGTTGGGGACGAAGCGTCCGATGCCTCCCAGGAACGGGAAGCTCGAACCTTCGACTGTCGCCTGCACGCGGGACTCTATTCGGGCGAATGGGCTCAGGGCATCCCGGGGAACCAGGCGCTTGTGACCGAGCTGGATAAGCCTATCAGAAATATGGCTAGGATCCAAGCCGAGGTCTTCGGCGTTGAGTCGCTTACAACCTCTCCAATAACGGACGGAGGTTGAGATGAGAACTCCCCGACGGCAGATTCCATCGAGGAGGGTGGAGTTGTTGGTATTGGGGTTCATGATGGTTGGTTTGTGGTTTGTGGTTTGGGGTAAACAGGAAGGGCGGCCCCGGTGATGGAGCCGCCCTTGGTTCTGAGAGGTGGTTGGGTGAGGTTGTAGTGAGGTTCATGCGGAACGGGAGATCCGCTCCGCCATCCATTGGATGAAGCTCCACTTGCGGACGATGGCCGGCTTGGCTTGTAGGCGGACTGGTAGGCGTCCCTTGTGTCGGAGGAAGTAGTGGAAGGTTTCGGCGAAGTCTTCGCAGGGACTGGCAGCAGCGTAGCAGGTGAGGTGGAGGTCCGGGTCATGGGCGTCCACACGTGCGGTCGATTGGTAGCGGCCGCCGAAGACACGGCGGAAGCTTTTGCTTTCTATCAGTTTCTGATGGCGGTCGGCCAGGGCGTGTGCCCACTCGTGGCGGAGCACGTCGCTGAGGCGGGTGTGGTGGCCGGTGATGAGTTCGATGAGGTTCGCGCCGGTGACGGCGGGGATGTAGATGTCGCCGTCGGGCTGGAACCATCCATAACAGGCGAAGGAGGCGGGCACGAGCCACACGTCCACGTCATCGAGCCGGGAACTCCACAGGCCGAGGCGTTCCATCTCACAGGTCACCCCCTTGTGTGGAATGGCAACATGGTATCCACCTCACCCGCCCAGAACTGGCATCTTTGTCGTCATTCCGAAACTCCTCGAATCAAGCCTTGCGGGTGGTTTTGAAATTCCGCTAGATTCCGTCGGGAGATCGGCGGAAAATCGGTAATCCCCCTAGTTTTTTGCTTCGGGTTCCTGCTTACCTCTTGCATTGTCTTCCTTGCCCCATGAATGACCTCATCGCCCCCTAATTCTGCTCCGGTTTTCGGTTGCCGTCCTCGGCCAGCGGGATCACTCGGGTTGGTGGGATTGCCGATTTCTGGACACCGCTGGACTTGAATCCCTCGACTACAATTTCCCCAAGGCCCCGCTTGTCCTCGTTGGCATGCGAATGAGGGGGAAATGGGGTGTCGTTTGCGGCTTTTTCGTTGGCTTTCCATTCGCTGTGCCGACGGGGACGTCGGCGCGCCTGAGGGTCGCTGGGAACGCCAACGTCCTCGCTGGCATGAGAATGAGGTGCCAACGGGGAGCGGGATTTTTATGGGTTGGATCCACTCAGAACTGCGGCGCGCGGAGAACTTCCACTCCGGGAGCTGTGCTTTTGCGGATGGCTTCTTTCAACTGGGACATGAATGCTTGGTCCGCTTGTTCGAGGATATCGCTTTTTTCAATGCTCGTGCGGGCTTTGCGGAGCAGATCGTTCATGGCTTGTTCGTGTTCTGCGGTGGATATTTTATTCCACAATCCATCTTCGTCTTTCAGCACTTCCACTTTGAGTTGCTCGATGGAGTGGATTTTTGCTGGGGGCATGTGGGCTCGGATGGTTTTGCCATCCTTGGCGATGTCGATGGAGAACGGTTGGGTAAAATCGTATCCGGCTTTGGCGGTGAAACTGCCCTTGAGTTCGAAACGTTTGCGACTGCCGAGCCAGGTGCTCTCCCAGATATGGGTGTGATCGAAGGTTCGCTGCGTGGTGGAGAGTTCGTTGATGGCGGCACTTTCCTACAGCAGGGTGACGCCCCCCGAGGTGATGCGGGGGCGGATGTGGATCACGTCGTCAATTTCCCTGCCGATTTCCCGGGCCACCTCGTGCAGGTTGCTGGCGACATCCCGAGGTGCTTTCACCAGCATGAAATAGGCGGCGGCGGGGATGGCTGCGATCACGATCGCGAGGGCGAAGGCTCTGGCCGGGGCTTTGGATGAGGCGCTCATGGTGGGGTTAGCGTGGGTCAGGTCCGCTTTTCTTTGTTGGTTTTTTGGGTTGAATGCGCATTTGGGTTTGAAATCCTGAGTTTCGAATCATGCTCGCCCGCATGCCCGCCGAACGTTTGCCGATTCCTCAATACGCCATGGCTCTCGCTCATGTTGCCAGTCTGCGGTCGGAAGACCCATACCGCAAGGTCGGGGCTGCGGCATTGGATTTCGACAACCGGGTGATCGGCACCGCCTACAACGGGCTGGCTCCCGGCTACAATCCGCCGCCGGGATTTTGGGACGATCGCGAGGCGCGGCAGAAATTCATGCTCCATGCGGAGGTGAATCTTTGCAGCCTTTTCCGCCGGGGTGAGGCGAAAATCGTGGCGACCACCACCATGCCATGCACCGCTTGCATGCAGACACTCTGTGCGTATGGCATCAAGGAAATCTACTACCGCGAAATCTATCATGTTTCGGACGCTCCAGAAATCGCCGCGCTGTATGATGTGAAGTTGGAACAGGTGACAGATTTCCCGTTGGTCGGTTAGGATCCTTCAAATATTTGCTAGATTTTGATTTTTCTGCCGCCATGGGCGGCGCTTTCGTAGATCGCTTGAATTAGGGCGACGGATTTGCGGGCTTCGGCCGCTGAAGTGGCTGGCTCACGGCCATTTTGAATCGCGTCGATGACCTCCTCGAAATTCCGCTGGTGTTGGAGGGAATAAATCGCCTTGGGATCATTCGCGCCAAGTCCGGATTTGCTGCCATGCATCAGGTTGCCACCGATTTCCCCGTCCTCTGGCAGGGCGTGCTTGAAATCCCAAACCTCAAAGGATTCGTCTGCGAGGAAGGCCGATCCTTCGGTGCCACAAAGCTGGATGCGGGCCGGGTGGCCGGCGCTTGACCAGTTGCAGGTGGAACCTTCAATCACGCCACGCGCACCGTTTTCGAATTCTAACATGGCGATGGCAGTGTCTTCGACTTCGATGCGTTCATGGGCGAGGCAGGCCGTGTTAGCCTGCACGGATTTGACGGGGCCTGCCAGATGCAGCAGGGCGTCGATGCTGTGGATTCCCTGGTTCATCAGCGCGCCGCCGCCGTCGAGTGCCCAGGTGCCGCGCCAGTCTGCGGAGTCGTAGTAGGATTGGTCGCGGAACCATTTGATGTAACAGGAGGCCGAGGTGAGCTTACCGAAACGTTGTTGCTCGCATGCCTGCTTGAAGGCAGCCATCGCCGGATTGAAACGGCGGTTGAGGATGGCGGCGAGGGTTCTTTCGCTGGCGGCGGCGGCTTTCATCATCTCGTCAATGCGGGCGGTGGTTATTTCTAACGGCTTCTCGCAGATCACATGTTTTCCAGCCTTCAGCGCGGCGATGGCTGGCTCGAAGTGCGCGCCGGATGGGGTGGCGATGGTGACAATCTCCAACTCAGGATCGGCGAGGAAAATTGCGAGGTCGGAGTGGGCTTGCACGCTGTATTGCGCTGCGAGTTTGGCGGCACTTTCGTGCCGATGGTTGAAGACCGAGTGAAGCGCGCAGCCGGGGATGGCGGTGATCGCCTTCGCGTGGATTTGGCTGATGCTGCCGGTGCCGATGATTCCGAATTTCATGAGTGGTTGGATTTTAACCGTCGATTCCTCCCAGCGCGAGTTCGCCTTTTTTACGAGCGTGGCGACCGTAAACCATCTCGAAAATCGGACTTGCCATTAAAGTGGTGACGATGGCCATGATGACCAGCACCGCGAACAATTCCTTGCCGATGATGCCTTTTTGCAGGCCGATGTTGATGATGATCAGCTCCATCAGCCCGCGTGAATTCATCAACGCACCCACTGCGAGTGAGGTGCGGTTGTCCTCGCCACAGAGGCGGGCGGCAGCCCAGCAGGCGACGCCCTTGCCGACTGTGGAGGCGATCAGCACGGCGATGGCCACCAGCAGGATCGACGGATCGAGCATCACATCGAGCTGGGTGTTGAGCCCGGAGAAGGTGAAGAACATCGGCAGCAGGAAAATCACGGTGAATGGCTCCAGTTTGCGTGTGAGATCCTGCGTAAGCACCCCGCGCGGCATGGCGATGCCGAGGATGAAGCCGCCGAATACCGTGTGGATGCCGATGATGTCGGTGAACCAGGCGCTGAGGCAAAATAAGGCCAGCACCACGGCCATCAAGGTCGGGTTCACTTTACCCTCGCGTTCGGCGATTTTTCCGAGATGGGCGAGGCCGCGCTTGCCGAGGGTGAGGGTGAAAATGGCAAAAAGAGTTCCGCCAACGATGGCGATGATCGCCATTTTCGGGTCGCCACTGAAACTGGCGAGCACCACCGCCAGCACGCACCACGCCGCCGCGTCATCGATGGCACCGGCGGCCAGTGCGAGCGTGCCGAGCGCCGTTCCGGATAGGCCGCGTTCGTAGATGATTCTGGCGAGCATCGGGAAGGCCGTGATGGCGATCGCCGCGCCCAGAAACAACCCGGCTTCGTAAACTTTGGCGGTTGCTGAAAACAGGCCGGGGATCTTGATCAACCACGGAGCCAGCAGCGCGCCGAGGATGAAAGGCACCACCATTCCGGCGATGGAGACGCTGGCGGCACTGCGCGCACGGCTGCGGAACAAATCGGTGCTGAATTCCATGCCGACGAGAAACATGTAGAGCCCGACGCCGAGCTGTGAGCCGATGAAAAGCATGCCGCGCGTTTCCTGAGTGAAGAGCTTCGCACTGATTTCTGGGCTCAGGTATCCGAACAACGAAGGACCTAGCAACACTCCAGCGATCATTTCACCGACGACCTGCGGTTGGCCGACTTTACGCCCCAGCCAGCCCACCACCCGGCAGGTGAGAAGGATTGCGACCATTTGAAGAAAAAACGATGCCGGCAGGTGCTGCATGTGCTGCGGAGTTCAAGTGCAGGCGGCTCATTTGGCAATCTGAATGCGCCAGTTTCCGCTTGTAGGGACCAAAGCCGGCGGCTTAAGCACTCCCGTGGATGCTCGCAATATCGAGGGGAGGCAACCGTAAAACCTGCTAGCTGGAGCTCATTATCAGTCCCTCGCGAAAGGGTTATGAAATAGTGAAATCTAACAATGGTTGGAAAGGTAGAAGGAGGTTGACAAGGGGGGGGGCTCACCCTCATTGCGCCATGGAAATTCAGCCGCAATCAAAAGATGAAGAAACTTCTGGGTCCTCGCTCGGACGTCGGGATTTCCTATCAATGATCGGCAGCACCGGGGCGATGGTGGCCGCTCATGGGGCTGTGAATCTATGGCCGATGATGGCGCGTGCTCAAGCTGGCACCGTCCAAACCGAGCGGCGAAACGTCATTTTCTTCACCACTGACCAGCAACAGGAGCTTAGTTGGTTCCCGGAAGGCTGGGAGGAGGAAAATCTTCCGGGCCTGACGCGCTTGCGCAACAAAGGAGTGTCATTCACCCGCGCTTACACCAACACGGCGATGTGCACGCCTTCGCGAACGACGCTTTTCACCGGCCTCTACCCGGCCCAGCACGGGAGCATCGACACCTTGTCCGAAGACATGACCCAGTCTGAGGAAGAGCACCAACTCGATCCAAACCTGCCAAACATTGCAACGGTCCTGCAGGCCGAGGGCTACGACGTGGTGTGGAAAGGCAAATGGCACCTGAGCAAAGGCACCGAGCATCCCGATGGCAGCAATACCTCTGACGATATCAGCCGCTATGGCATGGGCGGATGGAACTCGCCGGATGCGGGCGGTGATGCGAAACTGAAAAATTATGCTGGAGGCACGACCAATCACGATGGTCGCTTTATGGATGGGACTACGTGGCAAGCTCCGCAGGGAGACCCAACGGATCCCAACTACATCTTCACCCAGGCCGAAGGGCCGGTGAATGCGGAATACGAACGCGAAAGTGTGATGGCCTTCCTACGCCACAAGATCGCCAATCCGGGCGGCAATCCGTTCTGCCTGATCATTTGCATGATCAACCCGCATGACGTGCTAGGATGCCCGGGTCTATCAGTCGCCAACGGTGGAAATGGCACTTACATCGAGGGTGGCTACTTCGGCCGTGAAGACGGCTCGTCACCGTGGTCGGAACCCACCGGTTCACGAACAATCGGACTGCCGCCGACCGTTGATGAGAGTTTGGTGGAAAATTTCAAACCTTTCGTCCAAGCGTCGTTTCTAGCCTCATCCGCAGGTCTGGGCCCGGTGACAACCCCCGCTCTGAAGCTCAAGTATCTCAATTTCTATGGTAACTTGATGAAGCTGGGCGACAGGCACTTGAGCAAAATTCTCGATCTACTCGATGGCGTGGATGTCACGGTCGTTCCTGAACAAGCAACCGCACTCCGCGATCAATCGTGGATCATCTTCTCCTCGGACCACGGCGACCTGGGTATGTCCCATGGCGGTATGCGCCAGAAATCCTTCCAGTTTTACGAAGAGGTCGGCAACATCCCCCTCGTGTGGTCCAACCCCGTCGATTTTCAAAATCCTCAGGTTTGCGACGAACTCGTCTCGCATGTGGACTTCCTGCCGACCCTCTGCAGCATTCTTAAAATTAACCACGAGCCATATGGCTTCAGGGGTGTGGATTACAGTGGGTTGATCCGCAACCCGTCCGCTGGCTCGGTCCAAGACGCGATCCTCTTCACCTACGACGATATCTGGTGCGGCCAGGATAACGCCGGTCTGCCCAACGGCCTTTGCGTGGCACCGAATCGGATTCGTGCGATCCGCGAAAAGGATTACAAGTATGTCTATTACTTCGATGGCCAGCAAGTCGAAGCCCCTCAGGATGAGTTCTACGACTTGAGGAGCAAACTCCAGGGAGGGACCGACACCGACATCGACAGTGGCCTTGGATTGACGGGCAAACCCGTCGAATACCGCAACCTATCCGCATGGGCTGAAGCAAGGCGTCTTCCCGGGGAGCCATTGGCCACCCCGGATTTGATTCTCAAGCGCGAGCAAATGAAGACGCGCCTGCAACAACTGATCAGTACCAAACTCTCCCCTCTACCGCCTCGTGGGGCTGTTCCGCCCGCGAATTTCAAGATCAAATTATATGAAGATGCAGGGGAAAACGGGGATTCGACGATCATGCAACTGACGTGGATGTCGCAGTCCTCGACCCAATATCAGCTTCAGTCCTCCCCGGACATGACGGCATGGGAGGATGTTGGCGAGGTCTTTCCGGGTAACAATGGCCCGCTATGGGTGGACAACGTGGTAGTGGACGCAGAGAAGTTTTATCGACTGAGGTGGGCGACCAGGCAGTAGGCACCTGCCGTGGAGCCAGCGCTTCTTACCACGGTCCGTGATTATACCTTCGAAAATGGATTTGCCGATGCCACTGGCAGTGGCGTGAGCGCATCGGGCACTGGCAATGTCGTAGACGGAAGTTACAATTTCCTACCCGGGCAGGGACTCACTGTGCCGGTTGGCGAACTTGATCTAAGCGATTATGCCATCGAGTTTGAGCTCACACTTGCCAGCACGGAGACTCCGCTCACGAAGCTGATCGACTTCACCAACGTGACTCAAGACTTTGGCCTATACCGCAATCGTAAGCGTCCTAAATTCATCTCTCGGCGTTGCTCCGCGAGGGGCGGTGGGGA
>JBBECN010000278.1:0-1583 GCA_040881795.1 Akkermansiaceae bacterium
CGCCACACCGCTTTGGATGTTTCATCGGTAGGGGGCTTCGTCGCAAAGAATCCAAGGCGGTGTCGCCGCTGTGCTCTGCCACCGCACTCCAAAACCTGCGCTTAGTTCGCCGGGAAAACGACTTCCTGGCTCTTCTTGGAGCCGCGGCCGAAGCCATCGCCGATGTCCTTACTGGTGACGAAGAGCATCAGTGAAATGAGCGCCAGGGCACAGACGGTTTGCAGAATTTCCAGTGGCTTGGCCTTGACCGGCCGACCGAAGATCTTCTCCAAAACCGCGAGCGTAATATGGCCGCCATCGAGCACCGGGAAGGGCATCATGTTGAGCACGGCGAGGTTCACATTGAACAACACCATGAAGGCAAGAATACGCCGCCAACCTTCGTCCATTTGCAGCAGTTGATACTGCATCTTCGCAATACCGACCGGGCCGCTGAGGTGATCCACGCCGATGTTGGAATCTGGTGCGATGACGCTGGTGATGGTGACCCACATCATGTGCAGGCTGTCTTTTACCTGCTTGATCGGGCCGGGGTGGACAATGCGGACGTCCACCTCGCTGGAGAAATCCCAGAGGATGCCGACCTTGGGATCGGAGTCCGCAGGCTGGAGCGGGCGCTCGGGAGTGAGCGAAATCTCGCGCGTTTCACCCTTGGCGGTGAGCACGCTGAGCTGCACGGTCTTCCATTTCTGTTCACGCAGATACTGGGAAAATTGTTCGAGGCTGAAGAGCTTGATGCCGTCGATGGTCAGCACGCGATCGCCCTTCACGAGGCCTGCATCGGCCGCCGGGCTGTTCACGCTGACGTCGCCGATGGTGGCCGGGCTGGATGGGGAGATGCCGACTTGGCGCAGCCCGCGGCGCTGAAACCACTGGCTTTTTTCGGTTTCAAATCCCGAATTCAGGATGAGGGGTTCATCCGAGCCAGGGCGCTCGACGGTGTAGGTGATCTTTTCGCCGCGGCTGAGCACGATGCGCTCGGTGACGGAATTAAGCGAGCCCGCGAAGCCATTGATGGGCACGCCGTTGATCGCGATGATCTTATCGCCGAGCTGGAGTCCCGCCTTCTGTGCCGGGCCATCCGGAACGAGAAAACCGATCTCGGTGTTGGCGATGAAATCGGCGGGCTTGCCGACTTTCCAGACGACCACTGCGGACAGCAGCGCCAGGATCATCGAAAACAAGGGGCCGGCGAAAGCGACGATGATTTTATCCAGTGGTGTGATGGCTGGCAGCGGCTTCGTATCGTTGTTTCCGCCTTCGAGTGCTTCCATCGGCGCCATTTGCGGCAGCGCCACAAACCCGCCTGCCGGGATCCAGCCGAGGCCGTATTGCACGCCGTTGATTTCTTTTTTCCAAATCGGTTTCCCGAACCAAATCTGGAAACGGTCGATCTGGAGCCCACGCCATTTGCCTGCGAGAAAGTGGCCGAGTTCGTGGACGAAAATAATGATGTTGAAGATCATCAAAACGACGAAAATCAGCAAAATCACTTGGAGGATGGTGGAAATAACGGTCATGGGTGGAATCGAATCGGCGGAAACTTAGCCGAAGTGGACATTCCGGCAAGTTCATTAAATTTC
>JBBECN010000279.1:0-9535 GCA_040881795.1 Akkermansiaceae bacterium
CCAATGAGCTGCGCGAAGCTTCTTCATTCGCCTCCCCCTTCACCTCACGGCCTCGGGGCCAGTTTGCGGCGGTCATAGACGCGCCGCTACAGGACGCGAGAGGAACGCTTGTAGCGTCGCTCTATGAGCGTCGATGCCAATGAGCTGCGCGGAGCTTCGCCACCATCCTGGCTCACTTCGCTTGGGCGGCGGATTCCAATAGGTCAGCAGCAGCGAGAATCACGTTTTGCGGGACTGCCGAAGGTGCGCGGCTTGCTGATGATGGAAATGACTTCGCTGGTCATGACGACGGGTTCGCGATTCAAATCCCTGCCGAGGCGACCGAGGATGATGACGTCGTCCAGCAAGGCCATCGGCGCGGAGTTTGCGGTGTCCACCGGCGTGAATTTCACGCCATCGGCTTTTTCAGGACGGATGAACGCGAGGTCGAGATCCGGATCCTTGAAGGCCACCTTGGCGGGCGTTTCGGAACCGTCCGACATCAGGATTTTGACCTCTTTGGTGGTACTTTTCGCCGACAGTTTGATCGGGCCCTGCGGTCCGTTTACCATGCGGTCATCGATGGAACCGAGCAAGTCGCCCGAGGAGAGCCCGGCCAACGCAGCCCAGCCGGCTGGGGTGATGGCGGTGATGAGCACGCCTTTGAAATCGTCCGGGAGTTTTTCCGAAACGCGGTCGTCCTGCCCGATATCGCGGGCGTTGAATTCGAGGGTCTCACTTTCGTGGTCGGCGAGTTCGGAGGCCCTTCCGGGCTGGCGTCGAGCTTGACCTTGAGGCTTAGATCTTCCGCGCCGCGCCTGACAGTTAGATCGGCTTCGGTACCGATCCGATATTGCCGGATGAGAGAGGCGAACACGTCGGACTCTTCAGACCGCGAGGTGGGAATTACGGTGCCATCGAGTTTCAACAGCAGATCGCCGGTTTTCAATCCGGCAGTCTCGGCGCTGGATCCGGGATGCACGCGGGTGACACGCACGCCCTTGGATCCGGGAATGCCGAGCGCCTCTGCGAGGTCGGATGAAATGACTTGGGTGTCGATGCCAATCCAGGCTTTTTTGACAAGACCGGGTTTATCGACTTCCGGCTCGGGGCCGATCTTGACGACGGTAAGATAGCTGCGTCCGTCGTGTTCGTAGGCGATGAGTGTGGGTATCGGCTCGGTTTTTCCATCGGTGATTTCGGCGCTGACTTGGATGAGGGTTTCGATGTTAGGAGTGGGTTTTCCGGCCACTTCAAGAATCAGGTCGCCGGGAACGATGGATGGCTTGGAGGTGGCGGCGGCACCACCGGGGCGGATGCTTTGAATCAGGACGGCATTGTTATCGGCACGCAGGAGTTCCTTGGCATTGAGTTCGGTGAGATCGCGGGCAGTGATGCCCCAAGACAGAAGTTCCTTTTCACGCGGCTCGGCCGGTTCGCGGGGGATGGTGGTGAGTTCTTCCGAAACTTTGCGGGCGAGATTTGAGGGAATCGCACCGCCGAGGCTGCCGATGCCGATTTCGTTCACGCCGATGATTTCACCGCGCAAATTGACGAGCGGACCGCCGGAGTTTCCCGGGAAAATGATCGCATCGTGGCCGATCCAGCGGACCAATTCGCCCACCACTTCGCCATCGAGGCGCATCGCACCACCCGGCGCGATCATCTCGGTGTTGGCGACGATGCCTTGGGTGACCGACGGCGAAATACCGGCCGGGCTGCCCATCGCAAGCACGACATCGCCAACCTCCAGAGAGGCGCTGTCACCGAATTTGGCGACGGGAAGCGGCGCACTTGGATCACGCAGGTCGTTTTTGTCGATTTTCAAAACGGCGAGATCCGCGAGTGGATCGGTACCGACGAGGGTGGCACGGATTTCCTGGCGATCCGCGAGACGCACGGTGATCCGGGTCGCGCGACCGGCGACGTGGTGATTGGTCAAGATATAGCCATCGGGTGAAATGATGGTCCCGGAGCCACTGCCGCGGCCTTTTTGCATCCGCCCGGCGCCGCCCTTTTCAGAAACGACGTGGATGCGCACCAATGCCGGATAGACCGCCTGAACGGCGGCTTCGATTTGTGGGTCTGCCTTGGCGGAAGCCGGCGAGGGAAACAAAGAAACCGCCATGAAAATGGCGGCGAACAAACGAGGGAGGGTGCTCATATCAGGGATAAAACCCCGAGCGGGGCTGCGGGTAGAATCGAAACCAATGGCGTGCCTTGTCTGCAAATCTTCTTTTTTCGAACTTCACCGCCTGAAACCTTTACTCCCCCGCGGGCGGCAGGGATGATAGTTTCAGGCCCATGGAAAAAAGCAGCGACCAGTTCATTCGTTATCTCGCAACGGAGCGCGGGCTATCCGAGGCGTATCAATTGTCGGTGAGGCAGACGCTGGATGCACTGGCCGGCTGGGTGAAAGCGCGGCAGACCACGTTGCGCGATCTGGGGACGGACGAGTTGGCGGCGTTTCTGAGCGAGCGGAAGAAACAAGGACTCAACGCCGCCTCACTGCGCATCACGACGGTGCATTTGAAGGTGTTTTTCCGCTGGCTGGCGGCAAAGGAGCAGCTGGAAATGGATCCAGCGGAGCCCCTGCTCGCACCGCGGCCGGATCAAACATTGCCGGAGACCTTGCACGCTTCCGAGGTGGTGAAATTGTTAGATTCGATCGATCCGGCGGTGGCGCTCGGTCGCAGGGATCTGGCGATTCTCGAACTTTTCTATTCGTCCGGCCTGCGTCTATCCGAACTGTGCAAGGCGCGGCTTGAGATGATCGACTTCGAGGACGGTTTCCTGCGAGTCACCGGCAAGGGCGGGAAAACACGGATTGTGCGCGTCGGGAAAAAGGCGCTGGAGGCGATTTCCGATTATTTGCGAAACGAACGCCCGGACTTGGTGGGCAAGCGGACGTCGTCGCATGTTTTCCTAAGCGTCCGCGGCACCCTGCTATCGCCAGACCGGGTGCGCCAGATCGTCAAGGAGCGGGCGAAATTCGCCGGGATCGACCAGAACATCTACCCCCACCTGCTGCGCCATTCGTTCGCCACACATTTGTTAGAAGGCGGTGCGGACTTAAGGGTGATCCAGGAATTGTTAGGCCACTCGGATATTTCCACCACGCAGATTTACACGCACGTGGACCGACATCGGTTGAAAGCGGTGCACAAGCAATTCCACCCGCGCGGGTGAGTCAGTTTTTCACAGGGATTTCCGCCGTCGTCGGTGTGCCGTAGGGCTTGATTTCCAAGGGCGTCGCGTTCGGAGCGGGCTCCGCGGGTTTTGCGGGAGCTGCGGGTGGTGTTTTCAGCTCGGCGGGAGCGGGCGGAACGGGAGCAGGCGGCACGGCCGGAGTCGTGGGATTTGCCGGAGTGGCGACAGGTGCCCCATCCGTCGGTGTGACCGGAGCGCCGTCCACTCGCACGGCTTGGAAGAGCAGGTTGTAATTGTGACGCAGGGCGGCGGGAAAGGAAACGCGGCCGGCTTCCACGAGTTTTTCGCGAAGCAGTTTGGCGGATAGATCGGCGACGAGGTCGGTGCCGATTTGCACGGCGCGATCGGTGCCTACCGCCGCCTGCCGGCCCGCTTCGTTGCTGCCGAGAATCACATCGCTGGAGATCGAGCGGCCTTGGATGGCAATGTTGGATTGGGCGGAAACGACAGCGCCTTTGGAGTTCACGGTGATTTCCAGAGTCGCATGGTCATCCGATGACAACCATCCACGGACGTGGTCGATGCGTAGCGAGACGAAAATCCCTCCATCCGGGGTGGGGCTGACCTCGGGCTTGTAGGTCCGGTAAGTGGAGCCGGAAAGTGGGTATTCCGCCGCTTGTTTGCCGCGCTTGATCCAACCTCCGAGATTTTTGCCGAAGTCGGTTTCACTGATCTCCACCCCGGCGAATGAGAACAAGGTGGTGGTGAAAATGATGATAATGGATAAAAACGTCGATTTCATGACAATAGATGGTTTCCCAACCGCCGGGTGATACTCCAAAAGCAGCGGATTTATTCGAAAAATTCCTGAGGCGGTGCCGGATTGGACGCCCCCAGGAGCCGCTCCACCTGCGCCTGAGCCTTGGACTTGTGCTCATCCTTGACGTATGCGGCGACGGTCCCCAGAGCGGCAACAAGCGCCCCCCAGTCATCACCGTAGCCCGCGCCGGGGATGATGTCCGGGATCAAATCCGTCGGCAAAACCAAATATCCAAGCGCCCCGACAATCACGCCCTTCGCCCAAGTCGGGGTGTCCCGATCCTGCAAACAGTAGAACAGAATCAGAGCGGTCAGCAGGGTTTTTCGCCCCGCGCTGAGGGCCGCCTTTTTCAGGGTCTGCCACAGCCGTGGACCGGAATACCAATGAGGAGCGGATCTTGGAATGGGTAACAACGGTTTTTCGGACATGGGTGAATGCAGGGCTGAAGTGGCGTTTCCGCGGAGGTTCGATCGCCTGCAAAATGCACGCGTTTCCCCGTTGCAGCAAGCACAAGCACCCGGCTTGACGGCTTCGATGAATCCAGCGGTTGCACGCCGCCCGGCAAATCGCTAACGTCCCGGCGTGATTCGTCCTGTCGATGTGCTCTTGGAATTTCTCGAAGCTGAACAAGCCCGCGGCGTGAGCCATGTCCACTTGGACGAAAGCGCGCGCGACGGGCTCAGGCAGCTCTTCGAGCGATCGCGTCCCGGAGCCAAGCCCGCTCCACCCGAAATTCAGGTGCCGACCGAAACACCCGCCGCTCCAGCTCCGGTGGCGGTCCCCCAAATCACGACCGAGGGGGTTTCCAAGGTGGGCAAACTCGCCGCGCTCCAACAGCAGGCAGAGAGTTGGGCACCTGCCCGGGCGTTGGGAACTTTGCGGGAGACCCTGGTTTTCGCCAGCGGAAATCCGAATGCGCGCGTGATGCTGGTGGGCGAGGCTCCCGGTTATCAGGAGGAAAAAGAGCGCGAACCGTTCGTCGGACCGGCCGGCCAAAAGTTGAACGACATCCTCAAGGCGATGGGGCTGTCGCGTGAAGAGGTTTACCTTTCCAACATTGTCAAATTCCGCCCGGCCACAGCGAAGCAAACCACCAACAACCGCAAGCCCACGCCCGAGGAAATGAACGTGTGCCTGCCATTCGTCCGCGCGGAAATCACCATCGTCCAGCCGCAGGTAATCATCGCACTCGGCAGCGCGGCCGCAGAGGGGTTACTCAGTCTATCAGGAGAGATTACCTCGATGCGTGGGACGTGGCATGACTTCGGCGGCACACCCGTTCGAGTGACCTATCATCCCAGTTATCTGTTGCAAAGCGGAGGTGGCAATCAAACCAAACGCCTGCTCTGGGAAGACATGCTCAGCGTGATGGAAAAACTGGGGCTGCCGATTTCTGATAAACAACGCGGCTTTTTCCTACCAAAACCCTGAAATCATTCACGCTCGCGCATCCATCAGCCCACTGATTTCTCTCCGAGCAGTTTGATGGGCCGGGGCTGCTTTTTCCGGCGCAGTCCGAACTGCCGGACGGCGTGCCTCTGCAAATGCGCCGCAGCCTCCTCGACATCATCGGTGAAGAAGATCAATTCCGGGTCATCCGGGCTGATCGTTCCCGACTCCGCCATCCGATAGACAAAATCCATCAGCGGCTGCCAATAGTCCTTGCCCATCAGAATGATTGGGAAAACTTTCAACTTCCCAGTCTGGATCAGAGTCATCGTCTCAAACATTTCATCCATCGTCCCCGCGCCACCCGGCATCACGATGAACGCGTAGGAATACTTCACCAACACCACCTTACGGGTGAAAAAATACTTCATCGTCACCGAGCCATGGACATAGGGATTGAGTTCCTGCTCGAAGGGTAGCTCGATGTTCACTCCCAGCGAGCGCCCACCCGCCTCGAAAGCCCCTTGATTTCCCGCCTGCATGATGCCCGGGCCGCCTCCGGTGATCACGGTAAAGCCCAATCGAGCGCAAGCCTCACCCATTTTGCGGGCCATTTCGTAATGATGCGTGCCCGGCTTCGTCCTCGCGGAACCAAAGATCGTGACACAGGGCCCTGCGAAATGCAGCGAACGAAAGCCCCGGAACAAATCGCGCGACACCCGGAATAACGTCGCCAAATCACGAATCCGGGAGCCCGGCCCCGAGAGCAGGGTGCGGTCCGGCGTTTCCAATTCAAAAATCGTCTGCTTGCGGACTTCTTCCTCGCTGATTTGCACATCCCCGCCGGGATCTGGAAGTTTTTGGGAAATGGGTGAACTCACGGCGAAAGGCTTGCAGCAATTTCACGCCATTGCGAGATCAACCGAATCGGGAACAAGTGTCATACTCCGATCACCTCCAGACATGTCCCGGAAACTTCTTTACCACGACCGGGCGATGCTTCGGCCATTCGCGGGTGAGGAAGTGTGGCCAATCGGTGGTGGTGGCGAGGCGTTTGCCGTCAGGAGTGCAGAGGTTGAGGAGCACCGGCAGGCGGCCTTCACAGAGACTGGGATGCGCTTGGAGACCGAAGCACTCTTGCAATTTCACCTGGGCTTCCGGCGACTCATTGACATAGGAGACTTTCGTGGTGCGGCCTTCGAGCCACGGGACACTGAGTGGCAGCAATTCATCCAGCCAACTGACCTGCCCTTTTTCCAAATGCTGATGGAAGGCATGAGTGAGAGGCACCGCTTGCGCTTCCTTCACCAATGAAAGACCGGTGAAGGCACGGGCGAGACAGGCGGTGATGGCGTCGGCATCCAAGGCGGCGAATTCGAGTTCGGGCAAAATGGTGTGGATGAGGTTCACCCGCGCAATGAATTGTTTCAGCCGGTGATCCAGCAGCGGCAGTTCGAAGGCCGCGGCACGGTAGGCCCCAGCCAGGCAGCGGCCACTGGCGACGGGGTCAAGGTCGCGTTGCTGCGACTTCTGCTCGATGACGAGATCCCGGTAGCAAGTGAGTTTCACGGCGGCGACGCGTTTGTTAGATATCTCAAACAGGTGCTCGGTGGTGGTGCTCAGATGCTGGGGAAACATCTCGGCGATCCACGCAGGCTGCACGGCGGTCGCCAGACTGAGGAGAGTCAGCGGCGTCGGACCGCGCGAGGGCACTTCCCGCAGATTGGCGGCGACGAAAAACGGGGCGTCCTGGACCACGCTTTCGCGAACGAGCTGGCCCTGCCTTTGGTCCGTTAGATCGCAACCAGGCTTGCGGGGTTCGCGGCGTTTGGCGAGCTGATCGACAAAGCCGGCCATGAGGCAACGCAGCAGGGCATCGTCGTTTTTTGCGGAGCTCGCGGGCGTGGCGTCGCGGTCGTAGAGGCGCTGCTGGTGGGCGACTTGCAGGATCTGTTGGCAGGTCTGCTCCACTTGGCGGGCAACCTGGGCGTTGATGCCGTGGCTGCGGCAGCGGTCAAAGCTGAAACGGTTCGCTTGGGCGAACTCATAGGCGCGCATCAAGGTGATGAAGTCGGACTCGCCGCTGCCCTCAAACATCACGCGCGCGGATTGACTGTTAGTATCATCGCGATCCGGACGTGTGAGCAAATCGCGACCACTGACGAGGGCGGCGCACAAGGCGGTATCAGGCACACAGCCGCGCTGGCTGGCCTCGATCAGCATGCGCGAATAGCGCGGGTGCATGGGCAGGCGCAGCATTTGGCGGCCGATGGCGGTGAGGTCGGCATCAAGCAAGGCACCGAGCATGGTGAGTAGCCGCTCAGCGCGCACGACAGCTTGTGGGTCGGGTTTGTCCAGCCAGTCGAAGGTGGCGGCTTCCCGAATGCCAAGCGAGTGCAGCAACAGGACCACTTCTGCTAGATCGCTGCGCTGGATTTCCGGAGTGTTGCGTTCCTCGCGGCTCTTGTGACCGAGCACGGTCCACAGGCGATGACAGGTACCGGGCGCGGTGCGGCCGGCGCGGCCTTTGCGTTGGTCGGCACTGGCCCGGCTGATCGGCTCTAGCAAAAGCGTGCCGATGCCGCGCTCGGCATCGTAGCGGGCCACGCGGGCGACGCCGCTGTCAACGACGTGCCGGATCCCGTCGATGGTGATGCTGGTTTCCGCGACGTTGGTGGCGACGATGATTTTCCGCAGGGCGTTCGGGGCGAAGGCGCGGTCCTGCTCATGCGGCTCAAGTTCGCCGTGCAAGGGGATGCAGGCCACATGCTCCTGCGTTTTCATGCCACGCAAGGCGTCGAGGGTGCCGTTGATTTCCCCGCGCCCCGGCATGAAAACGAGAATGTCGCCGGGGGTATTTTCGTTGATGATGCGCTCGACGGCTGCGGTGGCTTGCGCGGTGAGAGGACGCAGGTCGGGCTGTGAAAGATAGCCCACTTCCACGGGGAAACTTTGCCCCTCGGAAATGAGAATGGGGCACGATTCCAAATACGTGGCGACCGGCTCAGCATCGAGTGTGGCGGACATCACCAGCATCACCAAATCAGGCCGCTGGGTCTGCTGTAGATCTTTCACCAAAGCGAGGGAGACATCGCTGAGCAGGTTTCGCTCATGGAACTCATCGAAGACCACGGCTCCGATGTTAGATAGCGTGCGATCATCCTGAAGCCAGCGCAGCAGGATGCCTTCGGTGACAAAACAGATGCGGGTGCCAATGCTGGTGTGATCATCGAAGCGAATTTGATAACCGACCTCCGCGCCGAGTCTCCCCTCGCGCTCCCAAGCGACGCGGGTGGCCACAGTGCGGGCGGCGACGCGCCGGGGTTGCAGCACCACGATCATCTTATCGCCAGCGATGCCCGCATCGAGCAGCATCTGCGGCACCTGCGTGGTCTTGCCCGAACCGGTGGGAGCGACGAGCACCAAGCGATTGCCAGCTTGCAGCGTGCGCAAAATGTCGGTTTGGATTTTCCAGATGGGGAGTGAGGCGGGGACGGGCATGAAGTGGGAGTGCATCATGAGACACAGCGAAGGCAATGGAAACAAGGAATGGAAACCTGACGACTTGTGCCGCTGACGGACGACTGCCACAGCCGGAAATGATCTTAAATTTTTCTTGCCACCGCTCGCTTGATGCATTTTGTTCTTAGGAACACTGTTCAAAAAAATGAATTACGATCTCACGCTCCGCCAACAGGAAATCCTCGAATATTTGAAAAGGTCACAACGCCAGACTGGCATCATGCCATCGACACGCGAGATCCAGCACTTTTTTGGTTTCGCCAGTCAGACAGCGGCCATGAGCCACTTGCGGGCGCTCGAACGCAAAGGCGTTATCCAAAGGCTGCCAGGTAAAGCACGGGCCGTGATTTTTCCGGATGAACTCGACCGGGGTGAGATTTTGGACATTCCCATCTACGGCAGCATCGCGGCCGGGATGGCACAGGACGTCGAGCAAGATAAACAGGGCTGCATCTCCATCGATATCGCCGCGCTTGGAATCCCCCGGCACGCCCGCACCTTCGCTCTCAAAGTCCGTGGTGAGTCCATGATCGATGCTCACATCTGTGATGGCGACACGGTGATTCTTGAATTTAGAGAGCCGCGCAAAGGGGACATCGTGGCCGCCTTGATCGACGGGGAAACCACCTTGAAACGCTACGTGGTCGAAAAGGGCAAACCCTTCCTTCGCGCGGA
>JBBECN010000280.1:0-49077 GCA_040881795.1 Akkermansiaceae bacterium
CGCAACAAGCGGGATACCACCTCGAGGAAATGTGGTTGAGAGAACCGGGCATGACTTCCAAGAAAATGCGCTCGATTCTTATCAATCGCGGGGTGGAAGGCGTTTTGATCGCGCCACTGCCTATCGGGCGCCGGCACGTTTCGCTCGATCTGAGCAACTTCGCGGCCGCGACGATGGGCTTCTCCCTGGTCAGACCAAAACTGCACCGGGCGGTGCACCGGCACATCGAGTCGCTGCGGCTGGTCATCCACAAGCTGGGTCACCTCGGCTACCAGCGGATCGGGTTCGTGGTTTACGAGACCCAGGATCGGCGCAATGATTTCAACTGGTCCACGGCCTATGCCGGCTATCAGGTTGGCCTGCCGGTCAAACAGAGGATTCCCATCTACTATATCGAGAATGGAAACCCCGAGATCTTCGCGAAATGGCTCAAGACTTGGAAGCCGGAGGTCGTCCTTACCGGAAACTCACTGGTCATTAAAATGTTGAAGGAAGCCGGATTGTCGGTGCCCGATGACGTCGGTGTGGTGACGCTCGATCATTCCGCCGTCGATAAGGGCATCGCCGGGATCGATCAGTTGCCCGAACTGGTCGGAGCCGCCGCCATGGATATGATCGTCGCTCAGATCAACCGAAACGA
This sequence comes from Akkermansiaceae bacterium, assembly GCA_040881795.1. Lineage (GTDB taxonomy): Bacteria > Verrucomicrobiota > Verrucomicrobiia > Verrucomicrobiales > Akkermansiaceae > Luteolibacter. Next base: position 641 of record JBBECN010000280.1, read on the forward strand.
ACGCGGCATTCCCGCCAGTCCGAGCCAGATCACCACGGAAGGTGTCTGGGTGCCCGGGAAAACCCTGCGGAAACTCGAGGGCGCGAGGAACACCGTGGAAATCGACTAGGTGGTTAGTTTCTGACGAGCCTCAATACGGCCCCATCGCCGGGTTTAATCCGGATGCCCGCATCCGGGGCGTGTTGACCATGGAGAACGTCGGCGAGGCTCCAGCTTTCTGCCAGCGAGAGCGGTTCGATGAGGGTTGACGGGCCATGGTTGATCAGGACGACGATCCTGTTGTTCTCATCCACCGGGTGCTCGGTGACGGCGATGTTGGCAGTGGTCTTCCGCCAGGCTCGACGGTTAGACGCGGCCGCGAACACCCGCGCGTAGAGTTTCCACGCATTCGCATACGGCCCGCCTTGATAGCAGCCGGGGCTGTGGGCGAGCGTCGTTTCCAGCGGTGCGGTGAGGAAAAACACGCTACCCTTGCCGTGGTCGAGGCGGGTGAACGCCGGATTGCCGTCGCTTTCTACCGCCAGGACCGTGGCGGCGGTGGCTTGCAGATCGAGCCGGAAGGTCGCGGCGAGCGGGAGGGTGCTGGAATCATCGGCGAATTTTAGTGAACCCGTTTCCGTGCGCCTGCTGCGGGTGAGCACCTTGATTCCGAAGTCGGGTTCGAGATCTGCAAGCAAACCGGAGTCCAGCGAAACGTAAAGAACCGCCCCTGCCTCCACGCGGTCCATCAGCTCCTTCCAGCGCCGCCTCGGAACCGGCCTCGCTCCGGACACACAGGGTAGCAGATAGACCTCCGCATCGCGGATGGCGTCCTCGGCCCACTGGAACGTGAGGTCGGCCCCGGCGAGTTTGGCGAGGGTGAAGCTGTTCTGCGCCACCGCCCACTGGTCCTGATCATTCGATAGAATACAGACCGCCTCGGTGAGTCGCGGCGGTAGGTCGCTAAATGGCAGACCCGCGATCATCCGGGAGAAATCACGAATCGTCCCGACCAAGGGCTTCGGCGTGCGGTCGGACCGGTGCAGGCCGAGTTCCTGCTCCACCGGAATCCAATCATACGGAGCTTTTGATAGATGGTTCTGATCGAAGGCGCACCACCACAGCATCGCCCTGCAATCGTGCGCCCACAGCGAGAACAACGCGGGTCGCAGGAAGCCGGGCGCGAGCTCATCCGCGACGATGAAGGGGCCCATGCTGCCCGTTTCCTCGGCAAAACACGGTTTTCCGCCAAGACCTTCGGTCATCAGGCTCTCTGCCGTGCTGTGAAGCTGCTGCCGGATCGTGTTAACCGGATCCTGGTCGCAATGCGGCGTCCACAGCGGATAGGGATGGGTGGTTAGAAAGTCTGTCAGCTCGCCCTGGTCGCGCATCGACCAGGCCTTCCGCGGATCGGCCGGCAGCGAATGCATGCCGGAAACGACGGGTCGCGAGGGATCGGCGGCGTGGATGGCGGTGGCGATGGTGTGCGTCCAAAGCCACGCCTCGGCAGCACTGGCGCGGCCCATCACATTGCACTCGTTGCCCAGGTCCCAGGCAACGATGGCCGGGTGATCGCGCAATTCCTCCACGAAACATTTCACGAACCGGGCCTGCCATCGCAGAGCCTCGGGATCGGAAATCACATTCAAATTTGCGAAAGCCGGCGGAGTGAACAAGCGGCCGCTCATCCAGCCGGTGACCAGTCCGACGATGAGTTGCAGGCCGTGGCGGTGTGCCTCGTCCGCCATGAATCGGAAACGCTCCAGCATTTCCGCAGCCACTCCCGCCTGGCCGATGGCGGTGTCTGGCAGGGGGTCCTCACCAAAGCGATACTCGTGGAAATTTCCCTCGCCGCCGTCTAGCCGGTGCAGCGGTTGGAAATCCGGCCACAGTGGAAACACCCGCAAAAGGGTCAGTTCGCCCTCCGCCAGTTTCGCGAAGTCCGCGGCGACGACATCCGGCTGCCAGTCGCTCCACATGTGGGCTCCGGCGTGCGATGCCCAATAGTTGCAGCCGACGCGGAAACGGCCGGACGGGAGGAAGGGTGGTTGGATAATTGTCATAAGATCGCGGCGATCATTTCAGCCATGTGTTTGTGGGCGAGGGTGCGGGCTTTGTTAGCGGCCAGGCGGGCGGCGGGGAGGTCGCGCCCGATTTCCACCAACCTTTTAGCGATCTGCGCGCCGGTGCTTTGGTCAATCTCGAACACCCAGTCTTTCATCCCGAGGTCATACCACATTTGCCCCTTGCGGGTGTCGGTGGGCTGGCGGACGAGCACGGCGGGAACGCCGGCGGCGATGGCCATGATCGGCGAATGTTGTTCGAGGCTGACGACCGCCGCCGCCTGCGCATAGACGCTGCAGGCTTCCGCGGTCAGCCAGTAGCGGTCCATGTAGCGGACGTGCGGTTTCACATCGTCCGGCAGCTTGTCGTGAATCAGGGTTTTGAGCAGCGGGACCTGATAGGTCATCTCCGGCGTTAGAAGGACGCGCATTTTCGTCTCGCGAACCCAGGCGGTGATGCCCTCGCGCAACTTTGCGTGATCCTTTTCCGCGAACTCCTCGTTGACCTCGATGTATTCGGGATTCGGTTTCACCTTTTGCGGATTGATTTCCCAATACGGCGTCCAGCGCAGACGCGGGATGGCGCAGAGGAATTTGCCGGGTTCCATGGCATGCTGTTTCAGCAGCGAGGCGGCGGCGGCATCGTCGCGCAGGTCGATGGCGAACGTGGCATCCGGTCCGAAACCCACTTGCGGGCCGGTGATGCCGCTGGCCTTCAAGGCTCGCATCGAGTCGGTATCGCGAAGAAACACGAACTTCGCCGCTTCGAACAGTTTCCGCTGACTTCTGATTGCGCCGTCGCTCAGGGTGATCCCGCCGATGCCGTAGCGCTTGCCGGCTTCCAGCGCCATTTCGACTTCATCGTCGCCCACCAGCAGCGGGCCGGAGCCATGCAGGAAGAAATCACATGCCGCCAGTGCGGCCTTTCGTTCCTCGTCGGTCTTCGCGATCACCAGTTTGGGGAAACGGGCCAGTAGGATCTCCTCCACCCCCCGGTCCACTTTGCTGGCCCACAGCGTGACCTCCGCGCCGGGCAGGTGTTTCTCTAACAATGTCAGCATCCCCGGCGTGTGCGCGATGTCGCCGATGTTGACCGTCTGCCACGATGAGCGGAGCAGGATGCGCTTCGGCTTCTTCTCTTGAGCGTGCAGTGAGGTGGCGATGCCGGTGGCAAGGCTGGTGACGAGGAAGGCGCGGCGGTTCATGGGTTGGGCTTGATGGTGGATCACTTTTTTTATGTCAGGTGATATTTGGTGCTCATCGACGGGAAAGTTGAAAGTGATTTCATGAAATACTCAAGTGTCCGACAGCTGGCGACGCTGCCGCCTGCTGGTCCAGTTCACGAAGGGCGAATGCGTAAGCCCCGATGGCCACGGCCTCGCTGGTGCCCAGCCGCGAAATGCCGACGGCAAGGCGCTGCGATGGATCATACTTCACCGTGCGACTGCCACCCGGCACGAGGATTTCGCGCGTTTCACTCTGGAGAAATTGTTCCAACTGCGTGGAATCTTCGAGATCGAAAAGGGTCTGGGTCAACCGCCGGTAGCTGCTGCCGTCCGCGCCGGTGTAGTGGCTGTTCAATTCTTCCATCAGCGCCGGCCAGAAAAGCCGCCAGCCTTTGGACACGCCGCCGCCGATCACGACAAGTCCGTCTACCAAGGTGAGCACATTGGCAATTGTGTCGCCGACCGCTTCTCCCAATCGTCGATACGATTCGCGCGCCGCTTCGACATTTCCCGCCGCCGCGCCGAGGGCAATCTGCTCGATGCAGCGCGGGTCGGGCGACTGCTCGAAAGGAATGCCCGCCAGCACCGCATAAACCCGCCGCACCGCGCGGATGCACGCGCTTTCCTCGACGTTCATCTGTGGCGGGAGCTTGTTGCGCATCAACCAGATTTCCGCCGCTGAAAAATTGTCGCCGAAGAATAGCTGCCCGTTGCGCACGATGCCGCCGCCGATGCCTGTGCCGAGCGTGACGCCCAATAAATTCTGATAGCGTTTCGGGTTGCCGGCTTTTTCCAGCAGGCCGTTGACGTGGGGCAGCAAGCCCGCGATGGCCTCGCCGAAGGTGAATAAGTCCGCGTCGTTATTGATGAAAACTGGAATTTGAAATGCGTCTTCCAACATCGGTCCCAGTGCCACACCGCCGACACAAAAGCCCGGCAGGTTGGCCACATCGCCAATGATTCCGTGCGGATAGTCCGCCGGCCCGGGAAACGCGAAGCTGATTGCGGCGGGCGGTGCGGGACATTCTGATTTCACGCGGGTAAAGCCGTCCAGGATGTTCGCCAGGCAACGTTCGAGGTCATTGCCATTGGATGGCATGGCAATGGTTTCCGTCACCGGCACCCCGCGTTGCGTGGAAGAAAAGCGGAAGTTCGTGCCACCCGCATCGAGCGTCATCACGATGCGGTCATCAGAATAGAGATGGGCGGTTGACGTTGGTTTGAGATTTTGGATGTGTGAATCACCTTTCTGGTGGCGGGAGCTTGGACTCAATGAAAGTGCTAGCGGTGCAAAATCACTTTTGATTGAGAGTTTCGGCGCAGTCATGGACGTTCAGTGTTGATAAGCGCCGATGTCAGGTGCCGAGTCGAAGGGGCGCGGCTTTCCGCCCAGGTCGACGATGGGACTGAAGAGTTCCCACCGGCCAGCCTTGATCGCGGGGCTGCCGGGTTTCAATCTGAAATCGGCCACGGCGGGATCGTCCGAGGGATTCACGAACTGTGGGTCGGCAACGACGTTATCGATTCCCTGGACGTTGGGCTTGGAGCCGCCGAAATAGAGATTGTTTGCCCGGACGATGCCGGAAGTGCCGGAGTCCATCCTTTCAAACCACGAATCAATCGGGGTATCCTCGCGTCCGACGACGATGTTGTTGAACAAGCGCACGTCGCGGCTGCGCTCGAGTCCGATCTGGCCCCAGCGGAGCACGGTGCCATTCAGATAGACGGTGTTGTTGACGATGTCCATGCGGTGGTTTGCCCACAACTGGATCCCTCCCGCTCCATTGTTGAAGACGAGGTTGTTTTGGACGAGCGTGCGACCCAGATAGGAGCCGGTTTCAGGATTCTCCGCATTGGCGTCGAGAAGCAGGCCGTTGCCGTTGAAGAAGGAAGTCTTCGGATTTTTTCCCCAAGGCTCGTTCATGACCTCGAGGCGATTTCCGCTGATATGATTTCCGGCAATGAGCATTTTGAAACCATTGTCGGAGCTGTCGAAATTGGCATATCCCATCACGGTCATGCCGGCGGGTGCGTAGCCTGTGGTGGTCCAGCAGTTGTTGATGATCCGGTTGTTTTCCACATACAGCCAGTCGGCGTACTCCACATAGATCCCGTCCGCCGTGCAGAGTTCGACGATATTATCGGCCAAGCGGATGTGGTGGACGATCTCACCCGGAGTACGCGCACCGGGATGGGGCGTGGACCGACCGTTGACCACGATGCCCTGCGAGTTGGTGTTAGGACTCCATTTGCCGATCTCGTCCGGATAGTCTCGCTTCGCGGTGTCGCCATTGCCTCTCACGTGAAGCCCGCGCACCTCGATGTAGGAGAGCTTTTGTCCTTCCTCCGGCGTGCCTTTCTGGGTCCAAGTGATGGTGACGGCCTCCTGTCCGTGTGAGGAAAACACAGGCTTGTGACCGGGATAGTTCTTGAGGGTGATCCAACCCGAGGGAATACCGGGCCGGACGAACTTCGCCACCGGGGTCTTGGCAGGCCGGCCTTCGGCGTGCGAGTAGGTGCCGTTCATGACGACGATGATGTCACCGGGCTTCGCGATTTCGACCGCCTGTTGGGGATTGGCGAACGCAGTCTCCTCGGAGCGTCCGTCGTTAGAATCCTTGCCTTCTGAACTCACATACCAGGCGGGCTTGGCGTAGTGAACATTGTCCAAGCGCAACTCATGGCGGGTGGCGGCGGGCCAGCCGGCGGCGCTGGCAAGTTCGAACGTGAATCCGACGAAGGGCGCGGAAGGTTCGAACGCGCCATCCCCAGCAACCTTCATCGTTGATAAATCCAGCGCATACCTCTGATAGAAAGCGGCGGCGGCCGGATGGATTGTAGTTTCGAGTCCGCCGGTGCGCTCTTGGCTGGCGTTGTAGGACTCGACGATGACCCGGACCGGCAGGGCGCGGGTGGCGGAGAGATCGAAGGCGAGCGTGAGCTTGCCGGGGTTCGTCTCGGAGTTCTTGACCGCCAGAGGGCCGCTCTTGAGCGCGGAGGTCCAGCCTTCGTGTGCGCCCTTGTCCATGATGAGCAGCAGGCCGCCCGAGGACTCCGCGCTGTCCGGGATGATGATGGTGCCGAACTTGCCGGCCATCACGCCGGGTTGGTTGGGTTTCTGCGAACTAACCGGCCAGCTGGCGGCATCGTTGAAATCGTATTGCAGTAAGGTGCCGGCTGACTGGGCGAAAACTGATGGTGACAGTAGGGCGGCGGCGAGTAGTGTTAGAATGGGTTTCATGGAGTGATGCGTGGTTCTTTGGTTTCCTTCGAGAGCGCGATGGCGGCGACGATGGCGAGGGCGATGCCGGTGGCTTCGAGCGGGCCGAAGCGTTCTCCCAGGAAAATCAACGCGAGGACAATCGTCACGAGCGGTTGCACGGCGGCGGCGAGAGGCGTGACGATGGCGGCTTTCCCTTCATACCGATACGCGGCGAATGCGGCGATGACTCCGAAACCGTTGAGCATTCCTGCGGCGAGGCCGGACCACACCATTGGCGCGGACATGTTCCAGTTGAGCGGCTTCGTGGCGACGATCCAGATCGCGATCGGAATGAAGGCCGCACACCACGCGAGATACGACATTTCCGCGGAGACGTGGTTGGTGGAAACTTTCTGGGTCGCGCTGAAGACGCCCCAGCAGAACATCGCGCCGAGCGAGTAGAGCATCCACGGCGTGAGGCTGATGCGGCGCAACAGTTCCAGCGGCTGGCCGAGATTTTTCGCCTCGCCGCTGAGTAACAGAATCGCCGCGATGGCGATGAGGATGCCGATGCCCTGAACGATATTCAGCCGCTCCTTGAACCAGACCCACGCGATGAAAATCGTGACAAGCGGATAGATATTCGTCAGTGGCACGGCGATGGAGGTTTCCGCGCCGGCTTCCAGCGCCATGTAGAAAAAGATGTTTCCCGCCGCCGCGATGAGGCCCGAGATGAAGCCCCAGAAAATCCCGCGCGGTTTGTCCGTGCCGGTCCGCACGTTTTTCGAAAGGCACGCGACGATCACCGAGGGGATGAGCGCGAAGGTGAACAGTATCTGCGTCATCCAGCCGGACAGTTCGCGGCTGGGGCCTTTGGACAACACGCCCCAGATCCCCCAACAGGTGGCGGCGGTGATGGCGTAAACGAGCCACGGGGGCAGGAGCGGTTTGTTAGCGGTCATGGGATTATCCGGTCAGGCGATGTTGGTGATTTTCGACGCGCGTTCGAATCGTCCGGCTTCGAAGCCGTCGCGCGCTGCGATCGCCAGCGACAGCATTTGCACCGGTAGAATTTCCACGATGGGCTGCACAGCGGCGGGCACTTCGGGCAGCCGGAAAACGTTCAGGCCGGTGGCGTTTGAACCGATGAGCGCCGCCTTGCCGCCGCCGCGCGTGATGTCCTCTGCCAGCCGCCGATGCAGCGGCGCGGTTGTTTCATCGCCTTCAAAAATCAGCACGAGAACTTTATCGCCCGCCATCTCCAGCGGCCCATGACGGAATGCGGGCGCACTCATTCCCTCGGCGTGTTGGCGGGTGGCTTCCTTCAAAATCAAACCGCCCGTTCCCGCCGTGGCCAGCGAGTCGCCGCGTCCGGTGACAAAGATGCTCGTCACGCCATCGAGCAACGGCAGCAACTCCGCGACATGTTCGCGCCAATCTACCAGATAGTTTCTCACGCCGCGTCCGGCGTGGGCCAAGTCGTCCAGCGCGGTTTCGCCATTTCCACGAACTAACCAATCGCCCAGCCAATGGAGGACCGCCAGGGTGGATAGATAGGTTTTGCAGGAAACGGTGGCTTCGGGTCCGGCTTCCAGCGTGAGCGTGGTGCCTGCGGTGCGGCCCAGCGTGGACTCCGCGTTGTTCGTGATGCCGATGAAATGGCCGAACTCTCCGGCACGCTTGGCAAGGCTGACCATCTCCGCGCTTTCCCCCGATTGGGAAACTCCGATCAATAGGGTCTCTGGGCTGTAAAGTGGCTCGAAGGCCAACAGCAGTTCCGCCGTCTCGATCCAATGCGAGGTGATGGCCGCGCCATTCAACGCACGGTGCAGCGGATAGAGCGCGTGCAGCGAGCTGCCCATGCCGGTGAGCAACACCTGGCGGAAACGCCCGTCCCGCAGTCCCTCGCCAAGCGCGGTATCGATCAACGTGGACTTGAGTTTACCGGTGACGCCGCACAACACATCGGGCTGCGCGAGAAGATCGGCGAGGTAGTTTCCTTCGATGATTCGGGAACTCATGGCGGCGTCGTCGTTAGCTGATAGGTTTCCATGCGTTGGGCGCCGATGCGGGTCTCCAGAGTCCCGTTCTTCACGGGCAGATCCTCGATCGGTGTCTCGATGTGGCTGAGCCGCCGTGCCGCCGACACTGGCTCGGCGAGGGTGAAGCGGGTGGGCTGCGCGGATTCCGACTGGTTCCAGACGCGGGCCACGAGTCCCTTGTCGATTCCATCCTCGTGGGACTTCAGAGCCCATAACAGGACTTCCGGATTGTCGATGCCGAGCAGTGAAAACCGGGTTTCCGGATAAGGATGGATGCCGCCGGGCTTGCTGATGACAGGTCCGGTGACCATTGGATTCTGGTGCTCCAGTGCGAACTTCATCGCCGCAGTCTGGTTGTAGCCGGCATGCCCCCGCAGCGCGAAGCGTTGCAGGAAACGGGAGTTGCCGTTCTGGCCGCGGATGCCGAGGTTCGGGCCGTCGATCTGGCCGCCGGCGAGCATGTTGATCTGCGGCGTGCCCCAGTCGAGGGTATTGAACTCACTGCCGCCGAGCTTGGCGAACGCGAGATCCGGATTGGATAGGGTCACCCCGGATTTACCATCTCCAGCGGAGATGTCGGCGAAATGGTTGACCGTGATGTGGTCGTAGCGGGCGTGGGAATCCGCAAAGTCACCGCCGTCTGATTTTAACTTGTTGAGGATGACCGCGCCGACTTCCTCGGTGTGGACCGACGGGTTCTTGATGCCGAAGCTGAACGCCCAGTAGCGGATGTTGCCGAAATTTTCGGTGATCTCATTGCGGATGTCCACGCGGTCCGAATCCCGATAGAGGGTGATGAAGGTGTCGTGCGGGACGCCCGCCTCGCTGCGCGCTCTAACGGTCACCGAAACCGGGCCGCGGTTCACCACACGCAGCGCTTCACCTTCGTCGGTCTTCGCGGCGAAGTCGTTGAGCTTGAGGTCGAAGATTTCCGCAGCAAGTTCGGTGTTGCCATGACGCTTGTCGATCAGGCTGCGGATCGCACCGTCGCGCTCGATGACCAGTTTCACCGCGCTGTTTTCAAGGACGCTGCCATCTTCGCTGGTGGTCGCTGCCTCATCGGTGATGGCGGTGCCTTTGCCTGGCCGGATTTCGAAAACTTTGTAACCGGCGGAAGGGACGTCGCTGGCGAGGATTCGAATCGTCCACGCGCCGTTGAGTTTGATGATCTGGTGGGGAACGTCCGTGCGACTTGCTAGATCATGGACATGGATGTCATGCTCACCGCCATAATTGAAGTCTGCGGCATCGGTGCGCGGCCAGCCTAACGGATTGAGGACGAAGAAGCGGTTCGCGTTTTCCGGGCGTGGGATCATCCCGCCGAGCCGCACGATGCCTTCGCCTTGGATCGAGTTTGCGTAGCCCTCAAATCCGGCCACCACTTCTTCCTGCCACGCCGCGCGGTGCGGGCGCGAGACCGGGCCGTCGGCGGTCCAGTTGTGTTCCCAATAAAGGCCCATGCCGTTGAATGCGCGGTCGCGGGCGGCGGCGTGGTTGTTCATGAAAGCGGGGTATTCCAGGCTCACCATAGCGGCTAACAGCTCCGCCGAACGGAGATTCTCCACCGCGCGCTTGGCCCGCGCGGAGGTTTCCGACATGGAGGCGGAGTAGAGGTCCCATTCGTTGCCGTAGGTGACTGACTGCTTGTCGAGAGTGGCTCCGTGGGTGGTTTCGAAATCCTTGAAATAATCCAGTTCGTTGGAAACGATGACTTTCCGCTGGGGGGTGGTCATCTGTTTGGCGAGGTTGTGGAAATGATCGATTTGGGCGGAAGAAACCACCTTCTGCAAACCGGGCACGGCGGGGATGGTCGGCGGTGGTTTGACGCCGGTCTTGCGGGCGAGGTCGTCGCCGCCAAAGCCGAACAGACCAATGACGTCGTAAGGCTTCTGAGTCGCGGGATCGACATGGCGGCGGAGGAACCCCGGGTCGTTTTCCACCCACTTGATGGCGGCCCACGGGGAGTTCCCCATTTCCAGATAGGTGCCGATGTTGTGCGGGCCGAGGGAATACCATTTCATCAATAGCTTCTGGCCGTCCAATCCGGTCCACCAGTAAACTTCGCGCGGACGCTCGGCGAGAACCTTGTTGTCCAGCCTGCTCGCGCAGGCGCAAACGCCCCGCCACGAATACTTCGCGCCGGATCCGGCGAACAGGGATGTTAGGCCCAGCGGGAGTGTCTGGTTCTCCATGGCGGTGGCCATTTCGAAACGCAAGTCGTGTTTCCGCTCCAGGCGGCCGGCGTAATACATGCTGCGCAGCACCGCCTCAGCCGGCATCCCTCCATAACAGGACACCAGCGTGTTCAACGGCGCGCTGATCGTGCCGTCTTTAATCCGTCCGATGAGCCGCTCGAACTCGGCGGGAGTTTTCTTCTGCTGATACTCCCAAAGCCAGTAGCTGCCGTCGCAGTTGAAGCGGTTCCGGTATTCGGGGGGATTTCCTGCCGTCTCGTCGGCGAGATTCATGTGCCAGTCGAGCATGTCCACGAAGACATCCGCGTAGGTGTCCGCGTCGGCGGTCCACATGTAGTCGGTGTGGTCGTCGTTGGCGATGTAGATGCGTTTCTGTTGGGCGGTCGCTGGGAGCGCGACTGCCGCGAAGAGGAGTGGAATGATATAGGATTTCATAGTGTTAGATTAGTGCGGTGTGGAGGATTTCGACCGGGTGAAACGACTGCCTTCCGGTGCCGTTCTTGATCTGGTGGCGGCAACTTGTGGCGGGTGCGGCGATCAGGGTTTCCGCCGGAGTCGCACATACGGCGGGTGGGTGGTGGATTGGCTCACTGCGGCTCAGGCGAGGGCGTGGTTTCGCCGGATCAATTCGATCCGTTGTTCCACGCATCTCGCGGTGCGCAGGGCGTCTTCGGGTGTATGCAAGGCATAATCTACCAGCACGTCGATGGTGGATGTGGCGACATGCAGCCGGGTGTCGGACGAGGCATAGTAGAAAAACAAATCACCGTTTTCCCTGACCACCGCGCCGTTGGCGAAGAGCACGTCGGAAACATCGCCGACGCGCTCTTCACCTTCCGGGGCCAGGAGATAGCCACCCGGACGGGCGATGACTTTCCATGGCTCGTTGAGGTCGCAAAGGAATGCATAAAGCACGTAGCGCATGCCATCGGCGTTTTCACGCACGGCATGGGCGAGGTGGAGCCAGCCTGCTTTCGTTTTGATAGGAGTGGCACCCGGGCCGACTTTAGCTTCCTTGATCGTGTGATAGACGCGTTCTTCCATCACGGTCTCTTCGGCGATAACGGCACCTTCCATCGTGTCCGCGAAGCCGTAGCCGATGCCGCCTTTGCCGCCTGCGTGCATGAAAAATTCCATCGGGCGGGTGTAGAGCAAATACCTGGCATCCACGAACTCCGGGTGCAGTACGACGTTGCGTTGTTGTGCTGATGGCGTCACTAGATCCGGCAGGCGGTCCCATTTGACGAAGTCCCTGGTGCGGACGATCCCGCAGGATGCGAGCGCGGCGGAGGTATCGGACTCCGGTGACGACGGATCTTTTTTCTCCACGCAAAAGGTCCCGTAAATCCAGCCGTCCTCATGGCGGGTGAGCCGCATGTCATACCAGTTCGTCTCGCGGTCGTCGTTCTCGGCGAATAGCAGCGGCTCATCGCGGAAAACGAAATTGTCGATGCCGTTTTCCGACTCGGCGATCGCGAAAAACGATTTCCGGTCATAACCCTCGATGCGGGTGACTAGTAAAATCCTTCCTTCGTGCTCGATGGCTCCGGAATTGAGAAGCGCGTTCACACCGAGGCGCTCCATGCAATACGGGTTGCTCGTTTCGTTGAAATCGATGCGCCAGTCCAATGGAACATGCGCGGCGGTGAGCACGGTGTTTTTGTAACGGTTGAGAACTCCGTTGTCCCAGGTGTCGTCGATTTCATTGGCACGTCCGGTTAGAGCGATGTGGCGCTCGCGCAGACGCGTCGCGCGGGCAGTGAATGTCTCTGTGCCGATTTTCATAATGGTTCGATGGATGGATCAAGCGGCGGGCGCGGGGAATGTGGGTTCCACCGGAGCATCAGCCGAAGCAGAGGATGGGATTGCCGGGAATGCGATGCGAGCGAACTCAACGGGTTCAGTGCGAAATGGACGTGGTGAACAGCTCCTGACCACCTCGTTGAATTCGGAGAATGGTGTCTGTCAGTTCAAGTTCCCATCCGCTCGTTTCCGCTGCCGTGGCTTCGTCAGTCCAGCGTCCGGGCCAGCCGGTGGCGTAGGTCACCAGCCACGTTTCGCCCGGTGGATGATCACCGAAGAGGGTGGGGAAAACGGCGGTGAACCACATCAGGTGATGCCAGGGTTCGTGGGATTGCAGCTTACTGCGGCTTTGACCGTGGAGGTCGAAGATCGCGGATCCCATCGCGTCGTTGGTGATCGCGTGATCCGATAACTCCGTGAATCCGGGTGCCTGCCGGTCGATGGCGAATCCTCCATCGGATGATTGCAGCGCGCGTCCGGAGCGGATGCGATGGATCCTCAAATGCCCCGGAAGCGCCGGCAGGAGCCAGGTGCGGACTTCGACATCCGGCCACGGGCACCAGGTGGATGAAAGCACTCCGTTTTCGAATTCAGGCGACTCACATTTTTCACGAAGGCGGAAATGTCGCCCGCCGTCGTCGCTGAGCGCGAAGGTGCAATCGAGCCCTGCGCGTCCTGCAGATGCTCCTGCGGCGACGCCGAAACCAAACGTCGCCGAGTAGGCGAATTTGCCATATTTATGCGCACAGTGCCGCGGCCAGCCTTCGATCGGCTGCCCTTGGTTCAAGGCGAAAACATGGCCGCTGGCCGAATCTCGACAAAGCGCCATGCCCGCGAGCGGTTGATAGGAAACCGCGCTTCGAGCAGGCATGTTCTGTTCCTCCGCCTGCCAGAACGGGTGGTTTTCAGGTAGAGCCAGCGGGAGCAATGCTTTCAGCGCCCACAATGGGCTGCCATGTGCGTTGTAGCTCTCGCCCACAGCAGGATTGAGAAATCGGTAACCGATGGTTAGAACTCCGGTCTCGGTGAAAATCGGCTGCGCCAGCCACCAGCGCAGGTGGCGGAGATAGAGACCTTTGATTTCGCCCCATGGCAGAGACTCCACATCGGCGAACGCGAGCGCTCCCCAGAATGCCCCCTGCGCCATCCGATAGATCAGGCTGCGTCCGAAGGGAACCGCCGAGCCATCTTCGGAAAACCAATGCACGAAATCCTTCGTGAAACTCGCTGCGCGATCCTTCAGAATCGCCGACCGCGCGGGATCGACATCCTCGGCGAGTTTTGCATATAATAGCCCGTAGAACTGCATGGCCATCGGGATATAATAGTCGCCGATTCGGTTTTCGTCGCGATACCAACCATCGCCGAGATGAAATTCATCGATGCGTGCCAAATCGGACTCCAGCAACTCCGGTGACCATTTCTCTCCCAGCTTGCGGAGCGAGGCGTTCACCAGCACGCGGAACCAGCGCCAGTTGCTGTCCACGATGTCCACTTCGTTGGTTTGATAGAGCCAGGCCGCGACCCGGGAACGTTCCTCATCACTGAGAGGATCCCAGAAAATATCGGGATTGAGTGCGAGGGCCAGGGCGATCGCCGGTTGTTCGACCTGGCGCTGGTCGCAACTGAAAAGAACTCCCCAGTATCCCAAATGTTCCGGATCCGTTCCCGCCACGATGCCGCGCTGCCAGAGATCTGCATGGGGAAACTCCCCGCCACCTGCTAGTAAAGGCACAAGCCCCCACAAGGCACGCGAGAACGCCTCTAGGGAAGCAGTCGGCTCGCCATGCGCCCCTGCGAGAACACCGAGGCGGATGCCGGAACCCTCGGGTGTGAAATAGGGAATCAGCGGCGTCAGCATGGCTTTCGCCGCCCGCGCGACATCATCGCGTGATTCCAACGGACCGAGATCTAACGAGTGGCTCATAGTTTGGTTCTTTTGGAATCACGGACGAGGTGCACGATACAACCTTGATAGTCTCCCATGAGAGGCAGAATCAAGCTTCCTGCGCGGACGACTGGTTGTTTGCCGCCGGATTGGAAAGCCCCGGCGATGCTCCATGGTCCCTCCGGCAGTGGGATCTTGATCGGTTTCTCCGGAGCATCCGTGAAGGTATGCACCACTGCCAGCGCCTGGCGTTCGTTCCGCGAGACGCGCAGCACTGCCTGATAGTCACGCAGGTGGCGGTAGGTGGTTTGCTCGGGTCCGCTCCGCCGGGAAACGCCGTCCGCGATGATCGGAGCAACCTGTTGATAGAGTTTCTGTGCTTCCAGTGCGATGTTCCACTGGCTCGCGCTCAAGTTATGAATATCGCCGCTGATGCACATGCGGCCGAGGAAGGTGCAGGCGAGCGAATAGACGAGCCGGTCGTCATCGTCACCCGGCCTGAGCACGGCCCAGATCTGGTTCGCCCGCGCCGGCACGAGGCGCTGCACGTTGTAAGCGAGGATCGGAATGTCGCGCGTCTCGTGGGCGTCGGAAAACGAAAACATCGACCCGAGTTCCAGCATCGAGGGTTCGAGCCGCATGCCGCCGGATGAGCAGATTTCCAGGACCAGGTCCGGCAGTTCCTTGCGGATGCGTTTGAAAAACTCACGCACTCCTTCGAGATGCTGGCGCAGTCCCTCGCCCAACGATTCCGCCCCGTCGGCACCCATGCCGATGCTTTCGTTGTAGTCCACCTTCATGTAGCCCATGCCGGAGTCGCGCAGCAGGCCGATTACGCGCTCTGCTAGAAAGTCGTGCACCCATGGATCGCGGAAATCCCAGAACCGGCGGCTGCCCACGTCCAGCACGCGGCCGTCGCGGTGGAGTTGGTGCGTGGTTTCGTTCCACGCTTTCGAGCCCTTGTTCGCCACCTCGAATTCGAACCAAATCCCGGGGATCAATCCGCGCTCGCGGATCGCATCGCAGGTCGCGCGCAAGCCATGGGGAAACTTTTTCGAAGCCACGATCCAATCGCCGTTTTCCTGCATCCTCTCGGTCGGGCGCTCGGCCCAACCGTCGTCTATGACGAGGTATTTCACTGGAGATCCGGCGAGGCGGTCGGCCAGGGCGATGACGTTTTCGTGATCCGGGTGGCCCCAAGTCGTGCACCATTCATTGAAGATGATCGGCAGGGTATCCTCGACCGGCGGGGCGCTGATACGATGGCTTTCTGTGAGCCTCCGGCAGGCGTCATCGAGCTCCCCATGGACCACCGTGACCAGCGCCTCGGGCGTGGTGAACGACTGGCCGGCCGGGACGGTTTTCCACCAATGACCGAACTCCCGGTCAGCGAGACCGCCGGAAAGCTGGACGAAATCATTGCGTCGATAGATTTCCATCTGCCATGAGCCGTGCCATGCGAGTTGCGCCGCCCAGGTGACACCCGCGGCTGTATCTTCGAGTGCGGCGAATGGAAAAAATCCGCGGGTCGGCATCGAGCCGAGCTGGCCGAATCGCTCGGTCCTCACGTCGTAGGCGGTCCAGGATGGTTCAAGGTGAAGTTGCTCTAACGGGATTGTTTCAATTTTTCCCTCACCGGACCAGTAACTTCGCGCCCGGTGGAGCCGCAACCGCCCCGGGGCTTCGTCGCGGGCGAACGGCGTGACACCTCCTAACGAAAAACTTGCCAGCAGCTCCAGCGTGAGCGGCTGTTTCGAGCTGTTGATGAATTTGGTGCTCATCCGCAGAGCATGTTCGCCTTCGGTCCACTCCAGGATGTGCTCGCAGCGGAAACCGCGCGGGTTTTTCAGAATGGTGATGACTTTGTTAGGGGCCGCGCGCTGACTGGCGTATTTCAATCCCAGCGTGGCCTCGCTGTTCCGCATGGTGGCTCCATGGCCGAACGTGGTTACTCCCGGATCGTCGGCGAGGCGGATCTGCACCAGTGAGTCGAGTTCCCACGCCGCCTTCGGCTCATGCACCTTCAGCGCCGGATCGTCGGGGTCGAGGAACTCGCGATGTTTCGGGATTTTGCGCGCGAGCGATTTGGGGACGATCTGAAGCTGAACCCTGCCGGTTTCCGGATCGAGGTGATAGATCGCGGTGATGTCGGCGAAGGTGAAACGGGAGAGTTCGTGGACTTTGGATTTCATGGAAGGGCAGCGCAGTTTGGGAGGATACGAAACGCAAACGAGGAAAAGATCGCTGAATCCGTTCAGAAAGCCTTTGGACTGCGGCAGCCTGCTGCCGCTTTGGTGCCACAGCCTGCTGTGGGCGAGATGGAAGGGAGCGTTTCGGAGATTCCTACCTCCACACCCGGCCAGCAGGCTGGCAGATGAAAGCGGCAGCAGGCTGCCGCAGTCCATGGTTCACTCATGGGAACTGAAGCGTGAGTTGCGTGCCACCCTTGTTCAGCGTGCGCATCTGGCGAAGGGATTTGCCGTTGGCAGTGACGTTGAATTCGTAGTCTCCGAGATGGCCGCGGGTTGTGAGTTTGCCCTCGGCATCGGTCTTGAGGTCGGCCTTGGTGAGCCATTCGCCGCGGACGAGGTCGCGCCAGATCTTTGCGTTGGGTTTTTCCGACCAATCGGTGCGGAACATGGCGGCGTCCCGTTTCCAATGCCGTCTCTCCCAGAACCCCCATTTGGTGAATCCGCTGACCGACGGGTGGCTGTAGAGTGCGATCAGGAAATCGCGGGTGTAGTCGGCCTGGAGCTCCTCGTCGGCGGTGTTGATATCGAACTCGGTGATTTGGAGTTCAAGACCGGGTCCGGCGAGCAGATCGAGATCCTTGAGCACGTCCTCAGGATTTCTAACCTGCCGCCCGACATGGCCCTGGACACCCATCACGTCGATGGGCGCACCAGCGGCTAACAGGCCGTTGACAATTTTTAGATAGCTGGCGATGGTGTCCGGGCTTTTGCGGCTGTTGAGCATGCCGTAGTCGTTGATGAAAAGCTTGGTGTGGGGATCCGTCTGGCGGGCGACCTTGAACCACTCGGCCACTTCGGTTTCGGGCATGAATTCGAAATAGTCACGCTCGTGGATCATTTCATTGACCACGTCCCATCCCCAGATGCGGCCTTTGGTGGCGGTCATGAGATCGCGGATGTGTTCCTGCACCAGCAGTGAAAGGCCCTCGCGCGGTGCGGGCATGGTGGCGATGCGGCTTGGCGAGAACTTGTCGCCGGGCCACGTGAGGGTGTGGCCGCGTTGGCGCAGGCCTTGCGCCTGGATCCAATCGGACGCGCGCAGCGCTTCCTCGCGGATAGCGACACTGCCACTCCATTTCGGCCACTTGAAGCCATTTTCAATGGTGGCGGTGTCGAACATTTCCAGCAGGGTTTCCCGGTATTTCGATGCGTCCGGTGTATCATCTAGCAGGAATCCGGAGTCCACGGAGGTGGCCCAGAGGAATGCAGGACGTTTGAGACGGACCTCGACACGTGCGTCGGGCACCGGTTTTCCCGCGGCATCGATCACCCGCACGGCGATGGGCGCGGTGCGGTATTTTTCGATCCGTTCGAGCGCGGCCGCGCGCCAGGCGGCCCCTTCCTCGCGACCCTTGTAGGTGAAGCGGGTCTGCGGGAGTTCTGATAGTTTCGCGCGATCCCCGAAGTTGAGCAACTCGAAGCCGGCGATCTGGACAGCCTGCGGAATGGTGCCGAAGGCGAGCTGCACCAGCACCTGATCCGGGTTGACGTCGCGTTGAATGACAAAGGGAATTTCCAGCAGTGCCCAGTCCGGCCCGGCGGTGAGCGGGAGCTTCACATGCGGGACGTAGGTCGGCTGATCCTGCCTCACGATGAACTCGAACGCCGCCTCGCCGGATTCCTGTTTCGCGTATTCGGCGCGGGCGAAAAAGCGGGCGAGCACGACATCGCCGCGCTTGGCGGGCTGGCGGAAGATCCAGTTTCCGCTGACGTGATCCGCGAATTTCGGACGTGCGAAATTTTCCACGCGCAGGATTCCGTCCTTGCTCCAGATTCCGGTGGCCGGTGGGGTGGACTCTGTGTCGTCACGGAATTTCATCGAGCCCTTGAGATCGCCCGGTAACAGGCTGACGGGATTTCTATCGGCCAGCACGGGTGCCGGCAACGATGGAGCTTCTGCGGCGAGGGCTGGCGGATGGAAGATAAGCAGGGGAAGAAGCGCGGAAAGGGCAAGTTTGAGTTTCATGGCAGAGAATGGATTGATAACTCAAAGAACGGCTGTCTCAGAGACGATCTTCGCTTGAGATCGTTTTGAAGCACTCAACCCGTTAATCTTTCAAGGCGTCTGGGGCGACCACTCGAACGCTCCCAAATCGGATGGCTCCGAGCGCGGGGTGCCGTTGCGGTCGGTGGGGGACTTGGGTTGGCCGGTGGCGGCGTCAATGGCGGGTGACTTTTCGGTCAGCCGGAAGTCGTTTTCTGCGGCGTTCACAAAAAGCGGATCGGCCAGGATGGCGTCAGTGCCGGTGACCTTGCTGGGGCCGTGAAGCAGGTTGCGCTCGATGGTGAGGTAGGATTGCCCGGCGGTGTCGATCTGGTTGACGTTTCCTGATAGCAAATTGTTGCGGACGACGAAACTGTGGTTTTCCGGATGACGGGAGTCTATCAGAATTCCGCTGACTTTGATGGGATCCTCGGGATTATCCGGCACTCCCTTGACGCCGATGCGGACGACGGTGTTTTGATAGATCGCGATGTCCTGTTTGACCCCTCCTCTCAGATATCCCGCCACCCGGATGCCGCCGCGCGGGCAGTCGTAGACGAGATTGTCGTGTACGCGGACGCCACGCACGGTGCCGCCTTCCTCGCAGGCGATCACGATGCCGTAGCGGCAGTTGTAAACGGTGTTGGAGTGGATCGATACGTTGGAGAGGTCCTTTTCGTAAGAATCGCAATAGATGCCGAGCCGCACGAGATCGTGGACGACGTTGTTGTGGATGGATCCGTCGCGGCAGGCGTTTTTCACGTCGATTCCCTCGCCGCCGTTGTTGGAGTCGATCAGGCGGTCGGACACCTTGTTGTGGGCGATTTCGAAATCGTTGACGGAGGCGAGGGTGATGCATTCGTCGGTATATGTCCCGGCGGTGGGATGGACGCAGGCCTGGCGGACGGTGTTGTGGAGGAAGCGGATCCGCGAGCTGTTCGCTGCGATGATGCCGGAGCCGTAGGTGTTCAATGTGGAGCAGTTCTGGACGGTGATGCCAGTGCTTCTGCGTGCGAGCACTCCGGCCCAGCGCGAGTTGATGAGGCTCAGGCCGTCCACGACGATCCATTCCCTGTCTTCGAGCGAAATGATTCCCAGTTTGCGTTCCGTCTCCAGCGGCAGCTTGAGCTGACCGTCGAGAATGACCTCACCGCCGGGTTTCGCGCGAAAGGTGATCGGTGCGTCCTGGGTGCCGGAATTCGCGGGCCGGATCTCCTGCTCAGGCTGATAGGTGCCGGGATGAATCCACACCGTGTCACCCGCTTTGGCGAGGGTAGCGGCGTGATTGATCGAGGCGAAGGGGCGGTCGGCGCTGCCTGGATTGGAATCGTCCCCCATGGGTGGTGGGGCGACATGGATTTCCGCGGCGCTGGCGGACGGGGTGACGAACAGCGAAATAACCATCATTGATGCGGTGAGGGGGGAAGGAAATGGATTTTTCATGTTCGAGAGGTTTGATGCCTTAGGAGCGGCGCGTTTGATCAAAAAGGGTGACGACAACGGAATCTTTTTCGCCGTTTGTTTCTGTTGGACACTTGAAGACGGCCACTCCCCAGAGAGGGTGAATTCGATGGACAGTTCTGATCACAGCCGCGTTGTACCAAGGTTAAATTTGGCCACAAGACACGATGGGCAGGAACTGGGTTTCAAACGACTGGAAGTTTCCTCAATCCGTTAAATCGGAGGTATTTTGGTGTTTAGACTGAATGATCGCTTGATGCACGAGGGGTTGTATGGACGATGTATTGGAACTTAAACGGGTTAAGTGACGCTGTCCTCCATTTCGGTTGCCGTGGGATGCCTGTTATGGGACTTTTCCCGAGCCAGAAATCAGAAGCTCAACCCGCTTTCGATCAATCTGTTGCCAACGAGCGACCTATCCATGAAGACACCCGAATCCATGAAATTCCGAGACGATGCGTGGTCGGATTTCAATCCATTTGAAACTCAGAAGCTCGCCCAAGTGGCTCAGGTCCAGCTATCTGCCGTTCGAGGGATTTACTTGTCGATCAACAATTCCCACATTCCTTCCCTGGCATAGGCCGTCGCGCACCCCACCAGACAGACTCCGCTCCAGCACCGCTTACCATTTTTCATGAAAGGCAACTTCACTGCAACGCAGGCCACATCCGTGCCCTATCCGCCGCGGATGGCGGACGCACCTACCGTCACGGCGGACCTGGAGGCGCTCGTGCAGCGGTCATTCGTGCAATCGTTGATGCAGCGGGTGATGAGTTTTCAGGAGAAGGATTATGGCGGAAATGTGAAGGTCGATTGGCAGGCTGGCACCTACTACACCGGTGTGTTCGCGGCGTATCTTGCGACGGGCGAGCCGGCTTTCCGCGAGGCCGCGATCGGCTGGGGAAACGCGGCGAAGTGGAAAATCGGCCCGCGGCCGTTTTATGCGGATGATCTCTGCATGGGGCAAACGATGCTCGATCTCTATCTGGTGGATCGCAATCCGGCTTATGTGAAGGATCTCATCTCCGTGATGAAGGCCTACTTCGGGAAAAAGGTGCTAACCGCCAATGATGTGCACAGTCACCAGGATCAGAAGGTGGAGCGACCGATGCGCGGCCGCGACCTGTGGTGGTGGTGCGATGCGCTTTACATGGCTCCCCCGGTTCTGGCCCGCATGCACGCGGCTACCGGGGAGCAGCGTTATCTCGACCTGCTCCATGACCTCTACTGGGATGCCTACGATTTCCTGTTTGATGTGAAATCCTCCCTCTTTTTTCGCGATGCCGATTTCATACCTGCGGATCGCGACACGGTCCCGGAAAGCGACAAACGTTTCTGGAGCCGGGGCAATGGCTGGGTCTATGCGGGCTTGGTGCGCGTTCTGGAATATCTGCCGGAAAACGATCCATATCGCGCCCGGTATCTGGATCTTTTCCAACGACTTACCCGCAAGCTGGTCACCTTGCAGCGGACCGATGGACTCTGGAATTCATGGCTGAACCGCCCCGATCTCGAACAGAGCCCCGAAGTCAGTGGATCGAGCTTCTTCACCTACGGACTGCTCGCCGGAGTCCGCCGTGGTTGGTTGGATCGGAGGAGCTATCTGCCTGTCGCACTTCGCGCATGGCGTGGTCTAACCGCCAAGCTGGGTACCGACGGACGGCTCGGTTTTGCGCAGCTCGTGGACTCGGCGCCAGGGCCGGTGCGTCCTGAGTCGTCCATCGACTACACCCACGGTGCTTTTCTACTGGTTGCCAGCGAACTTTACACGCTGGACCTCAGCCTGGCGAACCTGATGGAGCTCGAACCTGCGCAACAGCCCAAGCTCATGTTGACAAACGCCTCATGGACCCACCTGAAAGACGCGCGCGCGGTCATCGCCGACGAACATATCTACCTGGGCGGAGTTGATCGCGAGGGAGACGTGAGGTTCTATGCCTACCGGATCGATCCCATCAATGCACCGGGAATTCTGCTGGAAACTGATGTTCTTGCCCAGGGCTCTTGCTGCGATGAACGCAGACACCCCGCGTTCCTTCGCTTCGATGGCAAGCTTCTTTCGGTCTATCCGTCAGATGAGGAATCGACATGGAACCGGCGGCTCGCCTCGATCCCGGAGAATCTCCCCACCTGGGGGCCAATGCCGGTCAAGTGGTCGGGCGAAAATCGGATGGGCCAGAAGACCGCGGCCAGCGAATGCTCCAGTCTTGCACGGCTTTTGTCCGAAAGCGGCCGCATCTTCCACTTTGCGGGCTCGCAAGTGACATGGTCCGATGATGGCGCGGAAACGTGGCAGGAGGCGGTCCGGTTTCTGAATGTCGATGATGTTGGCCTTCAAACGAAATGCGCGGACAATGGCGAGGACCGGATCGACTTGGTTTTCACCGATGGAGGCAGTCTTCATCACGTCTACTATCACAAGGGTGCGTTCCATTCATCGGCGGGCCGGATGCTGGGCACTCTGGAAAAAGCTGCTAGCGCGCCGATCCAGCCGACGGATGCCACACGGATTTACGAGGGCATAGTTGGAATCGAAGATCTGGGGTATGATTCGAATGGTCGGCCTGTTGTTGTTTTCGGTGTGTCCCTTGCAAGCGGCGGATTTGAATATCGGATCGCCCGCTGGGATGAATTGGATGGACAATGGGAATGCCGGTTTCTTGCATTCGCCGGTTCTGGCGAAGGCGGTGTTTCACTGGATCCAGACAACGACCGGATCGTTTACCTATCAACCGATGCGGACCCCGCGACCGGCGCGCCAAATGCCACAGGTCGCTATCAACTGTATCGCGGAAATCAAGGCGAGGACCTCTCTTGGGAGCAACTCACCTTTGACGTCAACCGCGACAACCTCCGTCCCTTCGTGCCTCGTGGCCACGGTGCGGGAGCTTGCGTGCTTTGGCTGAGGGGAATCCACCGTTCGCACAGTGACTATCAGATGGATGTTTATGGGATCATGGACGCCGGTTCCATCCGCCTTTCGGAAAGAACCCCCAGCGGCCTCGTTGAAGTGGAGAACGGAGAGGGCGGGACCGATGATTATGCCGATTCCCCGCTGAAGCGCCAGGTGGCATCGAGATTGCGGGAGGCCGTGTGAACGAAATTTGAGACCGTCTCGATCAGGCGCAATGAATTCCCATCTTCCGCGGCGAGTAGTGTCCATGATTCGCGCCCCGATGGGCTTGTGAGGGTCACACCTTCGGCGCTACTCTTCACTACCCACTCGGCGGCGATCGCAGCATGGTCGAGGCAGATGGCGTGAACGACCGTGCGCGCGGTGGCCGGTGCTGTTTCCGTCCAACGCATGAGCATCCCGGAACCGGGCAACCCCTCGCCGAGTTGAGCGGGCAGGGGATGATAGACATCATGGACATGGGCGTAAACGGGCCCGCTCATGTGACCATCCGCGCAATGGACAAGCTTGATTCCAGCTTCGCCGCGCCTTGCTACGATCTTGTCAGGGCGGAGGAGATTCAGATCGAGGAGTCCGTCGCGATTGTTGAGTAGCCAGTGCCAAGTTGTTTTGACGGGCTCATCCGACTCGATGCGATCCACGATGAAGAGCGCGTTGGAACCGCACAGCACCCAGAGTCGGGTGAAGCGTGTCAGCGGAGCGTCATACAAAGGCGCGGCTTCCGATCCGATGATCGACACATTTCCCTCGCGCGCGGCGATCGGGCGTTTTCCTCCAAGATCAATCGGCGGTGCGCCCCGCAGCGGTCCATCATCGCGGACAATGGGCCGGTTGATGCCGCCGCGTTGGGTGAGGATTTGGCCCGATACCTCGAACGTGCAGGTGTTGTGCGTGAGTGAAGCGGCTTCCAAGTCGTGATTGATGTTCCGGTAGCAGCTGTGGCCCGGGTCCAGCAGCAGGCGTTCCTTGCGATGAACCAGGATAAAGCTGTTGATGTCCCCATGGATGTGAGCGGTCGCATGGCGAGGCTCCGAGGCGGTGCGGGCAGCCAGCGTGGTTAGGCCGTTCCATGCGTCGCGTGCGAAGACATCCCCTCCGGAAAACGCCGCGGTCTCCGGAAGCCCGGCCTCCACCGGGGAAATCGCAGTCGCGGCATCCGACAGCAGGATCACTGATAGAAATCCGAAACCCGGAAGGAAACTGAACGTTGCGAGATCATGCGGCGGTGGCTCGTTCGCTGGGAAATAGAGCGTGTCGAAAAGCCACCGCGCCAGTGCCGCCTCGGTCGGCAGCGATTCCCGACCGTACGCTGCGATGTGCACTAACAAATCTCCCGACGGCCGGAACAAAGCCGTGCTGTCGCCGAAGTTCGCGCTGCGCGAGCGGTCGATGGTACCCCAGCCCGACAGCGGCTTTCGATAGAAAAATGATTGCGCCGCCCAATGGACGATCCGGGCATAGGGTTCCAGCGTCAGCTGGGTTTCCGGTGCCCGCCGAAGAATCGCCTCGCGGGCGAGGATAATTGAATAGGCTGCATAGTTCGCGTATTGCAGAGATTCGCCATAACTGCCGTCCGCTTGGAAATGATCAGCCGCCAGCGGAAACCATTCGATGGCCTCGGCAAGAGCATCGCCGTCATCCAGCACCGCCGCCGCTACTGCTGCACCGGCGAGCAGCACGCAGTTCCAATTGTGGCAAAAACTGGTGTAAGTTAGAAATCGTCGGCATGCGGCTAGTCCATGGTCGCGCAGCGCGGTGGCGATTTCCTGATGCTCGTCAGGCGGAAACAAATCAGTCGCGAGGTCCAACGCGACGGCAAGGCTCCATGTTAGATGCCCGGTTTCCAGCGTGCCGACCGGATCCACCGTCCCATACCCGCGAAACGACGGGCCACCCCAATCCCGCTGCGGGCGGCGAACGATGGAGAGCACCGCAGCCCTCAACCAGGCGTCCACTTCCGGCGACGGGCGGACGGCGTGGATCAGCGCCGCATCGGTCAGATATTCGGCGGCGTGATGCCACCACTCGGTGGTCGCCGTGCGGTCACTCAGGCCGGGGGAAATCGCACGCAGCCGGACGCGTGACTCCATCGCTGCCAATAGCTCGGCGGTTTGGGAACCGGGTGCTGTTGAAACCAGCCGGGCACGTTCGTTATCAGTGAGAAAGAGGCACATTGGGAGTTTTTTGCAGAATGTCTCCAGATCCGGCGGCGACCAATCCGGAATTCACTCAATCCGTTCAGCCTGTGATTTCCAGCTGGCAGCGCAAGCCGTTTTCCAAAGAGGTGGCAGGTATATGAAGACCTGAAACCTTCAATGCGGACAAATCGTTGGAACGGTCGCAGCAAAACGGAGCTTTTTCCGGAAACTTTTCGAGAAACCCGGCGATGTTCGCGAGCCACTGCCATTCGCGCCAGCGTTCCACTCACGAAACCACTGCCGCCGATGATCAGAATGCAAAGGGGTGAACTCATTCAAGGTGAATAATGGCCACCCACCTGCGTGTCATTTGAAAAAATCCCACGGTTCTTGCAGGTTGATTCTGCGGCGTGGTTTGTGACTATACCCGTTAAGAAACCTTTGATCGGGAGGAACTTCAGGAAAAGCTCCCACCACTCAAACCCGCACTCCGCCGCTCCAAATCCATGATACCGAAGTATCGCTACCTCACCGATGCCTCCACCCTCGCCGCCGGCGAATCCATCAATGGATCCTCGCGGATTCTCGATTTGAAGGGCCGCAAGGGCATCCACCCGACGAGCATCCACACCGCGATCCAACTGGAAGGCGGCCACACGTTTAACCAGCCGAAAGGTTCCTTCGAACTCTGGTTTTTCCCGATGGAAGACCTTGGCACCAGCTTCGTCGCCGACCACATGAAGATGCAGAACGAATTCTTCGACAACTACACCTTCCTCAGCGATTTCCCAATGCCGCGCAACTATCCTGAGGCGAATTTCTGCTTCATGTGGAACCGCTTCAATGAATTCCGTGCCAAGTTTTTCAAGGGCACGGTCTATCCTTCACTCGAAGGCTTCGAGCCGCCGCAGAAGGCGTGGGTCCAGGCGGTGCCGTTCAACTATTTTCAACAGTTCCGCTGGTATCAGTTAGGTGTCACTTGGGATGACGAGGCGAAAAGCGCCGCGCTCTACGTGAACGGCGTGCTCTGCGGCCGCAGTGATATTTTCAACGATGACTTCAAGCGCGACATCGCGGGCGACACGCTCTACGCCGGATGCCCCGCGCTCTGCCACGGGGAAATCTCCTTCTACGATGAAGTGCTAACCGGTGCGGATTTCTATGAAAAATACCGCGCCGCCGCGCCCGATTATGACGCGGCCATCGAGCAGGAACTCCGACACGCTTTCGAAGGCACCGACCTCGAGGAGTTCACGTTTGATCCCGTAGAAGCGGCCTGGACCAAGCAAATGGACGTCGATTTCCAAAATCCCGTCGAGCAGATCAAGGAGTTCTACGTCCAGGGTCACACGGAATCTGTGAAACCCACCGGCCACCCCGAGGGCTTGCTAATCGAAACCCCGGTGCTCCGTTACGGCAGCCTGGAAGCGTGGAACAGCCAGGTTTACATCTGGAGCCACAAGAACTTCGAGGGCGACATTTATGTCG
The DNA here is from genome assembly GCA_040881795.1 of Akkermansiaceae bacterium. GTDB lineage: Bacteria > Verrucomicrobiota > Verrucomicrobiia > Verrucomicrobiales > Akkermansiaceae > Luteolibacter. The sequence goes on from JBBECN010000280.1 coordinate 27,276, forward strand.
AATTCGAATGGAAGGCGATAAAGCCTAACGGCCTCAGCCTGCTGATGGTCCACGCCTCCGGCATGACCCGCGAGGATTTCATGGCGGACTATGATAAGAAGACCAACGGCACCATGAACACCGTCCATGCCGAAAACGTCCGCAATTATCACTGGGAGTTCTATCGGGAAATGAATGATGTCCGCAATGACGTAGGAACCGCGTTCAGCCGCAAGAATCCGTTCGCCTACCGCATCGGCTTCGGAAGCTCGCCCGAGCGATTTGCCATCAACGAGTGGCACAAGCTCCAACTCGTCCAGCGCGGCGGAAAACTGCTGGGGGCCATCGATGGGAAAATCCTCCTGGTCATCGACGACAACTCGCGCACCAACACCGGCGGCATCCTCAACTTCGGGCACGTCGCCATCCGCTGCATGGTTCACTCCGCGGTCGTCTATCGAAATCTGAAAGTCTTTACCGACAAACTGCCGTTCACCGAATTGTGACCATGAAATCCGCCATCCGGCACGAGTTCCTTGCGATCGACGAAGGTCTGGCGCATCTCCTCCACATCGACGAGAACGATCTATCGAAAGACTGGACCGTGCCAATCGGGCATCCTCAGGCGCGTGACATGCAGTTGATCGGCGGTGGGCGGGTGTTGATTGGCCATCATCACGGCTGGTCGGAGTTTGACATCGAAACAGGTCGGGTTTTGTCTGAATTTACCCCATTAGAAGGCGTCACCGCCGTGCGACGCCAGCCGGACGGCCATACCATCGTCGCCGGAGTGGACATCGCCGGTGCGACGGGGGTGGTGATTCTCGAGTTGGATGAATCCAACCGGGAGATCCACCGTGCGATCTATCCGGGCGATTATGTGAGATTGATCCGCCAAACGGGGCAGGGGACTTTACTCATGTCGTGCAATGACCGGATCCGCGAGGGCGATCGGGAGGGAAACTATCTACGCGAATTTCCGGTGGACGGTTTCTATCATGCATGGAAGGCGCTGCGGCTGCCGAATGGCAATCTCATCATTTCCGCAGGATACGGTGCGTTCATGGTGGAGCTGGATTCCGATGGGGAAATCATCCGCAAGTTCGGCGGCAAGGACCAGGTGCCGCCGGAGGTGAATCCGTTTTTCTACGCGATGTTCCAGTTGCTCCCCACCGGCCACATCGTGCTGGCGAACTGGCAGGGCCATGGGGAAAATCTCGGGCAATCCGGGGTGCAGTTGCTGGAATTCGATGCTGCGGGTGAAATTGTCTGGAGTTGGAGCGATTCATCCAGAATTTCCTCGTTGCAAGGCGTGATGGTGCTTGATGGTCTCGACCTAAGCCTGCTCCACGATGAGAGGGAGGGGCTGCTTGTGCCACTTTCAGTCGAAGCAACAATCGACAGCATATGATCCCGCCCGCCTCATCTCCCTTGCGCCGGCTGATGAACATTGTGTGCGTCGATCCGGCAGCGCTGCGAGGTGCCGTGATTTTTCAGATCCTCCAGGCATTGACCTATCTTCCGTTCTTCGCCGGAGTCGGGATTCTGGTGGATCAGATTTTGCAGAATCCTGCGCTGACGCTGGAACAACGCCATCGATACATCATCTTCTATGCGCTGGCAAATCTCGCGCTTTGGCCGGTGCACGCGTGGTTCACCGTGGGAGCCTTCAGCCGTGCCCAGTTGTTAGCCCGGGCGGCCGTAGCCCAGATGCGGCGGCTGATGGTGGACAAGCTTCAATTGATGTCGCTCGGATTTTTCACCCGTCGCGGCACGGGTGCGCTTGCCAATCAGGTGACAGTCGATCTCGGACGGGTGGAGGCGTTTCTATCGAACGTGGTCGGCAGCCTGATGATCTCCATTTCATTGGGCATCGGTGCGCTGATCTATCTGTTCCGGCTGAATCCTCTGCTCGCATCCGTCACTCTGATTTCGGCTCCGTTGCAGCTTGTGGTGGTGCGGCGCATGGCGGGCCGACTGAATTCGCTGAACGAACATGTCCAACAAAGCGGCGAGAATTTCTCCGCCCGCGTGGTGGAGTTCATCGGCGGGATGAGGGTGACCAAAAGCCTGGGCAACGAGGAACGGGTGGCCAAGGAGCTCTCGGAAGTCATCGAACGAGTGCGCGGCGCGGGCATGCAGGCGAGCGTCACGATGCGCTGGGTTTCCATGGGCATCCAGATGATCGGCGAGTTCATGGGCGTGATCGTCTGGTGTGTCGGCGGCGTCCTGTTTCTGCGCGGCAGCCTGCCGATGGGATCGCTGGTGGTTTTCGCCACCAGTTATGGATTCGTCCGCGGAGGCATGCAGGCTTTGATGGGGGCGTATGACGCTTGGATGCAGGCGAAACCGGGACTGGTTTCGATGTTAGAAATTCTGGATTCCCACGAAATGGAAAGCTCCCGGAAATCTCCCGATGCGTCCGAAATCTGCCTGCTAGGTGCCTTACAAATGAAGAATGTGACCTTCCGCTATCCCGGACTCGAGGGCGCGCCCACCGTCTTCGATATCAATCTCGACGTGCCAGCCGGACAACGCATCGGGCTGGTGGGAGAGACGGGCGCGGGGAAAAGCACGTTGCTCGACCTGATCCTCGGTTTCTATCTGCCGGACGAGGGTGAGATTCTCTACGACGGCGTGCCGATTGATCGGATCGGCCTGTTGGAGCTGCGACGGAATGTCGCCATCATGGGGCAGGACGCGTTTTTGTGGAACACCACCGTGCGCGAAAACATCCGCTACGGCCGCCCGACCGCCACCGACGAAGAAGTCGAGGACGCCGCCCGCAAGGCGCAGGCGGATCGATTCATCCGGGAGCTGGAGCGTGGGTTCGAAACCCAGTGTGGCGAACGCGGCGGACGTCTATCAGGCGGCCAGCGCCAGCGCATCGCCCTGGCCCGGGTGTTCCTGCGGGATCCCGCCATTGTGATTCTCGACGAGCCCACCAGCGCGCTCGACTTGCAAACCGAGGCAAATCTTCAGGACGACATGGAAGTGCTGTGCCGGGGGCGCACCACGTTTATCGTCGCGCATCGGTTGTCCACGTTGCGGGATGTTGAGCGCGTGCTAGTTTTCAACAAAGGACGGATTGTCGAGGACGGGCCGATGAAAAAGCTGTTGGAGGATCGCGATGGCCATTTCGCGAAGCTCATGGAGTTGCAAACGCGAGGACTTCCAAAGTTGATTGTGTCTTAGTGGCTGTCTGAAAATACGCCAAGGCAGGGATCGAGTTGCCTTCGGCCATGCGGATGGCGCTTCGCGGTTGAAAGGAGTTCGCTGTCGCTCGCCCTGCATTCCGGGCGGTCCGGGAGAATGGGAAGCGAACGAGCGGCCATGAGCTGATTTTCAAGCAGATCATGGACAACCCTGTTCTCACCTCATTCGCTGGACCGTTGCGGAATGCAGAGCGAGCGATAGCGAGACCACAAATCCGCGAAGCGCATGCGGCATGGCCGGAGGCAAAACAGTCCCTGCCATTTTTCAGACAGCCTCTTAGTGGCACAATGGAGCCACGACACTCCTGTCGTGGTGGCGAATGGAAAGCCAATGGCAAGAGCTTTGTGCATTTCATTGGCACCTCATTCGCCAGCACCACAGGAGTGTGGTGCCTCCAGTGAAGGCCTGCGAGGATCAACAGGGCGGTCTGGATACTCTAGCAAAGGCCAATCCTCCGGCGGGTTTCCGAAATCGGGGACTGGCAGCATCACGCCACCTTGCATCGCCGACTCGTGAGCGACGAGTCCGGGCGCACACCATGCGGCGGAGTTCCAGATGTGGCAGGGGGGAAGCGCCCCTTCGAGACAGGCGCGGACGAAGTCATCCACGAGGAAATGATGCGATCCGCTGTGGCCGTTCGCCAGTCCTCGAAATTTCTCCGGGAGGCGTTCGGAATGGTGGGCGGGCGCGAGGCCAAGGTGGCGTTGCGAGTCCTCCGGATGGTCGGGGCGGGCATGTTCGAAGTAAGGTCCATCCACCCACTCTGCCAGATCGCGCATCAGGGTGGTGCCGTGTTGCCAATCGCGTCCGCCTTCGTTTCCGCTGCGGCCGACTAGAGTAGTGGATACGATGTTTTCCTCGAAGCAGGCGTCGGTGCAGTAGAAGGAAGGCATCATGACTTCCCGCCCGTTAGGCGCAAACCAGCCGATCCGGCGGAACTCGCCGATGCGCAGGCTGCCGCCGTCGCTGGTGCGGGCGATGGTGACTTCGTTGCTGAAGGGGTTGTCCCAAGGGTTGTTCCCCTCGCCGTATCCACTATTAGGAACGGTATCTCGGAAGCCAAGGGCGGCGACGTGGGTAACGCGTGCCCCGGTGATTGAAAGCGGCATGCTGAACGAGTGCGTGGCGTAGTGCATCGGCGGAATCGCCGCGAAACGACGCCATTCCGGACCGGCGGTGAGTTCGAAATGCGGCCCCCACGTCGCCATGTCATGGATGTATTGGGCATCCGCATGGACAAATTTACCCCAACGCCCGGTGGCGAATTCCTCACGGCAGAAAACAATCTCCGGATAGTAATAACTCGTCTCGCCGGTCATGCAGACGCGGCGCGTGCGGGCGGATGTCTCGACCAGTCCTGCCAGTTCGTCCAACGTGATCGCAGCGGGCACCGCCATGTAAACGTGACAACCGGCTTCCATCGCTTGTTGTGCCAGCGGCGCGTGGGTGTGGCGCGGAGTAAAAATGGCAACTGCATCCAGTCCAACTTTCAGTAGCTCGTCCAAATTGCTGTGCGCACTTGTGAGTCCGAACGATTTCTTGAGCTTCTCGGCTCGGGAAACCTCCAGATCGGCGATGTGGATCTCCCCAATACCGGGATGATTCTGGAAAACGTGCAGAAAGTGATCAGCTAGAAATGCTCCGGCTCCGACGATACCAAGTTTGATGGGTTTCATGAGGGTTGATTGGGAATGAGTGTTTGTTTCCAGCGGGAGTCCGAGGCTACCGGCCGTTGGCCCGGCTTTAGGGAGTTAGAAACCCATGGACCTGCGTCACCGCCAAGCTGAGTCCAGATGGATTCGGCGTCGGCATGGGTGAGCAACGGTGCGGGCGGGTGATCCTCGTATCCTCGGAGCAAGTCCGAGATGGCATCGCCGATGGCTAGCAGAATGGCCTCATTGATGGCGCGACCGTCTTCGATGGTGGCTTCGGCTGCGTCGTCTCCCTGGGCGAGTCGGCCACCGGAATTAACTTCGTGGCGGCGATTGATCAGCGAAAGGTCCACCAGCTCAGGCCGGATGGCGAGGAGTTGGGAAATCTCATAGCGTCCGGCATGGTCGCCCGTAAATTTACCGCTGACGAGCTCGGGGTCTGTCTTCATCAAGACTGGAATCCCCGTGCAATCGCTAAAGGCAGCCGCGACCCGGCGCAGATCTTCCTGGCTTCCTCCGGAGTGCCCGCTGATCGCGACGATGGCACGGAAGCCGGTGTTTGTGAACGCACGGATTTGATAGAGAAACATCCTCGCCATTACGTGTGGTGGAATCGCCGCCATGAAAGGATTCTCCTCACCAACGACTTCCCCCAGCCAGGGCGCGTGGAATCCACATTCGTGAATGTGATAACCCTGCGACGGCGCGACGATCCCACCGAAACGCCGCGCGGCTTCATCGCAGTAGTAGTCCGCCTTAATCAGATCGAGCCCAAGCGCGGCAACGTGGCCGTGCGGTTCGCACAGTCCGAGTGGCAGATAGACGACGGGACATGCCGCCATTCGCTCGCGGAATTCATCGGGCCGCAACTCGGCCCATCGGACGGAGGAGCGGTTCATAGGACTTTTTGACCATAGAAGTTCCTGATCCAGCGGTAGTGACGGCGTAGATCCTCGAAAACCTCCTCCGGCAATGGCGCTTCCCCGGCAGCGCGGATGTTTTCCTCGGCGAATCGTTTGATATGCATGGATGAAACAGCGGTGGTGACTCCAGGATGATGAAGGACGAACTTGAGCGCAAGCGCGGCGAGGCTGGATGCTTGGGCCGGAACAAATTCTCGCAGGGCATCCACTTTTTCAATGTAGGTCTCGCGTGGGCCAGCGTCGAAATACTTCGCGCGGAAATCCCCCTCGCCGAACTCGGTATCCATTGTCAACATTCCGGTGAGTCCGCCCTCGTCCAGCACGCAGCGGGCGATCACGGCGACCTTGCTCTGCTCGCAAATCGGGATGAGGCAATCGAGCGGTTTGGGATCGAAGATGTTGAACACCGTCTGCACGCAATGAATGCGGCCGCTCAACACCAGCGGAAGGGCGATGTCATGGCGTTGATCCGGCAGCGACACGCCGATGGAGCGGATTTTTCCCGCTGCGACAAGGGCTTCGAGTTCATCCAGCCAATAACCCTCGATTCCCCAGTTTGGCCAGTAGAGATGCATCTGGAACAGGTCGAGGCAATCGACCCCGAGCACGCTCAGCGACTTTTCCGCCTCACGGGTGATGTGGCCTTTCGGGAAACAAACATCGACAGGTTGTGGAATCGCCCACTGCACCAGTGGCCCCACCGTTTCCGCCTTGGTGGCGATGAACGGGTGGGTTCCGTTCCAGCCCTTCAGAGCCTCGGCGATGATCGCCTCCGACTCGCCATAGTGGCGGGCAGTATCGAGGAAATTGACGCCTTGGTCCCAACTGGAATGCAGGGCGTCGATGGCTTCGCTCCGGTCGAAGGCACCGAACACGCCGCCGAGGCCGAATGCACCGAAACCGATGCGGGAAACTTTTTCACCGAGGTGGGGATAATCCGAGTATTGCATGATTAGAATTCGTCGTAGGAAATTTGATTGGCGGGTACTCCGAGTCCCGCGAGCATTTTCGTGCAGGCCTTGATCATCATCGGCGGGCCGCAGAGATAGTATTCCACCGCGGCGGGGTTCGGGTGGTCGTGGAGATGCTGGTCCTGCACCACCTCGTGAATAAATCCGGTTAGACCCCGCCACGCATCTCCTTCGAGCGGCGAGGAAAGCGCGAGGTGGAAACCGAAGTTCGGATGATTCCTGGCGAGAGATTCGAAGTAATCTTCGTAGAAAATCTCCTGCTTCGACCGTGCGCCATACCAGAAACTCACCTTGCGCGCCGTTTTTTCGGTTTCGAACAAATGCGAAAGGTGCGCCCGCAGCGGTGCCATTCCCGCACCGCCGCCGATGTAAACCATTTCCCGCTGCGTGGGCTTGATGTGGAAATCTCCGAATGAACCGATGGCGGTCACGCTGTCGCCGGGCTTGAGATTGAACACATAACTCGATCCCACCCCCGGCGGACAATCCTGGCCTGGTGGCGGAGTGGCGATTCGCACGTTGAAACGCAGGGTCTTCTCGGTCTGCTGGTTACTGGCGAGGGAATAGTTGTTGCGACGACATCCCTCGGGATTTCTAACGAGTAAATCGAAGACGTGCTGGTTTTTCCAAACCGTGGCGTAGGGCTCCGGAATGTCGAAATCACGGAAGCGAATTTCATCGTAGGCGGGGATGTCGATCTGAAGGTAGTCGCCGGGCGTGAAAGCGATCTTCTCATTCGAATCAATGGGTTCCAGGACGAGTTCCTTGATGAAGGTGGCGACGCTTTGGTTGCTCACGACCCGGAGTTGATAGGTTTTCCGGGGCCTTGCACCGGCTCCTCCCTGGCGGACGATGTTGAGGAAAAGCCGCCCGCTGCGTTCCTCCAGCGGATAGGTGGTTAGGCCCCGGCAGATCGGGGCGCGGGCGGGCGAGCCGTCGGCGAGATGGAAGCGACCATTGTGTTTGGGACACTCGATGATGTCGTCTTTCACGAGTCCGTCGGCGAGGTGGGTGTTGCCGTGGGTGCAGATGCCGTCGGTGGCGTAGAGTCGGCCCTGGCCATCGCGGATCAGCGCGTAGGTCTTTTTTCCATGATCGAATCGCATCACGTCCGCGGATCGCAAGTCGGCGGCGGCGCAGATTTCGATCCAGCCCTCGGCATCCGGTTTGGCATCGGATGCCGGGGTTTCTTCCACCTTCTCGGCGGGCGCGGGCAGCTTGCGCTTCACATGATAGGCCGGGTCCTTGACCTGCCTGAGCACGGAGGGGATGATTTCTTTCCAGGCGGAGAACAGGCTTGGATAGGGTTCCGGCATGTCGTGTTTCAGCGCTTCATGCATTTGCGGCAATGCATGATAGGGGACGAGCGGAAACATGTGATGCTCCACGTGGTAGTTCATGTTCCAGTAGAGATACCGGTTGATGAAATTCATGTGGACGGTCCGGCAGTTGAGCCGGTGATCGAGCACGTTTTCCGCGAGGCCGGTGTGCTGGGTGTGTCCATAGATGACCATCAACCAGGAGCCGAGGATGTTAGGGAGGCCGATGAAGAGCAGAGGAAGAATGCTGCGGGTGGCGATGGCCGTTCCGATGACGGCCAGATAGATGGCGAGCGAGATGCGGGCCTTGCGGTAGATTTTCGGGAACTCGCTCTCGGGCACGTAGGTTTTTTCATCATCGGTCATGCGGCCGAGCGAGTGGACGATGAGTTTTCTGAAATACATCGGATAGACGCCGATGTTGAAGAAGCCCAACAGCAGCGCCCGGATGTCCGGCGGGCGTGGGACGGCAATTTCCGGGTCGCGGCCGACGATGATGGTATCGCTGTGGTGGCGGGTGTGGCTCCAGCGCCAGAGTGTGGATTCGCGCATGACCATGAACGAGGCGATTTCGTAGAGCGCGTTGTTCATCCAGTCGGTCTTGAAGGCGGTGCCGTGGCTGGATTCGTGCCAGCGGGAATCCGAGGTCGAGCCGTAGAGCACGGCGTAGAGCGCATAGGGCAGCGCCGCCCACCATGAACCCCACAACAGCCAGGTGGCGGCGGCGGATCCGAGAATCAGCGTGAACCAGAGGAGGGTGTCGCGGATCGCCGGACCGTCGCGGCGTTCCAACAGTTTCCGCAAGGTCTCGCGCGGGACTGGACATTGATACCAATCCGCCTCGGCGAGTCCGCGCTCGACGGCGAGCGTGGCGTTTTCCCCGGTGAGGGAGTAATCCAGCTTGGCAGGAGGGCGGGTGAGGACGGCGGTGTCGTGGCTCATTGGATAGACGTAATTCATAGCGGATGTGATTTCGTTTGTCTTCTTGCCACGCGACGGAAACTTATCATTATTTGTCCAATCCATGCTGGAAAACCTCAAAATCGGTCCACGCTACGACGGCTTCCTATTTCTCGCGGAGGCCGCGCGCAATCCGCCGGTACTCAAGCCACACCGGCACCTCGAGCTGGAGCTGAACGTGGTGGTGCGTGGATCGATCACCTACGTGGTGGGCGACCGTCGTTTTACTTTCGGAAAGCGCACGCTGCTGTGGATGTTTCCCGCGCAGGAGCACCAGTTGGTGGATCGATCAGGAGACGCGCAATATTACGTGGCGGTGTTCAAACCCGCCGTGATCTCACAAGCGGCGGGTGGTGCCGGATACGAAGGATTGCGGCGTGAAAACAACGAGTCTGGTGGTGTTTTGAATACCCTGTTGGAACCGGCGACGTTCGATCTCATCCGCCGCACCATGGAAGTGACGGTGGCGGACGGATTGCATCCCGATGTGCTCAATCGCGAGGCCGGCTTCGGTGCCAGCTCGAATTTCGCCTTCGAACACGGCGATCCCGATGCCCTGAATGCGGCGCTCCGCCACCTGTTGCTGCTCTGCTGGCGCTACCAACGCGGGCGATTGACCCCGGACGGCGCGGTGGTGCTGCATCCGGCGGTGCGGCAGGCGCTGTCGTTGTTAGGTGAGGGTGTCTGGGATGATGATCTTGCGTCGCTGGCCAAGCGTTGTGGAGTGAGCGAGGTCTATCTGAGCCGGGTATTCGCGCGGCAAGTCGGTGTGCCGTTGAATCGGTATCGCAACTCGGTTCGGCTGGGCCGATTTCTCGATCTGCTGCGAGCGGGTGACGGCCGCACGCTCACGGAACTCGCCTATGAGGCCGGGTTTGGAAGTTACGCGCAGTTTTTCAAGATCTACGTGCAGGCGTATGGGCAGGGTCCGCGGGAGACCGGCAGCTTATCGACGTGAAGATTGTGACCTTTCGCGATTTGTCTGGATGTTAGGCGACGACCTCAGAAGCCTCACGCAAAACCACCGCCATCGTGTCGCGGAACCGTTCTTGCACAAGCGCGGAAGCTTGCTCCGCCCTCGCGCGGGCGGCGGCGGGGTCCTTGGCCATCGCCAGCACGGCGGCGGCGACTTGCGCGGCTTCGTCCGGTTGGTCGAGATCGAATAGCCAATCGCCGAGGCCGATGTCGCGCCACATGATGCCCTTGGTGCTCTGCTCCGCCCAGCGGCAGACGATGGCGGGAATGCCGTGGCCGATGCACATGATCGGGCTGTGCATCTCGTGGCCGAAGAGTCCGGCGGAGCGCTGATAGACGCTCACTGCTTCATCGGGTAGCCAAAAGGTTTCGCGCCAAACGACTTTGTCCAGAACATCAGCGGGAAGTCGTTCGAGCAGCATTTCGCGGGTGACTTCCATCTGCGAGTCATCCTCGGGGCAGAGCAGGATTTTCATCGGAGTCTCGCGTGCCACGGCGATGATGGCGTCCAGCAGTGGTGCATGGTCCTCGTGCTTTTTTGCCTCGTTGCGGGCGTGTTTTTCAGCATCAAAAGGCGTGTCATGACCCGGCATGTGCCAGAACGGCGTGTTGCGCAGGCGGGAAATGCAACAGAGGAATTTTCCATCCTCCAGCCCATTATCTGCTAGAAACGCATCGGCCCGCGCGCTGTCGTGGAGATCGAAGGCGAAGGCGGCGTCCGGCGACCACTCGACTACCGGGGCGTGCACGCCTTCCCGCTTCGCCCGTTCCAGCGAGATGGAATCCCTGAAATAAACGAAGCGTGCCCGTGACAGCGTTTCCTTTTCCGGAATCCCATACAGCCCGTAAGTCACCCCGAAGATGCCGAATCCCCGCCCGGTACGGCGGACGAAAGCCTCGGCATGCGCCCAGCCTAACATTGAAGGGCCGGACCCGTGCAGAAAAAAATCGGATCGGTCGATCGCCTCGCACGCTTCGGCAACTGGTTCGCCGTCGGCTCCCAGCGGGCTTTCGAGGATAATGGTTTTAGGAAAGCGGCGCAGGATCAACTCGCGGGCGGGCGGGGTGAGTGGCTTGAACGTCCAGAGAGTGATTTCCGCTCCGGGAAGGTATTTCTCCAGTAGGGCAAGGATGCCGGGCGTGTGCGCGATGTCGCCAATGTTGACGACCTGCCACGCGGAACAGAGGAGAATGCGGGGAGGGCGTTGAGTGAACGGCATGGTGGAGGGGCGCATGGTTTAAGACGCAGTGTCGAGAGAGTCTTTCGAGGGGTGATCGGAATCAATTCGAAAGTCCGGTGCAAGGTTTGCTCGGGTTTACCCGTTGAGCTCGCAGCTGGAACCAGGACATTCCTATCGTGGATTCGAATGGAGAGCCAACTAGGGGAGCTTTGCGCTTCCCATTGTCGATTCATTCTCCAGCACCACAGGAGTGTGGAGCCTCCGTGTTTCGCCTCCGTGGTGCTTCCCTGATTTTTTCACGTTTCCAGTAGTTCATTTCCCACGGATCGGCGACGAACGTGAATGCGGCTAAGTCAGACGCGAGCGGAAACAGAGCGAAGCACAAACAGGAGAGCTTCATGATTTCAAGCGAGGGCGGTTAAGATTGGGTGATCTTGAAATTGCGATGGCTGAGGGTGGGTGGTTTTCCCGGAAGCACGAGGGCAGCTTCCAGAGTATGATCGCCCGGCGCGGTGCAGCCCAAGTTTTCTTAACGGATTTCAGCCGACGGCGGCTGTTGCCGCGCCCGCGTCGTGCAACGTTTTGAGCCAGCCAGAAATTTCCACCGGCGTCGGCACATGCGAATCGAGCGACGGACGCTGCCGGGCGAGGTCGTCGTATTTGCCCGCACCGACATCGTGATAGGGCATCACGTCAATGGTGAGCGCCGGATTTTTTCGCCCGAGCGCGGCGATGGCGGCAAGGTGTTCCGCGTCGTCGTTCACGCCGGGCACGAGCGGGCAACGCAGACGCACGTTCGCGCCCGTTGCGAGCAGCCGCTGAAGATTGGCGTGCGGAAGTTCGTGGGGAATTCCGGTCAGGGCGCTGTGCCTCGCCGCATCGGTCGCTTTGTAGTCGTAAAGAAAAACATCAACGAAGGGGCGCAGTGCATCGAGACGCGGCCAGTCGAGCGCGCCGCAAGTGTCGAGGCAGGTGTGAATCTTTTCCGCTTTGGCCGCCGCCAGCAGTGCGGTGCAAAATTCGTATTGCGCGGTGGGTTCGCCGCCGGAAACCGTGAGACCGCCGCCGGACGTCGCGTAGAACCGATCGTCGCGGCGGACGATGGCCATGACCGCGGCGACTGTCATCGTGCGTCCGAAAATTTTCCCACTGATTCCGGTCTCGGGCTGGAAGGCTTGCGATTCCGGGTTGTGACACCACGCGCAGCGCAGCGGGCAGCCCTTGAGAAAGACGGTCGTGCGCACGCCCGGGCCGTCATGCAACGCGCCCCGCTGGATGTCGAAGATGATGCCGGGCAATTCACTCATAAAGCGTGCGGGAAAGGACTTCGCATTGGACGTCGCGCGGAAGGTCAATGAACCGGATGCTGAAGCCGCCGACGCGCACTAACAGGTGCGCCCATTTTTCCGGTTCGACCATGGCGGCTTCGAGATCGGTGCGTGATACCACGGTGATCATCGCCTGCGTGCCGCCGCTGGCCCAATAAGCGGCGAGCATAGCTTCGAGTTTCGCGCGGTGACGGGTGAACAGGCTGGCGGAAAATTTCATGTTCTGCACCGCGCCAGCGTGGAGGCTTGGATCGAGCTTCGCCAGCGAGGAAAGAAACGCGGTGATGCCGTTGCGGTCTGCGCCGGGCGCGGGGTTGTTGCCGTTGGCAAGCGGTTCGCCAAAGCGGCGGCCATCAGGCGAGGCGGCGGTCTGATGGCCGAGAATTGTGTTAGCGGAATTGTTGATGACGACCACCAGATTGCTGTCGAGACCCACGCGGCCGGCCTGTGCGCGGGCGTGTGTGCAGACGTGTTCATGCACACGAATGGCCATGGCGTCGGCCGCATCGTCGTCGTTGCCGTATTTCGGAATGGCGAGCAGTCGTTGGCGCACGGCCTCGGCCTCCGGGCCGGCAAAATTGGCGTCGAGCGCGGTGACGAGTTGCGGCAGCGTGAAGGCGCGGTCTTGAAAAACGGTGTGCTGGATGGCGGACAGGGAATCGGCGGCGTTGGTGTTGCCGTAGGTTTCGACCGTGCCGCCGAGATGACGCACGCCACCGGCAAAGATGGGTTTCGCGCGGGAAATGCAATCGTCGTAAAGCGCGCTGAGAAACAGAAACGGCGCATCCTGCCCGGTGAGGTCGTATTCAATTTTTTCCTGATCGGCGAGCGCGTCGAGGTAATGCTGCAGTTGTGTCGTGTAAGCCCGCCATAAATCTTCAAACGATTTGATCGTGGAAAGCGCGCCGGTGTGTGGGCCAGCCTGGCGGCGGGTCACGGGATCATGACCATCGCGCAGAGCCAATTCCAGGCATTTGGTGAGGTTGACCACGCCGTTCGGTGTGCCGACGGAGCGATGGGACAGAACATATTCACCGCAGCCATACGGTGTGTAGTGAACCGCCTCGGACTCGGGCAAGCCAAAGGCGCAGGCGACGGCGGGGATATTCACATCGTCGTTGTAAAGCATCGGGAAGGTGCAGCCTTCGCCAATGGCATCGAGCGCGCGGGCCATGAGTTCAGGGTTTTGACCGTCATAGAAACGGAGGGAAAGTTGCGGCTGGTTGAGACGCACGCGGCGGGTGGCCGTGATGGCGAGGAGCGCGAAGCGGTCGGCGGCGGCTTCGTTCGTGCGCCCGCGTCCGCCGATGAAGACCCGGTTGTTGAACTGGTTTTCGTAGGACTTGATCAGACTCCACCAACTGCAAACCAGATCAAGGGCGCGCTCATCGGTGAGCCGTCCGGCATCGAGGTCGCGCACGAGGAATGTGCCGAGCCAGTCATCCACGCGGCCATAATTCCAAGTGCCACTGGCAAGCGCATAAATCCAGGCGAGCTGCATGGCTTCGTGAAACGTTTCCGGCGCGCGTTCCGCCACGGCGGCGCAGGCCGTGGCGATGGCGTTCAGTTCGGCCACGCGATCAGCATCGCCGCAATCGGCAGCGAGACCGCGAGCCTGGGCGGCGTAGTGGCGGAGCGCATCGCCTATCAGTTGGAGCGCTTCCCGCAGACCTTCGAGGAACTCGCGCTCGGCAGGCTCTTTCGCACGGGCGAGGCGGTCGGTGATTTCGGCGGTGAGACCGGGCAGCCCGAGACGCAGTAATTTTTCGTAGTCGAGCACAGTGCCCGCCATGCGATAAAGCGGAAAGGCCGCGGCGCTGTCGGTCGTCCACGCATCCGAGGGCAATATCGCGGCCAGCGTCGGCGGATAGGCCGCCCGGGTTTTGTAAGCGGTGGTGCGCGTGGACCAGTATGCAATCATTTCCTTCGCTTCGGCGCGGACGGTGGCGTCGAGTTTGCGTTCCGCGATGACGAGGCGGATTTTATCAGCGATGCAGGCGTAGCCGAGTCCGCCGGGTTCGGGGCTGAAGGACACCAGCGGATAGCGGATGCGGCCGGCGAGCAGGTCGTCATCTTCGATGGGTTCAAAAGCGGTGGCCATCTGGGTCTGGAGCACGGCGATTTCGCGCGCGACGGGCGAGGCGTGTTCATGCGCGCGATAGGCCGCAGTGACGGCAAACTCCCGCGCAAGGGGCGATGGGGCGGTCAACGCCGCCTCCAAATTTAGATCACTGAGCATTTTCATGGTTGAAAAATTTGGTGGCGGTTGTTGTCACAGCTTAGATTCGCGAGGTGTTTTTATTTCATCCGTGATGGGCGAGTTCGTGGAAAAGATATTGTCGCATCCAGCAGTTGATTTCCCAGGCATCGGCCACGGGCCGGTTTTCGCCGGGGATGGTGGGCATATAAGGCACTGGACCGAACTCGGGGCTGATGGTGAGAAACGGGCGACCTTCGCGGCGGCGTGTGGCCACGATGCGACGCCACCAATCGGTGTTGATGGCCAGTTGCTCCGCCCATTCGGGTGCGCGAGGATCGGGAATCTGCGGCCCTTCGCCGAAGCCGACGCGGGCGTGGATGTGATCGGCGCGGGCGATGACGGCGTCCACGGCGGCGGAATGCTTTTTCAAGTCGTCGGATTCATGCACCACCTGCCAGTGAGAGAAATCGGCATTGATTCGCAGCGTTGGCAAAGCTTGTAAGTAGCGCAAGGTATCCGGCGCATTGTAGAGGGCTCGCCCCCTGTGAAGTTCGTGGCAGAGCGGCACGCCGTGGCTTCGTTCGAGTTCAAGCGCCTGCGCGAACAGCGCAAGATTCTCCTCAAAGCTAAAAGCGTCATCTCCCGTGTGACAGTCCACAAGCAGCGGTTTGCAAGCGATGGCGCGGAGGTAACGTTCTTCCAGCGAGCGCGCATGTTCAGATGGGGTTGCTCCGGCAGTGACAATCTGGGCCACGAGCCGCAGACCGGCGGCAGCGTGGGCGCGGGTGATTTCTTCCGGCGCTTCGGTCAGTGACGGGATGAAGATTTCCGTGGCCGTAAAACCGGCGGCGGCGGCGCGCTCCAGGAAGCGTGGGAGCGGTTCGTCCCACGCCTCCCATTTGGTTTTGGCGAAAATCAGCTCCATGATTTCTTAATGCGAGTTTTTGTAGGAACCGGACATGCCGCGACGCTCCAGCACTTCCGGATAAGAACGCGTGGGATCGGCATAGGTATTTCCTCCGCGGTCCTCGCCGCGAGCCATATAAACGTGGTGGGCTCCGGCGAATGCCTCTTCATTGAACTTTACCGCCGCCGAGCAGAAACGCAGCGTCCACCCGCAGCGGCGGATGTTAGAAGTGTTCGGCTCCGATCCATGCTGGATGCGGGCGTCATGCAGTGAGCATTCGTTCGGTTGGAGTTCGATGTAAACCCGCTTGGAATCGTCGCGTTGTTGTTTCACGATTTCCGTGCCAAAAACGCTGGCGCTGGTATCGACGGCATCATAGTCCGAATATCCGGCCTGCCCTTCGCGATGGGTCTTCGGGATCACCATCATGCAGCCGTTCTCGCGGGTCGAGGGATCGATCGCCAGCCAAACCGTGCAGACTCCCATCGGGTTGATCTTGTCCTTCCAATAAGCCGAATCCTCATGCCACGGCACCCGCTTGCCGTTGCCCTTGGGCTTGCAAATGAAGTGGGTCGAGAACAGTGCGATGTCCGGGCCGAGGATGGGCTCGACGATGTCGAGAATCGCGTCGTCGAGCGCCCATTCGAGAAGTTTCGGATGCACGAAATGGGGGACG
The DNA here is from genome assembly GCA_040881795.1 of Akkermansiaceae bacterium. Taxonomy (GTDB): domain Bacteria; phylum Verrucomicrobiota; class Verrucomicrobiia; order Verrucomicrobiales; family Akkermansiaceae; genus Luteolibacter. The sequence goes on from JBBECN010000280.1 coordinate 43,563, forward strand.
TCCATCGCTTCCGGACGCTCGGACGAGGGAAGGTCGGAGAGGATTTTTTCGAAGTAGTCTTTGAGCGCTTCGAATTTTTCTGGAGCAAGAATAGGTTCTTTAAGAATCACGTATCCTTCTTGCTGATAGCGGGCGACCTGCTGTGAGGCGAGTCTTGGGGTTGCGGTGGGAGTGGATGTGTTGTTCACGCCAAGAATTTGGCAGAAACAGGAGATTCGTTCTTCCGTCCCAATGATAAAAAGCTATCCTTCATTGATGAAGAAATTGTTGTTTGCGGACCTCCATGTCGCGGCCCACCGCCCCCATGTGGCGGTCACTTACTTTCGCGCGGGTCAGGTTTCCGTCCGGCATACCCACAATTTCTTTGAGATGTTTCTGGTGCTTTCAGGAGCTGGAATCCACCATATCAACGGAAAAACGGTGGATTTGACGAGTGGACACCTGGTGGTCATCCAGCCTGCCGACAGCCATCATTTTTCAGCTCGCGGTGAGGCGGGTCTGGCCATCCTGAACGTCGCGCTCTCCGGTGGGTGGTGGAAGAGCTTTCATCAGTTGATGGGTGATTCGATCTCACCCGACTGGTTTCATGCGGGGGAACCGGCGGGCCACCTGCTGCTCACTCCGGGGAATCTGCATGAGATGAGAAGGGCATTCGAGCAGCTCGGTGGTCTCGAATCGAGGCCACCGTCTGATGTGGTCGAGACCTTGCTGCGGGTGATCGCCCGATTTGAATCGCTCAATCAGACAGCGCTGCCGACGCCTCCCGTGTGGCTGGAGAAATGGCGGGAGGAAATGAGACACGCTGGAGAGGAGATCGCGGAGCCGATTAGTTTCTGGCAGAGACGTAGCGGCCGCTCGCCGGAGCATCTGGCACGGAGTTGCCGCGCGTTTTATGACAGTACACCGACCGATATCCTCAACCACCACCGCATCGAACGGGCGAAGATGCTTCTCGGATCCACCGGGGACAAGGTGATCACCATCGGGTTTGCGTGCGGTTTTGGAAACCTGCCTAACTTCTATCGTAATTTTACCAACCGCACTGGGATGACCCCAAAAGCATGGCGCCAGCGAGGTGGCGCGGCGGTACCGTTTGGGAGTTGAGGGACCACGACACTCTTAGGGTGGTGGCGGATGGGTGGGCTATGGGAGTCAGGTGTTTGAGGGTGATCCCCGGAGCCGCCTATTGATCATGGCAAGGGCAGCAGGTGCGCAGTGAAGGTCGCAGTGGTTTTGGCGGGAGTGGGTATGTGGACAACGATGCGGATGAGCCTGGGGGCGTGCGAATCGATCTTGGGGTTGAGCATTGGGGTGACGGGCTGGAGATCGATGCGGAGGGGGCATTGACCAGCAGGCGCGGGTGGGAGGGCAACCCGGCGAGTTGGGCGGCGGAGACGACCTCGGGCGGAGTGGCAAGATCAGCGGGCGGGGGGGACTCGGCAGCGAATGCGGTCACCGTGGTGGCGAGGATGTAGAGACCTCTCATTTGGAGAAGCAGTCTTGGGCGATGGAAACTCATATGAGGTGAGAAGCGAAAGGGCTTCAGGTGGAGCATGCTGATAGGGCTTCAAACCTTCCCGCGGCGGGCTTCCAGTTCGTCCCGGATCTCCGCCATCCGGCCCGCAGTGAGTGGATAGAACCTGATGACGATCAGCCCGACGACCAAGATGAGCGCGGGAAGCAGCGTGTCACAAAGCCGGATCGCCTGGATGGTCTCAGCGGTCTGGGTGATGTCCTTCCCCGACTGGAATCCACACCAAATCACAATCGGCCCGGCAAGCGAGAGTCCGATGGTGAAACTCGCCTTCATGAACCAAGAGAACATCGCGGCGTAGCCTCCCTCGTTGCGGGTTCCGGTTTGCAGTTCGTCATAGTCCACGCAATCCGCCGCCATCGAGGGAATGATCTGCCAGATACAGGTCAGGGCCGGAGCCATGAGTGCGTTGGAGAGCAGCGAGAACCACGGGTAACTGGGATTGAGAATCCACCAGCGGCAGAGCACCGAAACCACGCAGAGAACCATCGCGAAGAAGAGCGTGTTGGATTTCCCAAATCGGCTACTGAACCACAGGGTCGCGGGAATCGAAGCGAACCCGAGCAGGGTGCTGATCGTGGCCTCGGTGCCGCCGAGCTTCGCCGCCAGTGCCACGTCTCCCTGGCAAACCCAGTAGAGCCTGGCATAGAATTCCAAGCCCCAGACGAGGAACGACCCAGCCGCGAAAAATACCGCGAACGCCGTGAGTATCATAAATGGCTTGTTCTGGAACGTGGACTTGATGTTTCCCCGCAGCGATGTTTTCGCCTGCTGTGAAGCAACCTGATAGAAGCGCTCTTTCATCAACAGCGCTGGCAGAACTCCCAGCCCGACCGTCAGCACCGCGAGAATGATGCTCAAGGCTTGCGCACCGAGCAGCGGATTGGACTGGCCGTCAGCATTCTTGAAATAGGGAAGCTGCGTGAAATACCACGCCCAGCCGACGATCAATGTCGCCAGTTTTGCGAAGAACGCGCTATACGCACTGACCCGCGTGCGTTCATTGTAGTCGGGCGTAATCTCATAGAATAAGCTGAAATACGGTACCAGATACATGGTTGTACAGGTGAAAAACACCAGCCCCGATCCGATCAACCAGGCGAGCTGCTGGTGGGGACCCCAGTCCGGTCCCACAAACCACATCAGCGGCATCGACAGCCCGCAGAGTATTGCCCCGACCAGCAGATAGGGCCGTCTGCGGCCCCAGCGGGTACGGGTGTTGTCAGAGATCCACCCCATGACCGGATCCGTGAACGCGTCGTAAATCCGGAAAAGCATCATCGCCATGCTGACCCACAGCGGCGAGAGCCCGAGCAACGCCACATAGATCGGCGTTGCGAGGTGCTGCGGAAGGTGCGCGAAGAGCACGTTGTTCATCGCCGCCGCGCCGTAGGCCAGATTGGTCTTCAGCGGGACGCGGTCGGAGTTTGGTGTTTCCAAGATAGGTTAGAGTGTTGGGTTCCGGAAAAAATGGTCGGCATCAAGGGGCATTACATGCTGTTGTTAGTTCTTCCAGACCGCGTCGCGGGTGGAGCGTGGGAAATCGTCGGTGCGGAACGGGGAGGCGGGGAGCCCATCCGTGTTGTAAAGGTTGCAAACAGGGTTATCCGCCCACGCGTAACGAACGGCAACGGGAGCGGCGATGCCGGGGGCGCTGACGATGACGGAGTTGCCATCGATTCTCGCATCCGCCCAGACCCACTTGCGGTCCTCGCCGCAAAGGGCGAAGCCTTGGAGTTGGCTTTCAGGAAATGGCGGGACGAGCGGAACTGTTTCGGGTTGGTTGGATCGAGGCTTGTAGGTTGGTGGAAGCTGCCGGGCGACGAGGCCCTCGCCCGTGTGTTTGAATCGTAGGCGGATGGACTCTCCTTCGATGCCCATCTTATCGTAAAGCGGGCCGCTGAATTCGATTTTTTCTCCGTAGGCCAGTGCGAGGCCTGAGAGAGCCAGGCGACGGGCAGCTTCCTTCTTCGAACGTGGGTGGATGTCTTCCGCCTCGCCGATGTCCATAAGCACGACGATGCCAGTGTTAGGAAGTGATCGTGCTTTGGACTGAGACTCACGCAGCTCCGCCAACTTGCTTTCGCCGGGCGTGGCGGGTGGCTTGCCGAGGTTGGCGAGCTGGCAGATGAGAAAGGGTGCGTCGGGCATCTCCCAGGTTTCCCGCCAGCCCTTGATCAATAGCTGGAGCATGGTCTCATACTGGGTGGCGCGTTCCACGTTCGCTTCGCCCTGGTACCACAGGAAACCGCGAATGGCGTGGGGGACGAGGGGATTCACCATCGCATTGAACATGCACGATGGCGCCGCGGATGGGCGTATGGGCACTGGAGTTTGTATGATGGTTGCCAGCGCTTCGGAAGTGAGTGGAGGAAGGGCGTTCTCAACCTTGGCGAGCCATTCCCCTTCGAGAGGTTTTCCGCCGTAGTCGAGATTGAGATGTTTGGAAGATGGCTTCGTGATGGCCGCGCCTTGGGAAGGCTGGAAAAGCCGGATGGCAAGTGTGTTAGGTCCGGGTTTGATTCGGTCCTCGGCGACAAAGAATGAAACGACGTCACCGGCTGGCAGGCTTTGCGGCGAAGTCACTCCCACGCGTTCGCCATTCCAATAGGCTTCCACGAATCCCTCGGGATGGCCGATGTTAAATTGGGTGCCCGTCAGAACCTTGGGATAATCCACGGTGCGCCGCATCCATACGGAACCTGCATCTGGCAGTCCTGCTGCGGCGAGGGTGCCTGGCAGCGTGACGGGTTTCCAATCACGGGTATTCACGTCGGGTGCGGCATAGTCCGCGGGTTTGCCGTTGCGGACATCGCCACGGGAAAAACGTTTCTGCCAGGCATCCAGCTTTTTCTGATAGGAGGCGATCTCGCTGACGGACTCCCGGGTTCTTGAGAGAATCCCGGCGGCACGCGCGCTGATGTCCGGATCAAGGGCGAAGCCACGCCCGCCGATCCAGCGCTCGATGTTCATACCGCCCCATGAAGCGTGAAGCAGGCCGACGGCGACGTTGCGTCGCTCGGACAAATTTCTGGCAAAAAAGTATCCGACGGCGGTGAACTCTCCCACCGTATCGGGAGCGGCGACAATCCAATGCCCGACGCAATCCTCGGCAGGATCCAGTGCGGTGGCTTGAGCTACGGAAAACTGGCGGATCAGCGGATTGGCAGGACGGGCGGCTTCTTCCTTCGCTTCGAGAGACTGGCCGACGCGCCAATCCATGTTCGACTGGCCGGAGGCGACCCATACTTCGCCGACGATGACGTCCTTTACGACTAGTCTGTTAGTCCCTGCAACGGTGAGTTCGAAGGGGCCATCCGGTGATTTTGATAGATTCAGATCGACGCGCCATTTGCCCCCTGCACCGGCTCTCGTCTTCGCAGTTTGCTCGCCAAGGTTGACGGTGACTTCCTCGCCCGGATCGGCCCAACCCCAAATTGGAACCTGCTCGGTGCGGGTGAGAACCGCATGATCGGATAGAACCGCTGGCAGTTTCACTGCGGCGGCCACCTGCCCGGCAGCGAGAAGGCCGCAGATGGCGGGCAGAATCTTCATGGATCAGACGATGGCGTTGGCTTCCATGACTTTGGAATACCACTTGGCACTGAGTTTCGGGGTGCGCTTCTGGGTTTTGAAATCACAGTAAACAACACCGAAGCGCATGGCGTAACCGTCCTCCCACTCGAAGTTGTCCATGAAGGACCAGAGGAAATAACCCTTGGTCGGGACGCCGTCGCCGATGCCGCGGTGGAGTTCTTGAAGATGATTTCTAACGTAGTCGCGGCGGTGGAGATCGAGCACCTCGCCGTTGACGGGCGGGGCATCGTTGTAACCCGCGCCGCTCTCGGTGATGTAGATGGATTTCACCCCGTAGATTTCCGCGCAGAATCGCGGGGTCCAGTAGATGGACTGCGGGGTGTGCTTGAGCCAGGTGGTATCGGCGCAAGGGTAGGAGGTTGGGAAGGGTAGGACTTCGGGTTT
>JBBECN010000280.1:49177-50348 GCA_040881795.1 Akkermansiaceae bacterium
GCGGTGCGGCGGTCGCGCCAGCCGCCGAAGTCGTCTTCGAGAGCTTGAGGCAGGTCCCAGTGGAACATGGTGACCCACGGGGTGATGTCGTTTTCAAGGATTGAATCGATGAGGCGGTGATAGAAATCGATGCCCTTTTGGTTTACCGCACCGCGGCCAGTCGGATAGATTCGGGGCCAAGCGAGGGACAGGCGGTAGTTTTTCCCGCCGAGCTTGGCCATGAGGGCGAAGTCTTTTTTGAAAAGGTGATAGTGATCACAGGCGACGTCGAGATTGTCGCCGTTTTTCACTTTTCCGCGTTGGCGGGCGAAGGTGTCCCAGACGGACGGGCCCTTGCCATCGGTGAAGGCGGCTCCCTCGATTTGCGGGGCGGCGGCGGCGAATCCCCAGACGAAGTTTTTCGGGAATTTGAGCGGGCGGGGTTGGATGGGCATGTCGGAGCGTGGTGTTAGATCCTGCCGCGTCGAGCTTCGAGTTCCTCACGGATTTCCTCCATGCGGCGGTGGGAAAGTGGGTAGCGGGCGAGCAGGATCAGGGCTGGAGCCATGAAGAGCGTAGGAAGGATGGCGAAACAGATCCGCATGTTCTGGAATGCTTCGGGGGTTTGGGCAGCCCGTTTTGCGATTTCAAATCCACACCAGACGACGATCACTCCGGCGATGCCGTAAGCGAGGGACATGGCGGCTTTGTTCATCCATGAGAAAATCGCGTTGAAGCCGCCCTCCCGGCGGTCACCGCAGCGGAGTTCCTCGGAATCGACGACATCGGCAATCATCGAAGGAATGACCAGATAGATGCCGACATAGCCGGGTGAGAGAAGGGTGCCGGTGACGAGGGCGAGCCAGGGATTTTCAGGCGTGTAGGTGAACCATGACAACCAGGTGGCGAACATGATGATGCCGGTGGAGATCATCAGGGTTTCCTTTTTGCCGATGCGGCTGCAGAGCCATGTGAAGAAGGGGATGGAGATCACTCCAATGACGAGGGACAAGGTGCCTTCGATGCCGGTAAGTTTCGCGGAGAAAACGGTGTCTCCCTTGAGTGCGTAGAAGGTGCGCAGATAGAACATCTGGCCTTGCACCAGATTGATGCCGAAGGTGAACACGAGTGCGAAAATCGCGAGGATGCGGAAAGGGACGTTCTCGAAGGTGCGCTTGAAATTCGGCCAGAA
>JBBECN010000281.1:0-1571 GCA_040881795.1 Akkermansiaceae bacterium
TTCATAAGTGTCATAGATGCGAAAACTATGACATCTATGAACCCGCCGTAGCAAAACCCTGTGCAAGGCGCTTGGGACCACGCTTAGTTTAGGACGCTTACGCTGCATGCCGTAGGGGACTTGTGACTGCGGCGGGAATACTCGGAGCCGTGCTAACGGCGGTCATCTCCTGCCGCAGGCCAAACTGGTATGGACGGAGCGATCGCGTAGTCAAATGCTGCCGAGGTATTCCCGAGGGAACATCCGGGGAGGGAGGGACCCGGCTTGCCGGGAGGGTCCTGGACAGGATGCAGCATTACACCGCGCACGTCACATGGCCCCGAAGGCGAGCAGCACACGTGACAGCACGCCGGGATGTTTGGTGGGGCGGACCGACGATCTTCGGGGGAGTTGAGCCAGTGGTCCGGAGACAAGTATGGTTTCTTTCAAAAAGCCTGTCTTGCTGTCATGTGTTTTGCTGTTATGGGTTCAAAATTTGGCAAAACCGAAGGATATCAATTTGGGATTTAACAGTTATCCACCCGCCTATCAGTAACTAACTCAAGCGATTCCCTTTCGGAGATCTCTCAGACTCCACATGGTCTCACTTGCAGCCGCGCTTACGCCTTTCAGTTTCCTCGCACCATCCTTCCGCTTGGCTCCGAATCTATCTCGCGCGCTGGCAAACGCCTCGTTCACGAACTCCCTGCTGCCTATCACCGCCCCATCCGTAAAATAGCGGACGCGGCAGCGCAGCATTTTTGCGATTTTCAGATCCTGCAGCACCGTTTCATTATCCTCGCCCTCCAGCGCCTCAACCGTGTTCAGGGTGGTTTGACCCAGCTTGCTCCCGGCCCCCGCCACTTGCGCCCGCCCCGGTTTCTGGCCTAAAGCCAGCCCCATCAAGCGTCGGTATGAACGCGAGACATCGCGCCATTTCTCCACCTCGAAACCCACTCCCTGGTCACAAGAATACGCGCGCACGAGGCCCTCGCGCGCCTTCTTCCCATTTCCCTTCGCGCCGCCGCCCACCGCTTCGCCGTAGCTACTCCAACGATAATCCGCCGGATCAGAAACCGTGCCCGCCCGCACCGGATTGAGATCGATGTAGGCCGCCATCGTCCGCGCCGCCACCCCGCTTTCCACGATCACGCTCTTGAACCGGTCTTCCCACAGCGTGCCGGAGCGCGAATGCGTGCGGTTGAACCATTTGGTGAAGCGTTCCAGCAGGGATTTCATGAACTCGCTTAAATCATGCATCCGCCGGGTATAGCGGCGGCGGATTTCCTCCACCCGTTGCGCCCCCTGCTGCTTTGCCATCGCCAGCTCCTGGGCCGGCGTCAGAGGCACGCCCTTTTCATCCACGGGTGGCAACTCAAACTCACTTCGTGTGCGCACCACCGTGGCGTCCTCCATCTCCTTCACGATCTCCGCCACCTGCGCCTCGCTGTAAAAAACGCGCAGCCGAGCAAACAGCTCCTCATTCGTGATCCCGCCCTCCGGCATCGGAGGCACCTCCAGCAGCAAGTGAAAGTGGTTGGACATCAGGCAGTAAGACAATACCCGGCAACCCGTGAACTTCTCGCACATCC
>JBBECN010000282.1:0-1567 GCA_040881795.1 Akkermansiaceae bacterium
CCGCTCGATTGTTCAACTGCATGGTTCCGACTCAGCGCAAAGTATAACTATGCGTTAAGGCCGGTAGCGTATGGTAATTCGCCACTTCTGGCTCAAACACATAAAGGAGGCATGCCTCCTGATCGCGGGAGCTCAACCAAGGTAGGCGGCACACAATGAGAAATGGATTGCACTCCATATTTTTAGTGCCTAAACATGGAGTGCATTCCATACAGCCATGATTGATCACCTTTTTGAGCTGAGCCGGCAGCTGGTGGGAAGGTTGGATCGCCCCTACCGCCGCTACTTGATGACTCCGGCGACTTTTGTCGGGCGCGGGACACTGATCACGGGCGCGCGGGGCGTGGGTAAAACCACCTGCCTTGTCCAGCATTTGGTGGAGCGGTATCCGGATTATGAGGCTTCACGCCGGTGCCTTTATTTGCCGGCGGATCATTTTGTCGTGGCGCAGATGCCGCTTTATGACATCGCGGCCGAGTTCGCGCAAACGGGGGGCGATTTGCTCTGCTTGGACGAGGTGCACAAGGCGCCCTATTGGTCGCGTGATCTGAAGAGTATCTTGGATACGTTTCCCGGGTTGAAAGTGGTGGCTTCGGGAAGCTCCATGCTGCAATTGCGCCGTGGCACGCATGATCTCAGTCGCCGGGTGGCCGTTCACCGGCTGGCCGGTTTGTCCTTCCGCGAGTTCCTGGCCATTAGGCGTGGCGTGGTTTGCCCGGCCTTGGATCTGGAAACCTTGCTCCATCATCACGAGCGGGAGGCGGCGTCCATCAGCAAGCGTTTGGGCGCGGCCCGGCTCGAGATTTTGGCCGAGTTCCGCGACTACCTGGCCTGCGGTTATTACCCGTTTTTTATGGAGTGCGGGGACCAAAGCGTGTTTCACACCGTGCTCGAGCAAAGTATGCACGCCGCGCTCGAAAGCGACCTGCCAGCCCTGCATCCTGCGCTGACCGGCCACAGCGTGCGGCGATTGAAACGCCTGCTGGCGGCCGTGGCTGCCAACGTGCCATTGACCCCTGACCTTAAAAAGCTCCGGGCCTTGTCCGACGTGGCGGACGATCGCACCCTGAAGGAGTATCTGCGGAACTTGGAGGAAGCCGGCCTGATCATGTTGGTCCATCGCGGCGGGGGCGCCTTGCGGTCGATGGAGAAGCCTGACCGTCTTTATCTCGGCGATCCGGCCCAGTGCTATGCCTTGGCGGCCGGGGGTCGGCCGGAAGTCGGTGCAGTGCGCGAGACGTTCTTTTGCCGCATGCTCTCGACATCACATCGTGTGCAAACGGCGCCGCACGGGGATTTCAAGGTGGACGGCCGTTTTGTCTTCGAGGTGGGCGGTAAAACCAAAGACTTTCGCCAAGTTGCCGGGATCTCATCGGCCTGGCTCGCCGTGGATGGCGTTCCGGCGGGTTCAGGCCGTCGAGTTCCGCTTTGGATGTTCGGTTTTCTCTACTGAGCCGAGAGACAGCCCTTTCGCTGCTGACTTCGAAAAAGCACAGAGCAAGGCCTGACCCCCAAGCCGCTTCGCGGCGGTAAAAAGTAGCGGGTAAAAAGTAAAAAGTAACGACGG
>JBBECN010000283.1:0-1562 GCA_040881795.1 Akkermansiaceae bacterium
TCACCTTGATTTCGACATTCAGATCGGACAACTCGGACTGGATGATTTTGGCGATGTCGATGACCTGATGGTTCTCGAAGCCGAAGTTGAAGGTGCGGCCGCTGATTTTGTCGGCCGGAGCGTCCACGAGCAGGCCGTAGAGGTTGATCATGTCGGTCATGCCGACATTCGGGCGACGCTGCTTGCCACCGTGGACCGTGATCACCTTCTTGCGTAGGGCGTCGGCGGTCAGCTTGTTCACCGTGAGATCGAAGCGCTGACGGGGTGAGTATCCGCAGATCGTGGCCGGACGGACATTGACCGCGCAGAAATCCGGTCCGGCAGCGGAGAGCACGAGCCACTCGGAGAGGGCCTTGTATTTCGAATAAAAGGTCAAGGGCTCAGGCTCGAGGCTCTCGTTGATTTCCGATTCGGTGCGGGCACCGAAGACACTGGAGGACGACGCATTGATCAAGCGCTTCACACCGGCTTCCTTGGCCAGAGCAAGCAGCATGCCGACGGCATCGAAGTTGACCTGCCGCGTGAGGACTTCGTCGATATCACCGGTGGGATCGTTGGAGATGGCCGCCAAGTGAATGACAGTGTCGCGTCCGGCCAGAGCTTCGCGCACCTTGCCCGCGTCACGGAGGTCCCCGCGGACCAGACTGAAACGCTTCTCCCACTCAGGCCATTTTGCACCGGCTTTGAGCGCGTCCAGACCGGCTTCGGTGTAAAGCATGAGGTCGAGGACACAAACATCGTGGCCGAGGGAGAGAAGATGTGGAACGAGCCGGCTGCCGACGTATCCGAAACCGCCTGTGACGAGGATTTTTGACATAAGGATGAAGTTAGAAATTGGAGCGATGAGTTAGTTGAAGGTAGGGGCACGCGGCTCGCGTGGCCGTTTGTGGGAGCGGACGAGCGGGCCGCTCGTCCCTACCTCGGAGCTTTGCATTCATTATTTCCTCACGCTTTGTGGATGTAGTTCATCGGTTGCTCGCGCAGGGCGGGGAGATTGTTGTCGATCCAGCGTTTGGTCTCGGCGATCCCCTCTTCCAATGAAACGCGATCCTGCCAGCCGAGCTTGGTTCGGGCGAGACTGGCATCGAGGAGGTAAGCGGAGTCTTTGCCGGGGCGGTCGGCGGCGATCTCGGCAAAGTCGGCGAATTTGACTCCAGCTTGGTCGCACATGAGCGCGACGAGATCGCGGATGGAGATGGTCCGCTTGGTGGAAAGGTGGAAGACATCGCCGGGCGCGCCATGAAGGGCGGCGCGCAGGGTGCCGTCCGAGACGTCGTCAATGTGGATGAAGGAACGCACTGAGTGTCCGCCACCGTGGAGTTGCAGGGTTTTGCCCAGCGCTAGGAAGAGCAGCGTGCGCGGGACGATGCGGTAGAGTTGCTGGCCGGGACCGAAGACATTGGCCGCACGCGTGAAAACGGCGGGAAAATTGTATTGGCGGATGAAGGTCTGCAGGTGCAAGTCGCACGCGGCGCGGGAAGCAGCATAGGGCGTGCTGGGATTGAATGGCGCGTCTTCGCGTACGTCACCCGAGCAACTGCCATAGACTTCGGGCGTGGAGA